>CAYYLZ010000034.1:0-19424 GCA_964472725.1 uncultured Oscillospiraceae bacterium
CCTGACGGGCGTGGGCGGCACGGCCACCAACAACAGCTACGGCGTGTATGCCTACGACATCACGGTCTCCGGCGGCAGCCTGACGGGCGAGGGCGGCACGGCCGGCAACAACAGCTACGGCGTGTATGCCTACTATGACAGTATCACCATCTCTGGCGATGGCAGCCTGACGGGCAAGGGCGGCACGGCCGACAACTACAGCTGGGGCGTGTATGCTTACAACAACATCGCGGTCACCGACGGCAGGCTGACGGGCGTGGGCGGCACGGCCGGCTACGACAGCGTCGGCGTGGAGGCTAAAGAAAACATCACGGTCACCGATGGCAGCCTGACGGGCGAGGGCGGCACGGCCAACAACAGCTGGGGCGTGTATGTTTACGATGACATCACCGTCTCCGGTGGTAGCCTGACGGGCACCAGCGGTACGGCCACCAACAGAAGCTACGGCGTGGATGCCTACGACATCACGGTCTCCGGCGGCAGCCTGACCGCCACCGGCGGCGCGGCCACCGGGGAGAGCGGCAAAAGCTACGGCGTGGATGTCTACGACATCTCTGTCTCCGGCGGCAGCCTGACCGCAGCCGGCGGCGAGGTCAACAGGGAGAGCGGCTACAGCTGCGGCGTGAATGCCTACAACGATATTACCGTCACCGGCGGCAGCCTGACTACCACCGGCGGCGCAGCCAATGAGAGCTACGGTGTGTATACCGACGGCAACATCACAGTCTCTGGCGGCAGCCTGACCGGCGAGGGCGGTGCGGCCAGCTCCAGCTACGGCGTGTATGCCTGCGACAGCATCACCGTGGGCAGCGGCAGTCTGGAAGGTACCGGCGGCGTGGCCTTCTTCAGCGGCGGCGTATATGCCGATGCCATCACTGTCTCCGGCGGCAGTTTGACAGCCACCGGCGGCGAGGCTGAGTTTTTCAGCTACGGTGTGACCGGCTACGACATCAGAGTATCCGGCGGCGAGACCATTGCACAGGGCGGCGCAGCGGCGTTCAATACAGTGCCCGCCGTCAGCACCGGGTTGGCTGCCTATGACGTGAACGGCCGGGAAATCGAAAATCCCAACTACACGGATCTTACCTATGTCAAAATCGCGGCGGCCACCACCTCTCCCGTGTGGGGCGGTGGCGGAAGCTTCACCATGACTGAGACCACTAAGAATGAGGACGGTTCCACCACCACAACTACCACCGACAAGTTCACCGGTACTGTCACCGAAACCACAAATACCACCGATGGGGTCACCGGCACCGTCGTCACCGACAAGAACGGCAATGTGGTCAAGGTCTCCGCTAAAGTTCCCGCTGTCGCAGTCGAGGAAGCGGAGAAGAGCGGCAAGGCTGTGACTCTGCCCATCGAAGTGGAAGTGGCTGACAATACCGATGAGGCGCAGGAGATCGCGATGGATGTCCCCGCCGGTGGAGCAACGGTGGAGATCCCTGTTGAGAATGTGACCTCCGGTACTGTGGTGGTCATAGTAAACACCGACGGCTCCGAGACCATCGTCAAGAAGTCTACGGTGAGCGAGGATGGCGTGGTCGTCACTCTGGAGCAGGATGCTGTCATCAAGGTCATCGACAACAGCAAGGATTTCGTGGATGTCCATTCCGTGGATCACTGGGCAAAGGATGCCATTGATTTTGTGGTTAGCCGTGGAATCTATGCAGGTACCGGCAATACCACTTTCCACCCCAATAATCCTATGACGCGCGGTATGTTGGCTGTGGTGCTGCATAATCTGGAGGATAACCCCGACCATGCATTCGACGGCGCGTTCCACGATGTTGCGGAAGGCTCCTGGTACGAGGACGCCATCCGCTGGGCAGCCGATGAAGGCATCGTGGGCGGCTACGGCAACGGCCTGTACGGCCCCGAGGACAACATTTCCCGCGAGCAGTTGGCTGTGATGCTCTGGCGCTATGCCGGCAGCCCCAAGGTGGATCACGATCTGAGCCACTTTGTGGACGCAGACCAGATCTCCGGCTATGCCCGCGAGGCACTTGAATGGGTCAACGCAAACGGCATTATCAATGGCAAGGGTAACGGCATCCTTGATCCCAAGGGTAACGCGACCCGCGCGGAGGTAGCGCAGATGCTGAAGAACTATCTGGTAAACGTTCTGTAATCCGCAACGATACCATAATCAATGAAAAACGCATGGTCCACTGGACCATGCGTTTTTTTTGTCAATCTTCGAGCATGTCTTCGAGGATATCGCAGGCGGCTGTCACGAAATGGGGGCAGCGAGCCTGAATAAGCTCGGGAGCCTCGGCGGCCTGCTCGGGAACGGAAACGTCCACGCCCAGCAGCTCGCGGCAGTTTATTGCGCCGCAGCGCTCCTTAAATTTGGCGATGAATTCGTTGTTCTTGGCGGTCATTATGTTCTTGCCGATGGCGTCGGGCTCGGTGAAGCCGTACTTCATGCCGAGAGCCATCAGCGCGCCGGTGACGCAGCCGCACATGCCGCCGGTGCCTGCGATGCCGCCGCCGAAGGCGGAGGTTATCATCAGCGCCGTTTCTTCTTCCAAATCGAGGTCGTCGGCAAAGTGGGCGAGAACGGTCTGGGCGCAGTCAAAGCCCATATCGAAAAGGCGGTAAGCCGCGGTTTCGGGAGTCATTTTGTCAGCCATTATTCTTACCTCCGTTTATTCATTCTCTGTCATGAGAATGACAAGACCGTATTCGGCGGTCAGGTCATCAAAAACTATCTCAGTGAAAACTTCGGGGTCAAGCTCGTTGAGCTGAGCCATGGGCACCTTGTAGTGCGTTTCGTCCAGCGACCTGAAAATCTGGGTGGACTCGCCGCTCTCAAGCAGCTTTATCAGCTCTTCGGAAGCGGGGGAGTAAAGCCTGGAAACGCTGTAGAAACGTTCCTTGTAGCCCATTTTATTATACAGTTCGTTTACGTCCGTTACCTGCACGGTGACGCTGAACTGAGGCTCCGAGTAGTCCTCGCCTGCCTCGGGCATGGGTGTGGGCGCGGCACCGGGAACCTGGGGCTCGGAATTGTCGGAAGTGACTGAGCCGCCTGCGGCCTCGGTGGGGGCGGCGTTTCCGTCGGCGGGTGCACATTCTTCGGCGTCCTCGACATAGTCTGCGGCGGTGTTGCCGGTGATGTAGTCAAAATCGCTCTCTATTTCCGCTTTCCCTCTTACCGCATCTGCCGTTGCCATGGGAGCGGAGCCGGTGGAGTTCATGTAAGCGGCAGTGTCTGCGGCGGTTTCCTTTGCCGCGCCGCCGTTGAATACACGTGCGCCCAGCAGCACCACTACAAGAGCGGCGGCGAGGCCGGTGTACTTTCCGTAGCCGGAAATAAATTTCTTAAAGCCGGTGGGTCTTGTGGCCTCGGCCTTTATTTTCGCCATGGTGCCGGCGGTGAAATTCTCCGGCACGGTCTCTTCCCTGGGGAAGCTGCCGCTTATTGCGGCGAATGCCTCCGCGACCTTTTTACATTCGGGGCAAAACTCAAGATGTATTTCAAGCTCGGAGCGGTCGGCGTCGCTGATTTCGCCGTCAATGCACTCGCTGATGAGCTCGATGTATTCCTTGCAGCTTTTCAAAGCCGATCACTCTCCTTTCTTCGTTCTGTATGTATGACGCTTATTGGGCGGAAAAAGTTCCGTTATCCCGCAATATTTTTGCAAGTCTTGCTCTGGCGCGGAACAGCCGTGATTTGACCGTTCCCGCCTCAAGCTTGAGGACATCGGAAATTTCGGCATAGCTCATACCGTTCAGCTCACGCAGCAGGAGAATGGATCGCTGATCTTCGGGCAGAAGCGTGAGAGCGTCGTTTATGGCGCCCTGCAGCTCACGGCGCTCCAACTCGGTTTGCGGGTCGAAGCGGGTGTCCGGCAGCTCAAACTCCTTGAGCTCGCTGTCATCGTCGAGGTAGACGATGGAGGCGGAGCGGCGTTTCTTGTTCTTTCGCATGAAATCAAGGCACATGTTGGCCGTGATGCGGTAAAGCCACGAGCTGAAGCTGCTGTCGCCCTTGAAATCCTTCAGGGAACGGTAGGCCTTTATGAAAGCCTCCTGAGCTACGTCGAAGGCGTCCTCGGGATTGGTCAGCATTTTCAGCGCGATATTATACACAAAGCTTTGATTGGCGGTGACCAAAGGCTCGAAAGCATCTGCGTCACCGGCAAGAACCTTGGCGATGATGGCAGATTCTTCTTCTCTTGTCACATTCTCACCTCCTGCGGGTGTGCGTTGCGCATGGTTTATTTCAGTTCTTCCTTGATGCCGCGGGTGATGCGGTAAATGTCGTCCATAGTGTCGATTTTGGCTATCTGCGCCTTGAAATAGGAGGCGTAGGGCACGCCGCGCAGATACCAACTGTAATGCTTTCTCGCCTCGAGGCAGGTCACGTGCTCACCTTTCATGGCGGCGGAAACCTCAAATTGATGCACCGCCACGTCGCAGCGGTGAGAGAGGGGTGGCAGACCGGGGACGAATTCGCCTTTTATGGCGGCAAGACCCCGGGAGAATATCCATGGATTGCCCATGCTGCCGCGGCCGACCATTGCAAGGTCGGCGCCGGTAACGCGGAGAATTCGCTCCGCGTCGGTGGGCTCGAAAATATCGCCGTTGGCGATTACGGGAATGTTTACCGCCTTTTTCACGGCGGTGATGATGTTCCAGTCGGCGTTGCCCGCGTAAAGCTGGCTGCGGGTGCGTCCGTGTACCGCCACGGCGGCAGCGCCGTTTTCCTCGGCTATCTGCGCCAGCTCCACGGCGTTGACGTTTCCGTTGTCCCAGCCCTTGCGTATCTTCACCGTTACGGGCACGGGAGAAGCGTCTGCCACGGCGCGGATAATGCGTCCGGCGAGCTCCGGGTCACGCATAAGAGCGCAGCCGTCGCCGTTGCGGACGATCTTACCGGTGGGGCAGCCCATGTTGATGTCAATTATTTCGCAGCCGCTGATGCTCTGCGCCTTTACGGCAGCCTCGGCCATAGTCTCCGGCTCACTGCCGAATATCTGGGCTGCCAGCGGATACTCGTCGGTGCCGCGGACGAGCAGGGTCTTGCTCTTTGCGTCCTGATAGACCAGCGCCTTGGCGCTTACCATTTCGGTGTAGGTCAAGGCTGCTCCCAGCTCTCGGCATACAGCGCGGAAACCGCCGTCGGTGACGCCAGCCATGGGGGCGAGTATCAGCTTTTCTTTGATTTCTACGTTTCCTATCTTTACCATGTCAAGTCAAGTCCTACGGGACAGTGGTCGGAGCCGAGTATCTCGCTGCAGATGTAAGCCTTGGAGATGTTCTCTCTGAGCCTGTCCGAAACAATGAAATAGTCTATACGCCAGCCTGCGTTCCTGCTGCGGGCGGCGCTGCGGAAGCTCCACCAGGAATAAGCGCCGGCAAGGTCGGGGTAGAGCCAGCGGAAGGTATCGGTGAAGCCGCTGTCAAGTAGCTCGGTCATAGCGCCGCGCTCCTCATCGGAGAAGCCTGCGCTGAAATGGTTGCTCTTGGGGTTTTTAAGGTCAATTTCCTCGTGGGCAACGTTCAGGTCGCCGCAGAGGACAACGGGCTTTACCGCATCCAGCTTCATGAGATAAAGACGCAGGTCACGCTCCCAGTCAAGGCGGTAATCAAGACGCTTGAGGCCGTCCTGAGAATTGGGAGTGTAGCAGGTGACCAGATAAAAATCCTTATATTCGAGGGTGATGCAGCGTCCCTCGCAGTCGTACTTGGGGTCGCCGATGCCGTTGACTGCGCTGATGGGCGGGTGCTTGGCGAAAATGGCGGTGCCGGAATAGCCCTTCTTCTCGGCGGAGAACCAAAACTGCTCGTAGCCGGGGGTATCCAGCGATATCTGCTCCGGCTGTAGCTTGGTCTCCTGCAGGCAGACGAAGTCCGCGTCGATGCCGTTGAAGAAGTCCATGAAGCCCTTCTGAACGCAGGAACGAAGTCCGTTTACGTTCCACGAAATAAATCTCATTGGGCAGCCTCCGGCTTCTTTGCTACGCAGCGATTGATGGGCACGCCCTCGGCGTGGAACTTGGCCTCGTAGTCGGTCATTATGCCCACGGGGCCGTTTTCGTGGAGATTGCCCGTAACTTCGCTGAGCTGCCAGCCGCATTCGGCGAACTGCTCAAGAGAGTATTCGAAGAGGGGGCGGTTATCTGTTTTGAAGTGTATCTCACCGCCGGGTTTAAGCGCCTTCTTGTAAAGCTCAAGGAAACCGGGGGCGGTGAGGCGGCGCTTGGCGTGCTTCTTACCGGGCCAGGGATCGCAGAAGTTGATATAGATGCGGTCAAGCTCACCGTCGGCAAATACTTCGTTTATTTTCACTGCGTCCATGTCGATGAAGCGCACATTGGTCAGCTCGGCCGCGACGGCCTTCTCCATGGCCATTATCATTGCGTCGGGAACCTTCTCCACGGCCACAAGAAAAGCCTGGGGAATAGCGGCGGCGGTGCCAGAGGTAAATGTACCTTTGCCGCAGCCCAGCTCCACATAAAGAGCATCATAGCCGGGGAAGCTTTCACGCCATTTTCCGCAGAGCTCCTCAGGGGTTTTTATAAGCACTCCCGAAGCCTTTTCCATGCGCTGGGGGAGGTTCTTTTTCTTTCTCATTCTCATAGAATATCAGTTCCTTTCCATGACGGTTCCGAGTGAATCAGAAAATATTCCAGTGTGATAATAGCACAATAATTTGGATTTTTCCACTGAATTTTTCCTTTGCCGTTATTTAGAGCGTAAAAATGGGTTTTGCACCCAAAAAAAGGCGGAAATTTTGATACAAAAAATTACAATTAACTATTGCAATTATAAGAAATTATATTATAATTAAGCTAAAGTGGTGCGAAATGTCACAAAGTGTCACGAAATGTCACGAGAAAGGCGGTGAAGGGCGTATGACAGGCAAATTTGAGCATAATATTGATGCCAAGGGGCGAGTCATCGTTCCTTCCGGTCTCAGGGACGAATTGGGCGAGGTCTGCTATGTCACCCTTTCCATGGATTCCTGCCTTTCCGTGTACTCCGAGAAGGCATGGGAAGCTTTCCGCGCCAAGGTTGACGCTCTTCCCGCGGCCGAGTCCCGCAAGATGCGTGTGGTCTTTGCCAATACCGCCCGCTGCGAGCTGGACGTGCAGGGACGTATCCTCGTTCCGCAGAAGCTCCGAGAGTTTGTGGGCATAAGCAAGCGAGTTATGATAATCGGCTTCTCCAACCACGCCGAGATTTGGGATATTGACAAATACAATGCTGTTGAGGCCGAGGAACTCAGCCTTGAGAACATCGCAGAAGCGTGGAAGGAACTTGGAATATGAGCGGAGAATTCAATCACGTTTCCGTGATGCTGTGGGAGTGCATAGATGCGCTGGCTATAAAGCCGGACGGCATATACGTGGATGGCACCCTCGGCGCAGGCGGTCATTCCTATGAGATAGCCAAAAGACTTACCGCAGGCGGCAGACTTATCTCCATCGACAGAGATATGAACGCCATTGAGCACGCAAGCCGCCGCCTTGAAGAATTCGCTGACCGCGTTACTTTCGTAAACAGCAATTTCGATGACATTGCCAATATACTGGACGAGCTTGGCATAGAAAAGGTGGACGGCATGCTCTTCGACCTGGGCGTTTCCTCGCCCCAGCTTGATGACGCGGCCCGCGGCTTCTCCTATATGGAGGACGCGCCCCTTGATATGAGAATGGACAAGTCCGCGCCCCTTACCGCTTATCAGGTGGTCAATGAATGGGACGAGGGCGAATTGAAAAGAATACTCTATGAATACGGCGAGGAGCGTTATTCGCCCCGCATCGCCGCGCAGATAGTTAAAAGAAGGGCTGTGAAGCCCATTGAGACCACGTTGGAGCTGGTGGACGTTATCAAATCCGCCATGCCTGCCGCGGCGCTCAGAGAAAAACAGCACCCCGCAAAACGCAGTTTTCAAGCTGTTCGCATATCCGTAAACGATGAGCTCGGAAGCATAGAACGTATGCTGGCCGATGCTCCCGACCGTCTTAACGAGGGTGGCAGACTGGCGATAATCAGTTTCCAGTCCCTTGAGGACAGAATGGTGAAGAACGCAATACGCAAAAGAGAAAAGGGCTGCACCTGCCCTTCGGAGTTCCCTGTGTGCGTATGCGGCTTCGTGCAGACCATGAAGCCGGTGGGCAAGCCCATTACGGCAAGCGACGAAGAATTGACACGTAATCCCCGCGCCCGCAGCGCAAGATTGAGAGTGGCGGAGAGGGTGTAGGATAAAGCCTGAAAAGGTTAAAGGAGCTTTTGATGGACGTTAGATACAACGACGATCTGTATTTTGGCAGCAGACCTATATTGGGTTCTGCCGCGCCTCAGCTTGATGTTCCCCAGCCGGAAGTCACTGAGCGCCCCAAAGAACGGGTAAGCATACGCACCAAGACCAAGGCGGTCAGTCAGCAGGGTATCTCTCTGTTCGCCGTGGCGGGCTGGGCATGCATGATCGTTCTCGCTGTCGCGCTGCTGATGTCCTATATCGAACTCAACACTCTTGCGAACCAAAGTTATGAACTCAGAGAAGAGCTGGAGGTTCTGCAGATAGAGGAAACCAAACTGCAGATAGAATACGAAAGCACCTTCCGTCTTGACGAGGTTGAGGAATACGCAACCAATATGCTTGGCATGGTGAGAGCCGGAAACGACCAGATAAAGTATCTGTCCAACCGTGCCGAGGACCAGGCTGTCATACTGGATACAAACAACGTGGAAACCGGATTTTCTGCTTCGCTGAAGAGCCTTTTTACCACTATTGCAGAATATTTCAAGTAATCGCCCTGTATAATGGTAAGGCAGCAGGAGGGCCGGGCGGATGAAGAAGAAAAACAATATTATAAAAATGGAGATGCCCAATAAGGGCATGGTTGGCCGGACACTGTCGCTTATGGCGGTGTTCGGCATAGTTGCCTTTATAGTTCTTGTATTACAGCTCTATAAGGTGCAGATCGTGGACCATGAGCTCTACGAAAGCAACGCCGTTGAGCAGCAGGTGAGGGATACCACCATCTCCGCAAACCGCGGCGCAATATATGACCGCAACATGAATACGCTGGCTATGAGCGCCACCGTAAGCACCGTTTATATAAGCCCCGCAGAGCTTATCATGTACGAGGAAGAGGATCTGCGCGTCATGATATCCAGTCGCCTTTCGGAGATACTGGGCGTGGATTATGACAGCATTGAAGCAAAATGGCTGGATACCAAGTCCTGGTACAAGACCGTTGCGGTGAAGATAGAATCCGAACTGGCGGATCAGGTGCGTGAGTTCAAAAATGAATATGACCTGAAGAGCGTACATATCGTTCCCGATACCAAGCGCTATTATCCCAACGGCAACCTTGCCTCTCAGATCATCGGCTTCGTTGGTGTGGACAATACCGGTCTTGAGGGCATTGAAGCCGTTTACGACAAATATCTGCAGGGCACCAGCGGACGCATAGTTCGCGTCGCCAACGAAAAGGGCGTTGACCTGCCATATTCCGGCTATGAAAATTACTACGACGCCTCCGACGGTGACAGCCTTGTGCTTACCGTGGACGACCGTGTGCAGCATTATCTGGAGAAAAATCTGGCGCAGGCCATCGAGGACTATCAGGTTCAGGACGGCGCCATGGGCATCGTCATGGAAGTCAAGACCGGCGCGGTGCTGGGTATGACCAGCCTGCCCAATTATGACCTGAACAACTACCTTGAGGTAAACGAGGAAACTCTTAGCAAAATTGCCGGACAGGGACTCAGCGAGAGCGAATATAACGACGCGGTCTATGACGCGCTGCTCAAGCAGTGGCGTAACCGCATTATTTCCGACTCCTACGAGCCCGGCTCCACCTTCAAGATAATCACCCTTGCCATGGGCCTTGAAGAGGGCGCGGTAACGGAAAACGACTCCTTCTTCTGTGACGGTACCGTAATGGTTAAGGGTCGTGCCGAGCCTATTCACTGCTGGAGCCGTGACGGTCACGGTCAGCAGAGCCTCGCCGAGGCGGCGCAGCATTCCTGTAACCCCGCCTTCGTAGATATCGCCCTCAAGGTGGGCGCGGAAAAGTTCTACGACTATATCGAGGCCTTCGGCTTCTTTGACAGCACCGGAATCGACCTTTACGGTGAGGGCAGCAGTATATGGTGGACCGAGGACGTATTCGAGGATCGCAACAACCACTCTCAGTTGGCTGCGGCGGCCTTCGGTCAGACCTTTACCATCACCCCTCTGCAGCTTATTACAGCCGTATCCGCGGTAGCCAACGGCGGCTACCTTATGGAGCCTTACGTGGTAAGCAAGGTTCTTGACTCCGAGGGCAACGTGGTGGAAAATCACGAGCCCACCGTTCTGCGGCAGGTTATCAGCGAAGAAACCTCTGAGCGTGCCTGCAAGATACTTGAAACCGTTGTCGGCAGCCCCGGCGGCACCGGAAAGAACGCCTACGTTGCCGGTTATCGCGTAGCCGGTAAGACCGGTACCTCCACCGATACCATCACCGAGGCAGAGACCGGTAAGAAGGAATACATGGTATCCTTCGTTGGCTTCGCTCCCGCCGACGACCCCGAAATAGCGGTTCTTGTTATTCTTGATAATCCCAGCAATGAGTCCGGCATATACCCCAGCGGCGGCGTTATGGCGGCTCCCGTAGTGGGCAACATAATGTATGACGTTCTGCCTTACCTCGGCGTTGAGCCTGAACTGGGTATTGACGGCGAAAGCGGCGTTTACGAGGTCAAGGTGCCCAACGTAAAGACCTACACCGTCGCCGAAGCAACGGAAACCATGGAAGGCCTTGGTTTCAAGGTCAAGGTAGTAGGCAGCGGCAACACGGTCACCGATCAGGCACCTCTTGCCAACGTATCCGTCGCACCCAACTCCACCGTTATAATCTACGCCGGCGAGGATAAGCCGGATAAGACCATCAAGGTGGAAACCCTTAACGGCATGAGCTATCGTCAGGCCAAGGCGGTTCTTGAGCAGGACGGCCTGTTTATCCGAAGCATGGGCGTTCCTCCATCCGAAGCGCTTACCATCGTAGTTGCCAGCCAGAGCATATCCCCCGGCAGCGAGGTGGCCTACGGCACCGTTATTCAGGTAACGCTGATAGATAACGACTCGTCCATCATGGAGGGCGCGGGTTGATTTTTGTAACCACTGCTTAAGTCCCGTGGCGGCGGCCAAGCGGATAATTGTTCCGCCAAACACCCTCAAAATGCTCGCAATACACAAAGTATTCCCTGCGCTTTTTTGGGCGTTTGACAAAAAATTCTCTCGCCCGCCCACTCCCCGCGACATAATCAGCGGTTACTTGGGAACATAAAATTTAGTCTAAAGTAGGTTTGAGAATGAAACTTACCGAGCTTCTCGAAGGAATTGAAATAATTGAAACCAACGCGGATATGTCTGCCGATGTGACGGACGTATGCTGCGATTCCCGCAAGGCGTGGGAGGGCTGCCTGTTCGTGGCTGTTGAGGGCTACGAAACCGACGGCCATAAGTATATTCCCTCCGCACTCGATAAGGGTGCTTCCGCCGTCCTTTGCAGGGTGAAGCCGGAGCGGGAATGCGCCTATATACTCTGCGACGATACCCGCCGCGCGCTGGCGCTGGTTTCCGCCAACTTTTTCCGCAGACCCGCCGATAAGATGGCCATGATAGGCGTCACCGGCACCAACGGAAAGACCACTACCACCAACCTCGTCAAGGAAATGTATGAGGCCCTTTCCGGCAACAGCTCCGGTCTTATCGGCACAAACCGCAACATGATAGGAGATACCGCCATAGATACCGAGCGCACCACTCCCGAGTCTCGGGATTTGCAGGAGCTTTTCGCGCAGATGGCGGAGGCGGGCTGTAAGGCGGCTATAATGGAGGTTTCCTCCCATTCCCTGTACCTTGACCGCGTGGCGGGAATAAAGTACCGGGTGGGCGCTTTCACCAATCTCACTCAAGATCACCTCGATTTCCACGAAACCATGGAAAACTACTGCGACGCAAAGGCCATACTTTTCCGCAGCTGTGAGGTTGGCGTGGTCAACGCGGACGATGAGTGGACTTCTCGCCTTATAAAAGACGCCGACTGCCGCATCATCAGCTATTCTGCAAAAGAAAAGGGCGGAGACCTTTATGCGTCTGATATTTGCTACTTCCCTGACAAGGTCAGCTTCACCGCCAATTACGGCGGCGAGAGCGTGCCTGCGGTGATAAATATTCCCGGCAGATTTTCCGTTTATAACGCCCTTACCGCGCTGGGCTGTATTCTTGCGCTGGGCTTCGGTCTTAAGAAGGCTGCTGCGGCGCTGGCTGAGTGCCACGGCGTACAGGGCAGGGTGGAGGTAGTGCCTACCGGGCGGGACTTCACCATACTCATAGATTATGCCCATACTCCCGACGGCATAGAAAACGTACTCCGAGCCGTTAAGGAAACAGCGGCGGGACGAGTAGGAATACTCTTCGGCTGCGGCGGCGACCGCGACCGTACCAAGAGACCCAAGATGGGCGCTATAAGCGCCGAACTGGCGGATTACATGATAATCACCTCCGATAATCCCAGAACGGAAGACCCGGAGGACATAATCGCCGATATTCTTGAGGGCATAAAAGATACAAAAACGCCCTACGTTGTTATAACGGACAGGCGCGAGGCCATAAAATATGCCATAGAGCATGCCGAAAAGGACGATGCGATCATTCTTGCCGGCAAAGGTCACGAAACCTATCAGATAGTGGGTAAAACCAAGTACCACATGGACGAGCGGGAAATCGTGGCAGATGTGCTCGGGGCACAAATCTGAAAATTGGGGTTATACAAATGACTGCAGATATTATCATATCCTTTGCCATATCCTTTGTAATCACAGTGGCGCTGGGCTTTATACTCATTCCCGTGCTCCGCAGCCTTAAGGCGGGTCAGAGCATCAAGCGCGATGGCCCTATATGGCACATCAGCAAGGAAGGTACTCCCACAATGGGCGGCTTCATGTTCATAATCGCCATGCTGGCGGTCACCGTTATTTTTGCCATTCGCTACAAGGACAGCGGCGGCGCGGTGCTGGCGGCAATGTTCGTCTTCGCTCTGGTGTACGGCATAATCGGCTTTATCGACGACTTTACCAAGATCCGTCATAAGGGTAATCAGGGTCTTACCGCGCTGCAGAAGTTCCTGCTTCAGCTGGTGGTTGCAGTGGCCTTTGTGCTGCTGCTCAGATACCTTGGCTATCTCACGCCCAATCTGTATATCCCCTTTGCCAACGTAACTATTCCCCTGCCCGAGGTGGTATACCTTATCTTCGCCGCCTTTGTTATCGTGGGCTGCGTCAACTCCGTCAACCTGACCGACGGCGTGGACGGCCTCGTCAGCGGCGTAAGCATTCCCGTGGCGCTGTTCTTCATTGCTGCCGCGTGGATGTGGGGTATGGAGGTTCAGGGTATCTTCGCCGCCTCTCTTCTTGGCGGACTGGCGGGCTTCCTTGTTTTCAATTTCAATCCCGCAAAGGTGTTCATGGGCGATACCGGCTCCCTGTTTTTGGGCGGCGCGGTCTGCGGCATGGCCTTCGCGCTGGATATGCCTCTTATCCTTGTGCCGCTGGGTATCGTGTACATAGCCGAGACCCTTTCGGACATCATTCAGGTCGCCTACTTCAAGGCAACTCACGGCAAGCGCTTCTTCAAGATGGCGCCCCTGCATCATCATTTTGAGAAATGCGGCTGGAGCGAGAAAAAGGTTTTCGCGGTGTTCACCACCGTGTCCCTTATCTCCGCCGTAATTTCCATGCTCGGAGTAATGAACCGCTACGGTTTCTGATACATAGTTGGCAGCGAATGAACAGGCCGCTGCCGTATAACGAAAGGAGGGCAAGGCATGGCTCAGGAATATGATTTTCCCAAAAACTACGGCAAGGGAGACGGCGAGACCGCCAAGGAAAATGACCTTCGGGATTACAGCGAATCCCGCTTTATAAACCGCGGACGCATGGATCTTCCGTTCCTTGTGCTGACTATACTGATACTCACTATCGGTGTTATCATGGTTTTTTCAGCCAGCTTTGCCCGCTCGTACTATGAAACGGGCAACGCAGCCGGCGTTTTCCTGCGTCAGCTTTTCTTCGCGGTAGCAGGCGTTGCGCTGATGGTAGTTGCCTCCCGAGTAAAGCCCAAGACTATACGCAGATATTCAAGACTGCTTATGATAGTTTCCGTTGGCCTGCTGGCACTGGTTCTTATCATCGGCGTTATCGGCGGTGGTTCGAGAAGATGGATCGACCTTGGCTTCACCACCTTCCAACCCTCGGAGATAACCAAGCTGGCGGTAATCCTTTACTTTGCCTCAATGGCCTGCCGATATAAGGACGACATGAAGACCTGGAAGTACGGCATAATGCCATTCGGCTTCTGGCTGGGCATCATCGTTGTTCTGCTGGGTCTTGAGCCTCACTTCTCCGCTATAATAATTATTTGTATCGTCGGAGGCATTATGATGTACTCCGGCGGCTCCAGTATAAAGCATCTGGCGCTCATCGTTATCGTTGGCGGCGGCCTGCTCCTGCTGATACTGCTCACCGGCGGCTATACCTCCGAGCGTATTGCCGCATGGCGCGACCCCATGTCCGAAAAGCTGGGCGACGGCTGGCAGATAGTCCAGTCTCTTTACGCCGTCGGTTCCGGCGGTCTGCTGGGTCTTGGTCTTGGACAGAGTATACAGAAGCACATGTATCTCCCTGAAGAGCATAACGACTACATCTTCGCCATAGTCTGCGAGGAACTTGGCTTTGTGGGCGCGGTTCTTATCCTGCTGCTCTTTGCCCTGCTTATTATCCGCGGCTATTGGCTGGCTCTTCATACGCGGGACAGATACAGCTCCCTTATAGTAATAGGTATAATAACGCTGCTTGCCGTTCAGGTGTTCCTTAACGTAGCCGTTGTTACAAACCTTATCCCCAGTACCGGTATATCCCTGCCCTTCTTCAGCTACGGCGGCACGGCGCTGCTGATGCAGATGGCGGAAATGGGTATCGTGCTGGGCGTTTCGAGAAATATTGACGACAAGTGAGGTATAACAAGTGAAATTCATGTTTGTCTGCGGCGGTACCGCCGGTCATATATATCCGGCTATATCCGTGGCCGACAGGCTGCGGGACAAAATTCCCGGAGCGGAATTTCTCTTTGTGGGTGTAGAGGGCAATATGGAAACGGAGCTTGTGCCCCGAGAGGGCTATCCCATCGATACTCTTGTCGTTTCCGGATTGCGCCGCAGTCTGACCCCCTCCAATATATTGTATAATATCCGCAGCCTTTACCGCACCGAGTGCGCATTCGTAAAGGCGAAGAAAATAATCAAGGAATTCAAGCCCGACGCGGTGCTGGGTACAGGCGGCTATGTGTGCTATCCCGTTATCCGCGCTGCCCGTGCGCTGGGTATACCTACGCTTATCCATGAGTCCAACGCATATCCCGGCCTTACCACTAAAATGCTGGAAAAGTACGCCGACAGAATTATGGTCGGCTTCGAGGAAAGCCGTGGCTATTATAAAGAGCCGGAGAAAATCACCGTTACCGGCACCCCCGTCCGCAGCGGCTTTGTGGGCATGAGCAGGGCGGAGGCCAAGCGTGAGATAGGCTATACCGACGATAAACCGCTGGTACTTTCCTTCTGGGGCTCTTTGGGAGCATCACGCATGAACGAGTATACTGCGGAGATAATCGCGATGAACGAAAAAGAGGGCGCTTTCCGCCATATCCACGCCACAGGCGGCGGGGAAGAGGGCGCGGCGCGCATGGCCGGACTTCTTGAGAAGAACGGCGTGGGCGAGCTTAAGTATACCGAGGTGCGCCCGTTCATCTATAATATGCCGGTGCTCATGGCGGCGGCTGATGTGGTAATGTGCCGCTCCGGCGCGTCCACGCTGGCAGAGCTTACCGCCACGGGAACCCCCACCGTGCAGATACCCTCTAAAAACGTAACCAATAATCATCAGGAGAAAAACGCCCGCGTCCTCGAAAAGCAGGGCGGCGCGGTTGTCATAACCGAGGCGGAATGCTCCGCGGAGAAGATTTATTCCGAGCTTTGCCGTTGCGCCAACGATTCGGCGCGGCTGAAGGCAATGTCAAGGGCGATGCTGGAAATGGGCCGCCCCGAGGCCGTAGAAAACATCACGGAGGCCGTGCTCTCACTGGTGAAAAAGTAACTCCCACAGGACTTTCGGCATAGTATGGCGCATAAAACGCTATTATGCCGGAGGTTAAAATGGAAATATTTGAAATCAGCGGCGGAAGACCGCTTTGCGGCAGCGCGGTGACTCAAGGGTCAAAAAACAGCGTCCTGCCGATCCTTGCCGCCTCGCTTTTGGGCGACGGCAGCGAGATTAGCAACTGCCCCGACCTTTCCGATGTGGATACGGCGCTGCGTATACTGCGCAGGCTTGGCTGCAGTGCGGAATTCAGAAACGGAACCGTTACGGTGTCCGCTTCCGGCAGGGAGGCTGTGGATATTCCCGACGGACTTATGCGGGAAATGCGCTCATCGGTGATATTTTTGGGTGCAGTGCTTTCCCGCAGCGGCGAAGCGGAAATATATTTTCCCGGCGGCTGCAGACTGGGGCCAAGACCCATAGATATGCACCTTGCCGCCCTGGAAAAGCTTGGCGCGGAAATCGAAATCGACGGTGGAAAGATAAGCTGCCGTGCCGCAAGGCTGAAAGGCGCGCAGATAAATTTTGACTCGGTCAGCGTGGGCGCTACGGAAAATGCCATGCTGGCGGCAGTCATGGCGGAGGGCGATACCCTTATAAGCAACGCCGCCCGCGAGCCGGAAATCGTGGACTTGCAGAATTTTCTCAATAAAATGGGCGCCTGCGTGAGAGGCGCCGGCAGCAATGTGATACATATAAAAGGTGTGCGGCGGCTTCACGGAGCGCGGCACAGCGTAATACCGGACCGCATAGCGGCCGCCACGGTACTCTCCGCGGCAGCGGCCTGCGGAGGCAAAGTGGAGCTTGGACGCTGCCGACCCGGTGATATGGGCGCAGTGCTTCGGGCACTGCGTGAAATGGGCTGCCACATGGAACTTGGCGGCGACAGAATAGTGCTGGAGCGAAAGGGACGGCTGAAAGCGCCGCGTCCCATAGTTACGGCGGCGTATCCGGGATTTCCCACGGACGCCCAGCCGCTTTTGATGGCTGCCAGCCTGACCGCTGAGGGAAACTCGGTGTTCATAGAAAACATTTTTGAAAACAGGTACGCTCAGGTGCCGGAGCTGCGGCGCATGGGCGGAAATATAATCACCTCCGGCAGAGCCGCCGCCGTCACAGGCGTGAAAAAGCTTATGGGAGCCGAGGTGGAGACCGCCGACCTGCGAGGCGGCGCCGCGCTGCTTGTGGCAGCAATGAGCGCCGAAGGCAGAAGCAGGGTAGTGGGGACTAAATACATAGACAGAGGTTACCAATGCCCCGAGGCGATTTTCGCCGGTTTGGGGGCGCAGATAAAACGGAAAGAGGTGAAGGACGCTGAGCAGCAACAGAAAAAGCAAGCGCAGGAGAAATAAAACTGCGGCAAGAACGGTGGTATATATCCTTGCCATTGCGGCTGTGGTGGTGGGTATCGGGTCATTTTTCAAAATTTCTGATATACAGGTCACCGGAAATGTGATATACTCGTCTAAAGAGATCCTGGAAGTGACCGGAATTGAGCCGGGCGATAACCTTTTCCTCATCAATAAGCAGGATATAGAAGAGTCTATATTGGAAAATCGCGGCTTCGTGGATACGGTTACCATATCCCGCAAGCTGCCCGACTGCGTGGAGATAAACATACGCGAGAGCCAGCTGCTTGCATACGTGGAGCTTGAGGGCACGTACTTCATCATGAACCGAAAGTGTGAGATACTTTCTAAAACCGATTCAGCGGGCGCGGCGGGTCATATACAGATAGTGGGCGTTGAGCCCCTTTCGCCCCGTGTGGGTGAGCTGCTGACGCTGGGCGCCGCTGAGAGCGCCAAAGAGGAGTACCTTGCCGACGTCATGGAAATGATGCTCCAAAAGGATATTTACAGATATGTCAGCCAAATCGATGCTTCCAATATTTCGTCGTTGAAGTTCAACTATCGCGGAGATCTGGTCGTTGATCTTGGCAAGAACGAGGAACTGGCGAGAAAGTTCGATATGCTCGAGAGCATAATAGCCGACCTTGCGGAAAACGACCGAGGAACCATAAGCCTTGCCAAAGTTGGCGAAGGACATTTCATTCCGGAGCAATAAATTATACATATAAATATATAAACTGGGGGAAGAAGATATGCCTAGTCTTTCTAACGTAGTAAAAATCAAGGTTGTCGGTGTTGGCGGCGGCGGCAATAACGTAGTAAGCCGTATGGTGGCTTCCGGCGTAGAAGAAATAGAATTTGTAAACATCAATACCGATAAGCCTACTCTTATGGCCTCCGGCGCAGACGTCAAGCTGCAGATAGGCGAGAAGCTTACCGGCGGACAGGGTGCAGGCTCCGATCCCCGCGTGGGCAAGATGGCCGCCGAGGAGGACAGAAACAACATTTCCAAGATTTTTGACGACGCTGACGCAGTGTTTGTGACTGCCGGTATGGGCGGCGGCACCGGTACCGGCGCTGCTCCCGTGGTTTCCGAGATAGCCCGCGAGTCGGGGGCGCTCACCATCGGCGTTGTTACCACTCCCTTCAAGTTCGAGGGCGCAGCCAAGATGCGCCGCGCTCAGGAGGGTATCAAGGAACTGCTGGATAAGGTGGACACTCTCTTTGTAATTCCCAACGAGAAGCTCAAGGAGTTCACCGACCAGAAGATCACCTTCGCAAACGCATTCGAAATCGCCGACAGCGTGCTCAATCAGGCAGTTACCGGCATCGCCGACCTGCTGCGCAACACCGGCTTTATCAACCTTGACTTTGCCGACCTTAAGACCATTATGCGCCGTTCCGGCGTTGCCCACCTGGGCGTAGGCGAGGCCAGCGGCAAGAACAAGGTGGAAGAGGCGGCAAGAGACGCTATCTACAGCAAGCTCATGGGCACCACCGTTGACGGCGCACGCCGCGTCATCATCAACGTTACGGGTTCCGTTGATATCAGCATGGAAGAAGTTGAGAAGATAGTCGGTAAGGTTCAGAGCGCCGCTCACCCCGACGCCAACATCATCTTCGGTGTTGACTTTGATGAGAAGCTGGTGGACGCAATGCGCGTCATCGTTATCGCTACCGATTACGAAACCGAGGAAGAAAAGAAGGCTGCTGCCGCTCCTGCCCCCGATGCAGAGGCTGCCGAAGCTGCCGAAGCTGCTCCCAAAGTCGAGGAGATGGACTGGGAAGAGCTTATGAAAATATTCAACAAGTAAGCAGAAACATTAAAAAGCGGAAAAAGGTTTAAACTCACCCGTATTTTTTCAAAAAAACATCGGTTTTTCTATTGACCGCATTTAAAAAAAAGGTTAC
>CAYYLZ010000035.1:0-19393 GCA_964472725.1 uncultured Oscillospiraceae bacterium
TACACAGCGGCGAGTTTGTTTTGATCTGCGGTCCCTCCGGTTCCGGAAAGTCAACTGTAGGACGCATCATCAACGGTTTGATTCCCGGTTTCTATCGGGGAGAACTGACCGGATCGGTTCTCCTGAATGGAACGGATATGACAGCGATCCCACAGGTAGAGTTGGCCGGCATGGTCGGTTCTGTCTTTCAAAATCCACGAACCCAGTTCTTCGATACCAACTCCACCGGAGAACTGGCCTTTGGATGCGAAAATATGGGATATCCACCAGAGCAGATCCACGAAAGAATTCGCGCCGCAAGCGAAGCTTTTGGATTGGCGCCACTGCTGGATCGCGATATTTTTGAGTTGTCCGGCGGTGAAAAGCAGAAGATCGCCTGCGGAAGCATCTATGCCGTTGACCCAGATGTTTACGTGTTTGATGAGCCGTCTTCCAATCTGGATCATGCGTCTATCCGGGAACTTGCCGGTATAATGGCAAAGCTCAAGGCTGCCGGAAAGACAATCATTCTGATCGAGCATCGGATTCATTATGTTTCTGCTTTGGCTGACAGGATTTTCTACATGAAGAATGGCTGTATTGAGCAGATATTCAGCAAACAGGAGTTTGAACTGTTGGATTGCGATGTCATGCACCGAATGGGTCTTCGGACCGCTCTGGGAGCAGAAGCACTAACTTCCAATGTGAATGCTCCGGGGAAAAGTGCTGCATCTGCGGTACAGATCAAAGCGCTGGATTTTCGATACAAAAAGCGGAAAAACAAAAATAACCATGCTCTGCAACTTCGGGATCTGCAGGTTCCCGCAGGAAAAATCATTGCTTTGATTGGTGAAAACGGCGCTGGTAAGTCCACTTTCCTGAAGTGTATCTGTGGTCTCGAAAAAGGTGAAAAAGCAAGCGTTGCCGGTGAAACCGGTGTGTTGAACCGCAGACAGCGCCTGAAAGACAGTTATCTTGTCATGCAGGACGTCAATCATCAGCTGTTTGCCGAGAGTGTTGAAGATGAACTTTTGCTTAGTGATCCTTCTCTGGCGAAAGAACAAATCCAACTGTGTCTCAGCCAATTGGATCTTGATGTATATGCTGAAGAGCATCCAATGTCTCTCTCCGGCGGGCAGAAACAAAGGGTTGCTGTTGCTGCTGCGCTGGCCGCAAAGAAAAAGTATATTTACCTGGATGAGCCGACCAGTGGTTTGGATTATCTTCAGATGAAAAACATGAGCAAGGCAATCAAAGAAATACGGAGTCGAGCTTCGTATATTTTGATCGTGACCCATGATCCCGAATTTATTCTGGAATGTTGTGATCATGTGATTGAACTGCACAAGGGTGCGGTGCTCCGCAACTACGATTTGGATTCCGAAGGCCGAAAAGAACTCGTGGCTTTTTTTGAAAAATAGCAGAAGATCGGTTTCTTATCCGAAGTTGTAATCTTTGATTATGGTGTCGCACGTCCTGCGTTGCCCTGGCAAAGAAAAAAGTTGACGAATCCCGCAACCAGAGTTATTATCAACACACAGACAGCAGTCGAGCCTCGCTGGTGTATTCCAACGAGGCTCGTTTCATGACCACAACAACCACCACAGACACCGCCGGGACACCCTCGAACAATGGGCAAAAGAGGTCACAAGACCATTCGATTTTTAGACGAAAGGGTTAGAAATGGCTGAAAATCGGTACAAATTGCACCGGATTAGCTGTTCGCATCCGTAAGGTCGAGGGTTCGACCTCAATTAGGTCCACAATTTCAAGAAAAATCACCGCCAATTTTGGCGGTGATTTTTCTATCATGGTGGACCCGACCGGGATCGAACCGGCGACCTCCAGATTGCGGATCTGGCGCTCTCCCAGCTGAGCTACGGGCCCAAATTACCGCTTTTTGCACGTGTTTCAGAACAAAAAGCGGAGTTTAATAATATTGAGTTTTAACACTTTTCGAAGGCATTTGTCTCCGAAGTTACGGGCCAGTTTTCGCTCGTCGATGTGTACCCATATCGATGCGAACCGTGCGCTCCCGGCTGAGCTGCGAACCCGGATATTTACTCTGTAATTATAGCACCCCAAACGTAAATGTAAAGAAAAATTTTTCTTTAAGCAAATACACTAAAATCTTATTGACGAAACAGGATAAAGAATGTATATTTATTGTAGGTATATCACAATATATAGGGTTTCTCCTTCTACATATGAAACGGAGGTTAATTATGGCACTCTTTCAGGAAATAAAGTGCGGAAAGTGCGACAGACGCTATTCCAGCATTCGCAGCAGATGCCCCTATTGCGGCGCTCGCAAGAGCCGCAGCGGCAGCGCAACTGGCGGCGCCTCTACCGGCAAGACTCAGACTCAGCAGATAATCGGTATTGCGATTCTTATCATAATTATTATTGCGGTGGTTGCTCTTGTAGCTTCCAGCCTTAAGGATAAGGAGCCTGATGTGGAAAATCCCGTTCCTCCCTCCTCCAATGTCGGTTCCAACGATGTAGACAGCGTTGAGGGCAGCGCAACGCCCACCCCCACTCCTACGCCCACCCCTACCCCCACGCCTACTCCTACTCCCACTCCTGTGGTCATTAATTCTATTATCCTCAACCGCGAGGATTTCACCATGTCCCGCATCGGCGAGACCTGGAACCTTAGTCCCACCATTTCTCCATCCGGCTCCGACGTAGTCATCGAGTGGCGCTCCACCGATCCCTCCGTTGCTTCCGTTGACGATAACGGTACCGTTACCGCCGTCAACAGAGGTACTGCCACCGTTACCGCCACCGTAGGAGAGGTGAAGGCCGAGTGCATCGTCCGCGTTGCGGCTGACGCTCCCGAGGGCAGCACTGTCACCGTTCCCAGCACCGGCGGCGATGGCGAAGGCTCCGGCACCAGCACCACTCTCACCATCAGCCACACTGACGTTACCATCGACTCCGCTATCAGCGAGAGCTTTACCATAAGCGTAAGAGGTACCGAAGAGAGACCCGAGTTCAGCGTTGCCGATACTTCCGTTGCCACCGTAAACGCAGCGGGTAAGGTCACCGCTGTGGCTCCCGGCAGAACCACGGTTTATGCCACCATCGGCGATGTGAAGCTGTCCTGCATCATTCGCGTTAAGTAAGTGCGATTTTAACCGCCCCGACCACATGGTCGGGGCGGTTTTGCGAATAAAATAATTTGGGAAATTTCATATTTCCTCTTGACATTTTCGCACGACGTTGCTATAATAACTACTGCTGTGGACGATTAGCTCAGCTGGTAGAGCATTCGCTTGACGTGCGAAGGGTCACAGGTTCGAGTCCTGTATCGTCCACCATGAAAACTCCTAGGGCCATAAGGCTTTGGGAGTTTTTTGTTTATTTGACAACTTGTACGATTTTGAAGTATACGACAAAAATACGACAGTTCTATATACAGCGAGTAAAAAACGTAGAAAGTAGAGCGGAAGAAGGCGGGGGATTAACCGGTGCCTTCTTCCTTTTTTATCCGTTCATGAGCATCAAGCAGTGCATTTCTCAAAGTGCTCGGGCTAGTGTGGTCATAGACCTTGGTGAGCATATTCAAATCACTGTGCCCCAATAAACGTGCAACCATATAAGGCTCTATCCCTTGTGCTATCCATAGAGTGGCTCTGGTATGGCGAAGTTCGTGTGGAGAGAGTATAGGGATCTCTGGATATGAATACCAAAACCGTCCAAACGAAGCTCTATCGTGGCCGGGAAAACCTGCGCAGAGTATTGACCGAAGGAGGCTATTTCATTGAATAAGAAAATATCCGAACTTTTTGATTATGGCGATGAAATTGTCGTCAACGATAAGATCGGCATAGTGCTTGATCCCGAAGAAATCAAGGAGTTAACTATGAAAAAGATTCGTGAAAATGAAACAATGTCCGTAAATAACAAGAAACGACTGAGCCGCGGCGTTGTTGCGGTTATCGTCGCGGCGGCCTGCTTGGCGCTGTGCGGTGCCGGGTACGCGGCAGGGTTGTTCCGCCAGCAATACAATTGGCGAGGCGAGGCAGTGGGTGAACTCCACCCTGGTGAAACAATGGTATCGCAGGACAAGGTGATCGAACTTCATTCCCTGTCCGATGCGGAGACTGTACAGGCCATTCTTGACGACAGAAAAGATCGGGAGCTGGTAATCGTCCGCGATGCAAACGGTGAACATTTCTCACAGCGGAGCGAGTCTGTCAGTTCCGTGGATGAGCTGCGAGAAAAACTGAAGAAAGAGAAGTCGCCCCTCCGCGTGCCTTATGAAATTCCGGCGGGTTACACGCTGACCAACGCTTATGTGGCATATGAATCCACCGGCGGTTATGCGTTGACTTCTGCAGAAACGTGCATGGATGGGCTGGTCGTAAATCGTTATAGCGCCCCCCCTGAGAACGATTTTATCAGCTATTACCGCATGGACTACGAAAATGGGGAGGGAGATCGAATCTTCGTCTTTGCCCGGATGACTCAGGAAACTGCCTATGGTTTCTCTGCGATAACTGGTGAAACCATGAAGGCAATCACTGTTGCGGGAATGGATGAGGGGCTGCTGCGCACAAGCGCCGAGAGTGCCACGATCTCCATGCTGCAATATTTGGACGAGCCCATTGACTACAAGGACGCCATTACGCTGCTGGATAAGGGAGAAACAGACCCCTATACGGAAGTGTACTACATGCTCAACGCCACAAATGCCGACGGTGATACTCTAATAGATATGCTGAAATCGTAATTGCTTATAAAAGAGCGTAAGCGAGGGCGGAGTAGTCTGCTCTCGCTTACGCTTTTGGGGACTCCTCCGACCAACGCTTGAATACTTCCTCCGAATAAGGTATAATTAAAATATATGAAACCTCGCGCCATACCGAAAAGGAGGAAGAATCGATGTTGGAGTGCAATAAGAAAAGACAGGAACTTATGGATAAGGTGGCGGGGCTGAGATATCCTGCCGTGGCTTTGAAGATGATAGAGGACGAAGCCGACATACCTGCCGAGGCGGTGCGCCCCATGAAGGATTGGGGAAAGCACATCGCCATCTGTCAGGCCTTCGCCTTTGCCCGCCGTCAGGATAAGATAATCTACATGGAGAAGCGTGACCACTGGTGCTGGAATCCCATTCTTACCTACGGCATGATAGACAAGGAGCTGGGCAAGGAGGGCTTCCGCGCCATGAACAGATTTATGGGCGCTCCGGAGGACTCTTCCGATGCCTTCGTGGAGAGCTTCCCTTACCTGCCCTACGGCAAGTACAAGGGCGTGCTGGTAGCACCGTTGAACAAGGCCGACTTCCAGCCCGACGTGACCATGATATACTGCAAAAACGACCAGCTGCGCCTGTTCATCATGGGCGTTGACTCCCAGATACATAAGAAGATAGACAGCAGCTTCGCGCCCATCGACTCCTGCACCTACGCGGTAATTCCGCCCATTCTCGAGGGCAATTACCGCATCACACTGCCCGATCCCGGCGAATTCGAGCGCGCGCTGACCCCCGAGGACGATATTATCTTCTCTGTGCCCAAGCAGAGGGAAGAGGAATTCTATAAGGGCTGCGAGGCGCAGCTGCAATTCGGCAGCCGCAACTCCTTCTTCATGACAATGAAAGAGGATTTCGCCCGCCCACCCATTTATAATCCCATTTTTGAGGCATGGGGTCTCGACACCGGCGATGAGTGGGATAAGAAGTAAATAAAAAGGCAGGAACCGAAGTTCCTGCCTTTTTGCAGCTTGATAAAGAACCCTCTTGACGCAGATGCCTATCTAATCGTTATGTCGGAGACTCCCACGCTTCGCTCGGAATGACAAATCTTTAGAGTTTGCTGTTGCTCTTTTTTTGCCCGGCACCCCCCAACGTGTCATTGCGAGGAGCGGAGCGACGTGGCAATCTCCGGCTTTAGTCTAAATGTGCGGGATATATTTGGTCTGCCATAAACACAAAATATATCCCGCTCCATTGCGCGCCTTGTGTATTTATGATATGCTTTAAACGTAAATATTGGTGCTTTTTCACAATGACGGCAAACGGAGGACGCTATGAAGAAATACATTCTCCGAATATTATTCGCCATACTGTCGGCGGCGATAGTACTGCTGCCCCTGCTGCCTAAAGCTGAGGCGGAGGAATACACCTATGCCAAGGCGCTGTATTACCAATACGGCGGCAGCGGCGACACCTATGAAATGACGTTCTTCACACCTGAGGGGGAGATATGCCGCCTGCCCGCGGGGGCGGGAAAGTTCTACATAGATATGGCCCTTGACCGCTCCTATGCCTTCGTGATTCTTGATTTCAACAAGGAACACGGCGGCGAGTTTTACTTCGTTTCGCCCGAGGGCGCAAAGCACATTGCGGGCGGCGTATACGCCTGTCTGTCCTCCGACAAGGGCGGCAATGCGGCATATATAACGGATTTCAACGGCGCTGACACCTGCAAGCTCAATCTTTACAACGGAAAGAACGGCAAGACTCAGTGCATAGACGAAAATATGTGGGCGCACACATCGTGGTGGTACAACCATGCCGCCATATCTCCCGACGGTAACAGCATTGTCTACTGCCGTTACGGCGAGGACGGAGCGCCGGAGGGTATGCTGTGGAAAAAGGGGAAGTACACGTCCCTGGGTGACGCTCTGCCCATAGCCGTAGCCGACAAAGCCGAGTATATTTACTATGCCCGCGCCGACACCGACGATTATTCGGAGCATGTCTACCGCGATTACTATGTGCTCAGCCAAAAGGGAGAGAAACGCATTTCTCCCGAGACCGTAAGCGGTACATTCTATTTTAACCGCGACTTTTCCGAAGTGCTGTTCAACTGCAGAGGTGACGGCGAAAGCGCCTCGTATTTCTGCGTTGACGGAGAGGTGATGCAGGCAAATGCTTACGTTCCGCCTATAGACGGCATCGCAGCCCCCGACGGTGAGCTCGCCGGAGAATTCACGAATTTTGAACCCGAAAAGCGCCCACAGCCGGAATATTACTACCGCTACGGTATCGACAGCTTCCGCGGTAAGACCCTGTTGGTGACAACAAGCATTGGCTGGTGCGGCAACAATAACATTTACCCCGTGTACTACGTTGACCATGAGCTGCAGGTCAGCGAGCCCTACGATTATGGTTCGGGTAACTTCACCATGAGGGGCAGCAGTGCGATTTATGCTTATGGCGGTGAGCTGTATTATCTGGAGAACTTTCCTGAGAGTGAACCGGTACAGGTTGGCGGCGGCAATATTGCCGCACTTGGCGAAGAGAGGCAGGTATACTATGCCCACGATTACGGTCTGCGTCTTTGGGAAAATGGCAGCAGCCGGGCAGTTGTTGATGACGGACGGCTTGTATTCCGCTCCCGCTGCTGCTTTAACGACCGCAGCACGTCGAACAACTTTTCTTTGAATTTGGTGTATCTGCCCGCAGTGGACGGATATTTGTATTATCAAAATTTGAGCGGCGACAACCTGTACTGCCTCACTCCGGAGGGCGGTATCGAAACACTGCTGACGGACGTTGAGGACGTGCATTCGGCATACTTCTTCGAGGGTATTCCCGTTGTCTTGATCCGCACCGACGATGACTGCGTTGACGCATACCGCCTGGACGGTGCCGCCGCTACCCTTATAGTTGAGGATATGTTACGCTGAAATACCGCGCATGGCAGCTTGCCTTTAAGTAACCGCGGGCTTTTTGGGTTTATGCTTGGCAGGGGCATCGTCAGAAGGTGCAGCACGAAGAAGCCTTCTCGTGCGTCATGCAGAGCGCAGCGAAGCATCCCCCGAATGGATTTGCCGTAATTGTTATTGCGTTCCATTCGACGAGGGGATTCCTCGCTATGCTCGGAATGACTGTGTTGAACGTAGGGCGGGATGCCCTCATCCCGCCGCCAAGCACATTATTTATTCGCTTGCGCGAATGCCCCTCATCAGGCAAACGCTGTGCGTTTGCCTGCTTCACACCGAAGGGGGAAGCCTAATCGAGCTTTATAATTATTTTTGCAAAACCAAAAGGCAGGAACGTCGCGTCGTTCCTGCCTTTTGGCGTATTAACTTAAATCAAAAGCCGTAGAGAGCGGAGAATTTCTGCTCTAGGTAGTCGGTGAAAACGGTGGGGTCGAAGGGCTCGCCGAGTACGGATTCCAGCAGCTCCATGGGCTTGCGCAGGCTGCCGTACTTCCAAATGTGCTCGCGGTTCCATGCGTTGATGGGCTCGAAGTTGCCGGTGCGCAGGCACTCTGCCACGTCCACGGTCTCCTTCATCTTTTTCAGCAGCTGAGCGCCGTATGCGCTGCCCAGTGCGTAGGAGGGGAAGTAGCCGATATTGCCGCCCGACCAGTGGCTGTCCTGAAGAACGCCGCGGGTGTCGTCGGGAACGTCTATGCCGAGGTACTCCTTGTAAAGGCGGTTCCACTCGGCGGGCAGGTCGTGAACGGCAAGCTCACCGGCGAAAATGCGCTTTTCAAGCTCGTAGCGAACCATAATGTGAAGACAATAGGTAAGCTCGTCTGCCTCGGTGCGGATAAGGGAAGGCTCTGCGCGGTTGACGGCGCGGTAGACCTCCTCGGGGCTGCTGTCCTTGAGCTGCTCGGGGAAAAGCTCCTGCAGCTTGGGGAAGATGAGGGTGACGAATTCAAGGCTGCGTCCCAGCAGATTTTCGTAGAAACGGCTCTGGCTTTCGTGGATACCCATGCTTACGCCGCCGTCAAGGACGGTGTAGGCCATGGAATCGTCAACGCCCAGCTCGTAAAGGGCGTGACCGCCCTCGTGGATAACGGAGTACATGGAGGAGGCGAAGTTGCCCTCCTGATACTTGGTGGTGATGCGCACATCGTGGTGGGAGCCGAGGCTGGTAGTGAAGGGGTGCTCGGTGGTGGCAAGGCCGCAGTGAGCCATGTCGATGCCGATGGTGCGCATGAGGTAATCGCTCAGCTCGTCCTGCTTTGCGGTGGGGAAATGACCGTGAATGCAGCTGTCGTCCAGCTGCTGAGCGGCGGATACCTTCTGCAGCAGGGGCACGATGCGGCTGCGGAGAGTTGCGAAGAATTCCTCGCAGCGAGCCTTGTCGAGGCCGTCCTCGAATTCACCCAGCCAGTAATCGTAGGGATCCTTTTCCGGTGCGCAGTAGCCGGCTATCTTCTTGTAGGCGGCGAAAACCTTTTCCAGCAGGGGCTCGAAAAGGGGGAAATCGTTGGTTTCCTTGGCGGTGTGCCATACATCGCTGGCCTCCACCATAAGACGCTGCAGCTCGATGTATTCATCCATGGGAATCTTCTGCATCTGGCGAATGTCCTTGAGCATGAGGAACACGATGCGCTGCTCGGTGGCGTCCAGCTCATCCTTGTGCTCATCAAGGAACTCCAGCAGAGCCACGGTCTCCTCACCGGTGGTGAGCTTGTAGCTTTCCTCACTGAGAACGGCGAGGGTCTGAGCGCGGTTGGCGGCGGTGCCCTTGGGGGCGGTGGTTACACCGTCGTAATAGATAAGACCGGAGGCGTGGCCGTAAGCGCTCATCTTGGCCTGCAGCGCGGTCAGTTTTTCTTTTGCCTGTACAACAGTCATGGGGGATCCTCTCTTTCTATTGTATTGTAACCAGTATATCACATAAAGCCGGAAAAACAACAGGGAAGCCGCGCCTTTTGGCGGCGAAATGTTGCAAAAACACGGCGAAAAGGCCGTATGCTCGGCCTTTTTGGTCGGAAAAGGTTGAAACAGGTGGGGGCTTATGATATCATTTTTCCAAAGCTGGCCGCATGCGGCGGGCGATAAGATGAAAGGGAAAAGGCCGATGAAGCTTATGAAGGGCAGCCCCGGGTTCACGCTGGCGGAACTGATAATAGTCATAGCTATACTGGCCGTTCTTGTGGGAATTGCCATACCGGCCTATTCCGGATACATAGAGAAGGCGGAAAGCCTTGCCGATGCGCAGATGCTTGACCGTATCCTTACCGCGGCGCAGACCCTTATGACCGCGGAGGGACAGACGGTCAGCTCCGTCAGCGTTGGATGTGATCTGGGCGTCTGGTATGTGAAGGTGCAGCCTTTCAACGACGGCGTTGACACGACTGCAGTTGTGGAGCTTACGGGAGCGCTGAGCTTTTCGGAGGATTTCATAGCCGCGGTATGGAGCAGCGATACCGGCCAATGGACGATTATCCTTTTCAGTGAGCAAATATAAAAGACCGATGGGAAATTTTCTCATCGGTCTTTCTGCGTTTATTAGAATTTTTCGCGGTTTATCCACAGACCCAGCGCGGGGTTGGGGATAAAGTAAATTTCCTCGCCGTCGGGGAGGGTGTTGTAGCCATACTGAAGCTTGGCGGGATCGTAGCGCTTTGCCGTTTCGTCATAATCGGCGGCACGGAAGCCGACGCCCTCGATTTCCTCCTTGCTGATATTCTTCACCGCGTAGGTGATGGTGAAGCGTCCGTCGGAGGAGCCGTGGATAAGATGAGCTGCTGCGCCCATGTTGTCCCGGAGATCCTGATTTTCGGGCTTCTCAAACTGTTCGAGGGTGTTCAGGCGACCCTTGTAGCCATATTTGCGGATAAGCTTGTCCACCTGAGCGTCCTCGCCGAAGCGCTCAACGCCGGGAGCGAGAACCAGCAGCTCGCCGCCGTCGGCGATGGCCATGCGGGTGCGATAAACGGACTTGTTGCCCAGCCATGTGCTCTTGAACTCGCCGGGGTCAAGGTAAACAACGCATTTCTTTATGCCGGTGTCCACGAAGTCGATGTTCTTCTCCTGAGCCAACTCGATAGCGGCCTCGAGGCACTTTCTGTCCTCACCAATGAACAGGCCATGGGTGCGGATATTTCCGCCGGGAGCGGTGCAGACGGTGAGTACGAAGAGAATGGGACGCTCGTTGAGGAAGTGCTCCATGCCGTAGTCGAAGAGCTTGCGGACGGGGGTGCGATCCTTGCCCATCATGCGTTCCATGCCGTAAACGGCGCCTACCATATGGCTCTTGTTTATCATGTCACTACCGCCGGTGCCTACGAAAAGGTTCTTGGAATGGTTTGCCATGCCGATGACCTCGTGGGGGACTACCTGACCGGGGGAGATGATGAGGTCGTATTTCTCATCCATGATAAGGCGATTGACCTCAACGCTGACGGGGGAGAGCCAAAGTCCCTCGGTTATCTCTTCCAGATAGTCGGCGGGAACCTCACCCAGCTTTACAACATCCGTGCGCCAGTTGTGGGGGATGAACTTCTCGTAGGGAATATCGCCGAACATGAGCTTTGCCTCGTCCTCGGTCACGGGCACGTGGGTGCCGAGAGCGGGAAGAATATCCACATTGCAGCCGCGCTCGGTGAGAGCGTGGTAGTAAACGTTGGTGATGTAGCCGGCGTTGGAGTGGAAGCGGGTGAAATCCGGAGGGATAATGAGTACGTTTTTCAGCTCACGACCCTCGATGGCGGAAAGCAGGGCGGTGCGTATTTCCTCACGGCTCAGTCCGGCTTCGTCCTTTGCGTATACGAAATTATCCATGGCTTATACTCCGCTGTATGCGCTGAAGCCACCGTCAACGGGGATAACGATACCGGTGACGAAGGAAGCGGCCTTGTCGTCAGCAAGGAAGAGCAGAGCGCCCAGCAGCTCCTCGGGGGTGCCGAAGCGTCCCATGGGAGTAGCGGCAAGGATTTTGCCGGTGCGGGCGGTGGGGGTGCCGTCCTCGTTCCAAAGCAGGTTCTTGTTCTGTTCGGTGGAGAAGAAGCCGGGGGCAATGGCGTTTACGCGGATACCTACGCGGCTGAAATGAACTGCCAGCCACTGAGTGAAGTTGGAGATGGCAGCCTTTGCGCCGGAGTAGGCGGGTATCTTGGTGAGGGGAGTGTAGGCGTTCATGGAGCTGACGTTGATAATGGTGCAGCCTTCGCGGCCGACCATATCCTTGGCAAAGGCCTGAGTGGGCAGGAGAGTGCCGATAAAGTTCAAATTGAATACGAACTCCATGTCCTCGTCGCCAAGGTCAAAGAAGGACTTGGTGTCGGCGTCGATGTCGCCCAGCTCAAAGTACTCCTTGTCGGTAGTGGCGCGGGGATTGTTGCCGCCTGCGCCGTTGATGAGGATATCGCAGGGTCCAAGCTGAGCCAGCACGGCCTCGTGAGCGGCCTCGACGCTGTCCTTCTTGGTTACGTCTACGCCTACGGCGATGGCGGTTCCGCCCATTGCGGCGATTTCCGCGGTAACGGCCTCGGCCTTGGAAAGGGTGCGGTTAAGTATGGCGACCTTGGCGCCGCAGAGAGCGAGAGCCTTGGCGAATTCGCGGCAGAGCACGCCTGCGCCGCCGGTGATAACGGCAATCTTGCCGCTGAGATCGGGTTTGATGGAAAGGTTCATGATTGACCTCCTTATGCGTTATAGGTGCTGGCGGAGGTGTCGCCGCCGTGACCTGTCCAGTTAGTGTGGAAGAACTGACCGCGCTGGCAGTCAATACGCTCGTAGGTGTGAGCGCCGAAGTAGTCGCGCTGAGCCTGCAGGAGATTTGCGGGCAGGCAGGCGGTGGTGTAGCCGTCGAAGTAGGCCAGTGCGGAGGAGAAGGCAGGCATGGGGATGCCGGCCTTTACCGCGTAGGCAACGACCTCGCGCCATGCGGGAACAAGAGTCTTGATAGTCTCGCCGAAGTAATCGTCCAGCAGAAGATTTTCAAGAGCGGGATTCTTATCGTAGGCTTCCTTTATCTTGCCCAAAAATACGCTGCGAATAATACAGCCGCCGCGCCACATAAGGGCAATGCCGCCGTAGTTCAGGTTCCAGCCGTAGGTCTGGGCGGCGGTGCGCATGAGGGTGTAGCCCTGGGCATAGGAAATTATCTTGGAGGCGTAAAGTGCCTTGCGGACAGCCTCGATAAATGCGGCTCTGTCGCCCTCGAAGGCGGGTATTTCCTTGGGGAAAACCTTGGAGGCGGCAACGCGCTCATTCTTCATTGCGGAGAGGCAGCGTGCGAATACGGCCTCGCCGATAAGGGTGAGGGGCACGCCCTCGTCAAGAGCTGCAACGGCAGTCCACTTGCCGGTACCCTTCTGACCGGCGGTGTCGAGGATGTAGTTGAGAGTGATTTCGCCCTTCTCGTCCTTGTAGCCGAGAATGTCGCGGGTTATTTCAATAAGGTAGCTATCAAGCTCGGTCTTGTTCCATTCGGCGAATACGTCGTGCATTTCCTCTGGGGTCATGCCAAGACCGTCACGCATGAGCTGATATGCCTCGCAGATAAGCTGCATATCGCCGTACTCAATGCCGTTGTGAACCATCTTTACGAAGTGGCCTGCGCCGTTTTCACCAACCCAGTCGCAGCAGGCGGCGCCGCCCTCTACCTTGGCGCAGATGGCCTGGAAGATGGGCTTAACGTGCTCCCATGCGGCGGGGGAGCCGCCGGGCATCATGGAGGGGCCTTTCAGCGCGCCCTCTTCGCCGCCGGAAACACCGCAGCCCACGTAGAGCATACCCTTGCTCTCAACGTAAGCGGTGCGGCGGACGGTGTCGGGGAAGTGGGAGTTGCCGCCGTCGATGAGAATATCGCCGGGCTCCAGCAGGGGGAGGAGCTTTTCGATGTAATCGTCAACAGGCTGACCCGCGCGGATCATCATCATGATGCGGCGGGGCTTTTCGAGGCTGTCGACAAACTCCTGCAGGGAGTAGGTGCCGACTATGTTCTTGCCGGCGGCGCGACCCTCTACGAAGGCGGATACGGTCTGCTCCGGATTCATGTCGTAAACCGATACGGTGAAGCCCTTGGACTCCATGTTGAGAGTAAGGGACTGACCCATAACGGCAATGCCGATCATTCCGATATCGGATCTCTTCATTTCCGCGCCTCCTGTTTATCTCTGTACGCGGGCGTTGCCGGCGTAGATATCCCAAATCTGCTTTTCGTCAGCGGGCTCAGCATAGTCATTGAGGCTGCTTGCAGCGAGAACGCCGCTTGCCCAGCCGAACTGCAGGCACTTTGCAGGCTCCCAACCGGAGATAAGGCCGTAAAGCAGACCGCCGGTAAAGCCGTCGCCGCCGCCGATTCTGTCCATAACGGGAATCTCGCGGGGCTCTTCAACGCACCACTGACCGTCAGCCAGCAGCAGAGCGCCCCAAAGGTGCTCGTTGGCGCTGATTACCTGACGCAGGGTGGTGCCGAACACCTTGGCGTTGGTGTACTTGGCCTTTACCTCACTGATCATGCCCTTGAAGCTTTCAATCTTGCTGGCGATATCCTTGCCGCCTGCCTCGGGACCCTTGAAGCCAAGGCAGAGCTGGAAATCCTCCTCGTTGCCAACGAGAACGTCGGCTACGGAAGCGATCTCGTGGAATGCTGCAGCCAGCTCCTCTTCACGGCCTTTCCAGAAGGTGGCACGGTAGTTGAGGTCAAAGCTGACGAGGGTGCCGTGCTCCTTGGCTGCCTTTGCTACAGCAAGGCAGAACTTGGTGGTGTCCTCGCTCATGGCTGCGATAAGGCCGGAGATGTGGAGAATGCCCACGCCCTCCTGACCGAAGATGCGCTCCAGGTCAAATTCATCTGCGGAAAGGGTGCGGCCAACCTCGCCGGCACGGTCGTTCCATACGCGGGGAGCGCGCAGGCCGAAACCGGAGTCGGCTATATTGAACTGATGGCGATAACCCCAGGGGCCACCCTGGTCAACTTCAGCGCCTTCGTAATTGATGTTGCGGGCGCGGAGCTGGCTCTTGATGAATTCGGCAATGGGGCTGCCCTTGACGAACTTGGTAAGTACAAGGCATTCCTTGCCCAGAGAAGAAGAAACGTTGAGAACGTTGCTCTCGGCGCTGGTAGCCTGCATGTAGAAATGATTGCTGTTGTGAACAGCCATGCGGTTGTCGGGGGTGATGCGGATACCCATGCTGGTGGGACAGGCAAGGGCGTAACGGCAGTTTTCGCGGAGCTTGAGGTCCATAAAAAACAGTCCTTTCAAGATATAATTAACCAACAGTTTTAATGTTTTCAAATGTAAAGGGTCAAATTGACCATACACAATCAGCATAACATTATTCTTGCTTTGGTGCAAGACATGAAACGCTGTATTTTGCGTTTTTAGGGCACATATCGGCGGTTTTCGGTGCGATACTGGCGGGGCGTGACCCCGTATTGCTTCTTGAAAAGCTTGGAAAAATAGTTTACGTCGGACATACCGCAGTGCTGAGCAACGGTCTGTATCTGCAGGCCGGAGGTGAGAAGCAGACGGGCGGCCAGATCCATGCGCCGCTCGGTGACGTATTCCGTCACAGTCTTACCTACCTCACGGCGGAACTGGGTGGAAAGGTAGCTGGCGTTGACGTTCTGCGTGGCGGAAAGGGTGCTCAGACTCAGGTCGGCGGCGATGTTTGAGTCTATGTAGGTGACGCAGCGGCGAATAAAAGGGGAGTAATGGGCGGTGGAGGAGTCGCGGACAAGTCGGCAGTAGCTGCGAACCATTTCCAGCATAAGCTCCGCACCCTCGTCTACGGTGCCTATAACCTCTATCCGTCGGGCGAGAGTGGAGGAGGTGGCGTCAAGGTGCACGGGATGCACTCCGCCCTTCTCGGCGGCCTTGCGCATGAGAGAATTGCAGATGAAGCAGTATATTTTCGCGTTTCGCAGGGGGTCGGGACTGCGGCTGTCCATGAGCTTCAGGGAGAAATTGCTCAGCATAAGCTCGGCGCGGCCGGTAAGCCCCTGGGATACGTTTTCCAGCAACTCGTTTTCGTATGCGTAGCGAGCCTCCATGGCCTTCATCTGCGCCATGAAATCCTCCGGCTCGGACAGGCTGCCCTGCTCCGGCAGGATACCCCTTGGGGCGGTCAGCTCCTGCTTGATGTCGATTATGTGGAATGCGCTGCCGTTGCCCCAAAGACTTTCGCCCAGCACATTTATCATGGAAAGCAGGGGCGTTTTGTCCCGCAGCAGGGGAATGGCGGCGTAAACGGCTTCAAGGCGGGAGAAATTCGTGGCGGGCATGGAGCATTGCTCTGCTATCTCCAACAGCTGCTCCCGGCGTATCTCGAAGGTCTGATAGGGGCCGATGACCAGTGAGCCCTCGGGAATGAGCATAAAAATATAGTTGCACATGAACTCGTCTGAGAGCTTGTAAACGGTTTTGTCCTCCGCCCAGCCGCTGGGGCAGCTGAATACGCTTTCGTAGCCGGCGCTGAGGCCCAGCGTTTTTCGCAGGCCAAGGTCAACCCCGCTGTCCGGTGTTGTGTACGGAGGCACGATAAAGGCCTGGAGGTTCATTTTTTTGAGAACCTTCAGAAGGTAAGCCAAATCTTCTTTGTAGGGCAATGTCATCACTCCTGTATGGCAATTTGCATAAAACGATGCAAACCTTTTAATATTATCTTACAAACTTCGGTTTTTTGCAACAGTTCATGCGAAAAAAATACGGAAACAGACAAAAATTTTACTCACAGAGATTTGTTTCTTCTTGTTACTATATATAAAGTATGTGCGGATACGAAAAGTGTCGTAAAATATTAGAAATGAGGGAAAACAAATGGCTAAAAAGCCTGTCCGTTTGGACGAAAACGGCTATCGCAAGTTTGGTATGCGTGACTGCCTGGCCTACGCTGCCGGTGACTTCGGCTGTAACATGAGCTTCGCTCTTAAGAGCACCATGGCTATCTTCTGGACCCAGTTCATGGGTCTCGACCTCTGGTATTCTCTGCTTCTTATCGTTGTTCAGGTATGGGACGCTATCAACGACCCCCTGATCGGTTCCCTGATTGACGCAGACCGCCGCAAGTATAAGCGCAATAAGTTCCTTGCCTACATTTGGGCCGGCTCCATCGGTCTTATCGTTGGCGGCGCCTGCTGCTTCATCCCCGTTCCCAACGCTCCCGTCTGGGCCAAGATGATAATCTTCATCGCCGGCTATGTTATCTGGGACGCATTCTACACCGTTGCAAATGTTCCCTACGGTTCTTTGCTCTCCCTTATCGCATCCAAGCCCGCTGACCGCGCCTCCCTCTCCGCATGGCGCTCCGTCGGCTCTATGGTAGGCAACATGGTTCCCGTGGTTATCCTGCCCTTTATCATTTATGATGATGCCAACAACCTCATCGGCGAGCGCGTATTCATCGCCGCTCTGCTCATGGGCTTCCTTGGCTTCCTCTGTTTCCAGTTCATGATCCGCAACACCGAGATTCGCGAGAACGCCGACATCAAGCTCGACGACGCTCCCAAGTTCAACGTCATTCAGGCCATGGGCAACTTCGTCAAGAACCGTCCCGCCGTCGGCGCAACTCTCGCCGCCATGGGTATGTTCGTTGGTATGCAGGGCGCTTCCACCGCCGTTACCGTTCTGTTCCAGTCCTACTTCAAGAACATTGACGCTTCCGGTGTTGTGCAGCTCTTTGCCATGATCCCCATCGTTCTCTTCACTCCCCTTGCCCGTAAGTGCGTTGTCAAGTTCGGCAAGAAGGAGCTTGCTACCTTCGGCTCCCTCTTCAGCCTGCTGGCCAGCATCCTCATGTTCGTTCTCCCTGTCACCCCCGACAGCAAGGGTATGGTCATCTACGTTATCTGCCAGCTTATCAACAGCCTCGGTATGGGTATCTACTCCACCGTTTCCTGGGCTATGATGGGCGATGCCATCGACTACAACGAGTGGAAGACCGGCAAGCGCGAGGAAGGCACTGTCTACGCTCTCCACTCCTTCTTCCGTAAGCTCGCTCAGGGCGTAGGCCCCGCTGTTGCTCTGGTCATCATGGTCGCTCTCGGCTATGTCGGCGCCAACGAAGGCAACCAGACCCTCGAGGTAGCCACCAATATGCGCTATCTCGTTCCCGGCCTGTACGCTTTCAGCGCAGTAATGCAGTTCGTCGGCCTTGGCCTTATCTACAACCTGGATAAGAAGACCCTTGCCAAGATGAGCGCAGAGCTCAAGCACGCCGAGCAGTAATTTCTGAAAAAAAGCGTAGCCATAGCGTAAAAGATATGATACAATCAATGATGGCAGACGGTTTCGGCCGTCTGCCATCTTAGCAATTTACCAAGGAGGTCCCTATATGAGAAATGTGATTAACTTCAACGCCAAGTGGGCGTTTACCAAGCAGGCCACTGAGGTTCCCACAGCCCTGCCCATGGATTGGAACTGGGTAAACCTGCCCCATAGCTGGAACGCTATCGATGGTCAGGACGGCGACAACGATTATTATCGCGGCACAGCCTATTACGCCAAGAATCTCAACAAGGTAGATCTGCCCGAGGCAGACCGCTATTACCTTGAGCTGCAGGGCGCCAACTCCTCCGCCGATATCTATCTCAATGGCAAGAAGCTGGCTCACCATGACGGCGGTTATTCCACCTGGCGCGTAGACCTCACCGAGGCACTGGAAGTAAACAACCTGCTGGTAGTCGCCGTTGACAACGCTGCCAACGACCGCGTATATCCTCAGATGGCCGACTTCACCTTCTACGGCGGCCTCTATCGTGACGTAAGCCTCATCTGTGTAAGCGAGTCCCACTTCGACCTTGATTATTACGGCGGCCCCGGCATCAAGGTAACTCCTGAAATTTGCGGCAAGGACGCAAAGGTTGAGATCGAGACCTTCGTCACCAACTCCAAGATGGGTCAGAGCATTCGCTATACCATTACCTCCCGTTGCGGCTGCAAGAGCTTCAATCTTGAGTCCACCGAAACCAAGGTCACCATCGATATTCCCGATGTTCACCTGTGGCACGGCATCAAGGATCCTTATCTCTACACTGCCAAGGCTGAGCTGGTAGAGGACGGCGTAGTGCTGGATACAGTAACTGCCCGTTTCGGCTGCCGTACCTTTGAGATCGACCCGGAAAGAGGCTTCATTCTCAATGGTCAGGAGTATCCACTCCGCGGCGTATCCCGCCATCAGGACCGCTGGGGCGTAGGTAACGCTCTGCTGCCCGAGCATCATGAAGAGGATATCGACCTCATCTGCGAGATCGGCTGCACCACCATTCGCCTTGCTCATTATCAGCATGCCCAGTATTTCTATGACCTCTGCGACGAGCGCGGTCTTGTTCTGTGGGCTGAGATCCCCTACATTTCCAAGCACATGCCCAACGGCCGCGAGAACACCATTTCTCAGATGACCGAGCTGGTAGTTCAGAACTACAATCACCCCTCCATCGTTGTTTGGGGTCTCTCCAACGAGATCGGTATCGGCGGCGCTGACGACGATCTGCTGGATAACCACCGCGTACTCAATCAGCTTTGCCACGACCTGGATAAGACCCGTCTTACCACCATTGCGGCAGTTTCCATGTGCAGCATAGACGATCCCTATCTGCAGATCCCCGACGTTGTTTCCTATAACCATTACTTCGGCTGGTATGGCGGCGAGACCTCCATGAACGGCCCCTGGTTCGATAAGTTCCACGCCACTCACCCAAATATTCCCATCGGCTGCTCCGAGTACGGCTGCGAGGCTCTCAACTGGCATACCTCCGATC
>CAYYLZ010000036.1:0-16795 GCA_964472725.1 uncultured Oscillospiraceae bacterium
CCAGAACAGCGGGAAGGCTGGGCTTACCCTCGCGGCGCATGAAGCTGCCGGGGATACGACCTACTGCGTAGAGCTTCTCGTTGAAGTCTACTGCGAGAGGGAAGTAATCAATGCCGTCCTTGGGACGAGCGGAAGCGGTAACGGTAGCCAGAACGGTGGTCTCGCCGTACTTTACCAGTACGGATGCGTTAGCCAGCTCTGCCAGCTTACCCACTTCCATAACGAGGGGGCGGCCGCAGAAATCGATCTCATAACGCTTTTCGTTGTTGAATTCTCTTTTGTTGATGATCATTCGATTCTCTCCTTTTCCGGGGGAGAATGTTCAGCCAAATCATTCGGTCACACCGCATAATTTTCAGCACACATCTTGCTTGCATATTGTTCCGCCAAACCATTAAAAAATGTTCGGAAATACAACAAAGTATTCCTCTGCGCTTTTTTAAAGGTTTGACAAAAAATCTGCCGGCGCAATATGTGCGCCAAAATCATGCGGTGCGACCTTAGCACTTGAAACGCGGCTCGAAAGCGGCGGCGAACCGTCTTTCAAATGCTAATTCAGCGAACTCTCCCCGCAAATTTTTGGTTTACATAATGCACTACGAGGCTGTCCCGCATAAGCGAGACAGCCTCAACTGTGACTTATTACTTACGAATGCCGAGCTTTGCGATGCAGGCTCTGTAACGCTCGATGTCCTTCTTAGCGAGGTAGTCGAGGAGGTTGCGGCGCTTACCGACCATCTTCAGAAGGCCTCTTCTGGAGTGGTTGTCCTTCTTGTGAACCTTGAGGTGCTCGGTGAGCTGAGCGATACGCTCGGTGAGGATAGCGATCTGAACCTCGGGGGAACCGGTGTCGGTCTCGTGGGTTCTGTTGTTCTCGATGATAGCAGTCTTCTGCTCTTTCAGCATCATGATAAATCATTTCCTTTCTTGTTTTGTTTTCCCGCTCAGCTGAGTGAAGGGGTGAAAGGGAGCCGCTTGCGGCCTTATCCCTTGACTAAGCTGGGGGGATAGCCTTGGAACTATATCACATATTTTGGCAAAAGTAAAGAGTTTTATTCAAAAAATTATTGGAAAAACTCCCGAATTATCTGCATTTCCTGTAAATTAGAGGACTCTGTAGAGTGTGATCTTTACGCCCGTGCCGTCGGGCTCGCCCTTGCCGACAAAAAGCTGGGTGTTCAGGAAGTCCAGCGCCTTGCTGTTGGTGACGAACTTGGGAGTGGTGCGCATATAGCCGCCCTTAGTTGCCCACGGCACGTCGTTGCAGATAACGCCGTTGTTTTCGATGTAAACGAAGCAGTCCTCGCCGGTGTAGTCCTTGCCGGTGGCCATGTAGCGGGCGGATAGGGTGTGGGGTGTGCCGTGGGGGCCAATGACCTGAGTGTCGATGCCGCCGGGGAGTACCGTGCCGTTAAAGTACTTGCCTTCGATGGTGGCGTCGAATGGTATCATTACAACACCTCCGGCTTCGCTGGTAAATGCGTTTACTTCGTTGCCCTTTATGGATACGTGTACGACCATGATTTCTTCAAGCGGCATAATCTTTCCTCCTTGGTAACATTTTATATAAAAATTATATAACATACATACTGGTAGTGCAAGCTATAAAAGTTTGTAAAAAGGCATTGTCTGTGGTAGAATGAAGAAAATATATTTTTTTAATAACGGAGGACTGCACATGTCCGTTAAAATACTTGCCGTGGGCGACGTTGTAGCGCCCAAGGGTATAAGCTATCTGGCAAAGCATTTGAAGAGCATTATAAAAATGACCGGTGCTGCATTCACCGTGGTCAACGGCGAAAACGCATCGCAGCTGGGCATAACTCCCGATCAGGCGGAGGATATTTTTGCAGCAGGTGCCGACGTTATAACGCTGGGCAACCACAGCTTCAACCGCCGGGAGATATTCTATTATCTCGACGACTCTGCCTATATTCTGCGCCCCGCCAATTTTGCGCCCCAGTGTCCCGGAAGGGGCATGGGCGTTTACGAAGCGCCATTCGGTTCGGTGAAGGTGATAAATCTTATCGGACGCTGCAATATGGACTTCGGGCCCGATAATCCCTTCCTTGCGGTGGATAAGCTTCTCAAGGAGGAGCCCAGCACCGTCACTCTGGTGGACTTCCACGCGGAGGCAAGCAGCGAGAAGCTTGCCATGGGCTATATGCTGGACGGCAGGGTTTCCGCCGTGTGGGGAACACATACCCACGTGCAGACCTCCGATGCCATGGTGCTGCCCAAGGGAACGGGTTATATAAGCGACCTCGGCATGACCGGGCCTGCGGTGTCCGTGCTGGGCATAAAGCCCGAGCAGTCCATATCCATGTTCCGCGGCGAGCCTAAAAGCCGCTTCACCGCCGCCGACGGCCCCTGTAAGCTGGAGTGCTGCGTGTTTGAGATAGACCCCAAAACAGGTCTCTGCCTTTCTGCCGAGGCCATGAGAATAAGCGATTAAGGTGTGATACCATGCTTAAAATTGTTCATGCCGCCGACCTGCATCTTGACTCTGCCTTTTCCTCGCTGAGTGCTGAGCAGGCGGCTATGCTGCGCCGTGAGCAGCGGCGCATAGTGGAGGATATTGCTGCGCAGGCGGAACGAATGTCCGCCGATCTGCTGTTGCTTTCCGGCGACCTTTTTGACAGCGACCGCTGCTTCGGCGAGACCGCCGAGGCGCTTTGCCGTGCCTTTGAGCAGACCCGCGCGAGGATATTCATCGCCCCCGGCAACCATGACTGGTATTCCGCAAATTCGCCGTGGACGAGAATGAAACTGCCGGAGAACGTGCATGTTTTCACCACCTCCGTCATCGAAAAGGTGGAGCTGCCCGAGCTGGGCTGCACCGTATGGGGCTCTGCCTTCCTTTCCGACAGCGCGCAGCCGCCGCTGGCAGGCTTTCGCGCAGATGGCGAGGGTATGAATATAATGGTGCTCCACGGTGATGTGGACATACCGGAAAGCAAGTACGGATATATTTCGCGTGATGACATCGCTGACTCCGGTCTTGATTATCTTGCGCTGGGTCATGTACATAAATTCAGCGGCGTTCAGAAGGCGGGCGGAACATTCTACGCATACCCCGGCTGCGCCATGGGACGCGGCTTTGATGAGCCCGGCGAAAAGGGAATACTCTGCGGCAGCGTTGAAAAGGGCGGCTGCGATATGCGCTTCGTGCCACTGACCGGTCGCAGATACGAGATACTGCCCGTGGATATAAGCGGTGCGGAGGACCTTGCCGATACTGTGCGGCAGGCTCTTCCCGAGGACTGCGGCAGGGATATTTACCGCGTAATACTTCGCGGCGAGCGGGAGACGGCACCCGATACAAAGGCGCTGGAGACCGAGCTGGGCGGACTGTGCTGCCGCATTGAGATCCGCGACGAGACCCGCCCGAAGATAGAACTGTGGGCTGCTGTGGGAGAAAATACCCTCAAGGGTGGTTTCCTCGGCAGAATGAAGGCCCTTTACGATGCCGCTCAAAGCGATGATGAGCGCCGCCGCATTACACGCGCGGTAAGCTTCGGACTTGCGGCTCTGGAAAACAGGGAGGAGGGATAAGATGATCATCAAGAGTATGGAAGCCTCCTTCGGCGGACTGGAAAATGCCCACATGGAGCTGGAGCCGGGGCTGAATATCGTCGAGGCTCCCAACGAGGCGGGTAAATCCACGTGGTGCGGTTTTATCCGTACCATGCTCTATGGAATAAATACCTCTCAGCGAGAAAAAGCGGGACTTCTCCCCGATAAAAAGAGATTTCTGCCCTGGGGCAGCTATCCCATGACCGGCGCCATGCGCATCGAATGGCGGGGCGGCGACGTTACCCTTTCCCGCAGCGGCGCGGCAGGAAAGCCCATGGGCGCCTGCGACGCCAAGGTCAGCGGAACGGCGCAGAAGGTGCCGGAGCTTTGCGGAAAAGCACCGGGTGAGATAATACTGGGCGTGCCGGAGTCCGTTTTCCGCCGCAGTGCGTTTATATCCTCCGGTTCCCTTGCCGTGGATAAGGACGCGGAGCTGGAAAAGCGCATTTCCGCCCTTATCACCTCCGGCAGCGAGGAGGACGAGTCCTATTCTACCGCCCGCGCAGCGCTCCATGGCTGGCGGGTGAAACGCAAGCATAATGCCCGCGTAGGCCGCGCCGCCCAGCTGGAGGGCGAAATAAGCGAGAAAAATGCGGCTCTTGCCGCCATAAGGGAAGAAAATACCCGCCTTGGCGACATTTATACACAACGCACGGCCGTATCGGAGCGTGTTGTCGAGCTGGAAACCCGGCTTCGACTACACGATGCGGCAAAGCTGAAAGCGGAATACGATAAAATCGCCGCAGCCAAGGCGGCGCGGAATGCTGCCGCAGCGGAGCTTGAACAACTCAAGAGCGAAGCGGGCGACCTTTCCACAGAAAAGCTGAACGCAGCCCGTTTAGCCGTAAGTGAGTACAGAGAAGCCGCTGCGAATATGAAGGCCGTGGGCGAGAGCACAAAGCGTCATAATGAAGCCAAAGATGCCTGCAGACAGGCGGAAAACGAATTGCTCCGCGCCCAGCGTGAATCCATGGGCGTTACCCCGGAGGGCATCACTACCGCCCGCAGAGCGCTGTATGAATATGAAAATGTCCGCGCCGGTGCGGCGCAGGCGCAAAGAGAGCTTGAACGCTTTGGTGGGCTTCGCGGCGAAGCGTCCGACGTGAAGAAAATACCCGCCGGTCTTGAAACCGTGGCGGTAATCCTTATGATACTTGGTCTTGCGGGTTGCGCGGTGTATTTTGCCGCAGCGGCGTTGACGGCGATCATGGTCACTGCGGTGGTGCTGCTTGTGGTCGGTGTGGCGCTGGCTATCGTGTGCGTGCTGAGAAAGAACGCCGCTACGGAAGCCGGTGAAGCCAAACGCGCGGAACTGGCAGTTTATGAAAACCTTGCAAAAGATGCCGAAAGTAAGCTCGAAGAAGCTCAGCGTGAGCTGGTAGCAGCCCTTGCGGCTATCGGTGGAGAAACCATTCCCGAGCGTGCCGAGAGTCGCATCGGGGAGCGGGAGAAGATCTTGGAACAGCGGGAGCAGGCGAGAACAAAGCTTGAAACCGCGGAAAAGATAGCCAAGAGCCTTGAGCCTGCGCCGGGAACGGTGGAGGCCGCCGCCGACAGGGAAGATGCCGCGGCGCGGAAGCTGAGCGCTACCCTTGCGGAGCTTGGAATTGACCCTGAGGGAAACATTGTCGAAGGAATAGAAGAAAAGTCCGGGCTGCTGGCACGTCTTCAACGAGCGGAAGCCGACCATGCCGCAGCCGTAAGACTGGTGGAAAGCCTTGGCGAGCTGCCCGAGCTGCCGGAGGGAGCGGAGAAACTGACCGCGCCCGAAGGTGACCGCGAGGCGATACAGGCCGAGCTGGAAAATGCTCGCCTTCGCGCCGCTGAGCTTGAAAGAGCGCTGGCGCTGTCCGAGGGTGAGCTGCGCCATCTTGGAGACCCTCTGGTGGTGGCAACGGAGCTTGAAAACCTCAAGGCGGCTCATGCGGCCAATGAGGAAGAGTGTGAGGCCCTGAGCCTTGCAATGTCCGTGCTGGACGAGGCCAACGCCGAGCTGCAGCAGAGGTTTTCACCTATCGTGGGCGATCTTGCGGGCAGGCTCATGGCAGCTATGACCGACGGAGCTTACGATAAGGTCAGCTTCGACCGTGAATTCAACTTCACCGCTGCCCGGGCGGGCGAGGCGGAGCACGGAGCGGAATACCTCAGCACCGGCACCTCCGCACAGCTTTATCTCGCCGTGCGCCTTGCCATCTGTATGCTGGCGCTGTCCGAAGAAGAAAGCTGCCCCATTATCCTTGACGACGCCCTGTTGGGCTTCGATGATAAGCGCGCCAAGGCAGCCCTTGAGCTGCTGCAGGAGCTTTCCAAGGAACGGCAGATAATTCTCTTTACCTGCCAAAGCCGGGAAAAGCTGCTGCTGGACGCATAAAAATCCGTGGGAAATACACAGCAATATTGCGGCTAAGGAAAGTGAACGTGTTAAATTTCTCTTGACAATAAGGCGGAATATTGCTTTAATTAAATAGTTAAGGAATAGCACAAGTAAATTCAAATTAAAGAATAAGGAGTGTTTTTAACATGAGCCAAACCGGCGCTCTCAAGAAGTACTCCGCAAAGACCTGGTTCCGTTTTATCTTCTGGTCTTTGTTCGGTGTATTCTCTTTCTTCATCAACGTTCCGATGCCCGCATATCAAATCAATATCGGCGGCTGGGCATGGGGTGCAGTAGCTGCTCAGTCCAACGTTCTGGCCAGCCACATCACCAACTTCATCAAGGCGGCTCTTTATACCGGCAACTTCAAGGCTATGCCCGTAGTTGTATGGCTTATCGGTCTGTACGCCGTTCTCGATCTGTTCATCTTCCGCCCCGAGAAGGCATGGAAGACCACCAAGATCAATGCTGTTTTCGCAGTATTCAAGATAGTTGGCTTCATCGTTCTCTGCATGGTTCTCGTTGAGTATTACTTCCATGTATACTTCGGCTTCATGAGCTGGCTGTTCACTGCCAAGGAGACTCTGGGCAACGCAAGCATCGCAACCTTCGTTATGGATAAGGTCCTCGTAACCATCTGTATCTCCCTGCCCTGCGCATCTCTGTTCCTGCCCTTCCTGGTGGACTACGGTCTGGTTGATTTTATCGGCGTTTTCGTCCGTCCCATCATGCGTACCGTATTCAAGCTGCCTGGCCGCGCCGCCATCATCATGGTTACCGCGTTCCTCGGCAACTTCTCCGCCGGTCACATCGCTGTTAACGAGCAGTACAAGAACGGCCGTATGACCGAGCGTGAGTCCGTATGTATCGATACCTCCCTTTCCACCGTTTCCGTTGGCTTCCTTATGGCTCTTGCCAGCAACACCGGTCTGCTGCAGGCTGGTTACTGGAATACCTTCTTCTGGGTAGCCTTCCTCATTACCCTTCTGGTTGCTCTCGTTGGCGTTCGTATTCCTCCTCTGCGCGGTATCCCCGACAGATACTATGAGAAGGCAACTCCCAACCCTGAGAATGTTATCAAGAAGAATCTCCTTAGAACCGCTTTCACCGAGGCTCTCGACATCTGTGAGGCTCAGGATCATCCCGGCAAGCGTATCGCTAATATCATGAACGAAACCATGAATGTTATGGGTACTGTTGCTGCCGGTACCTCCTTCTTCGGTACTTTCGGTGTTGTTCTCTACATATTCACACCCATCATCTCCATCCTCGGCAAGGTGTTTGCGCCTCTGTTCATGATCTTCGGTTTCTCCGGCGCCGAGCTGGAAGTTGCCTGCACCGGTTCCATGATCTCCCTCATCGAGGTCACCGTTCCCGGTCTGTTGGTTGCTGCCGGCGAGTGGTCCATGCGTCTGCGTTTCATGCTGGCCGTTCTGCCTGTAACCTCCATCATCTTCCTTGCTTCCTTCGTTCCCTGCTGCATGGGTACCGAGGTCCCCGTCAAGTTCTGGCACCTGTTGGTAATCTGGCTTGAGCGTATGATCCTCTCCATTATCATCACCGGTATCTTCGCTGTTATCCTCTTCCCCGCAAGCATGGTAATCTAAGAGAAAACCTCAAAACAAAAAACACCCCGACTTCCTTGCGAAGTCGGGGTGTTGTGCTTTTATCAGATACCAAGCTGGATCCAAAGCTCCTTGTAGAGAGCAAGAATGTCGGCGGGGAGGTTTACATAGAGCTCGCAGCGCTCAAGAACCTCGGGGGGGGCCACCATAATGTCGTACAGCTCGGGATCAAGCTCCTCTTCGTAGAGCTCATAGTAATAGTCGGGATACTGCTCCAGTGCCTCAGCGTTGGGAGAGGCGTACCAGATGTAATCCATGTTCATAAGGTTTGCCTCGGTGGAAGCGATGAAGTTTATCCATGCCTCGGCTTCAGCCTTGTGGGGCGTGCCCTTGAGTACGCACATTGCGTCCACGAACCAGTTGGAGCCGCTTTCGGGAACTACGAACGCCAGGTCTTCGTTGTTTTCCAGCATTGTGAGGTAGTCGCCCGCGTAGTAAGTGGAAATGGCAGCGTTGCCGCCCTCCATCTTCTGATATATCTCGTCCATTACCTTGCCCTGATAAACGCCCTTTTCGGTGGCGTCGGCAAGAAGCTGATACGCCTCACGAATTTCGGCCTCGTCAGTGGTGTTCATGGAGTAGCCGAGATGCTTCAGGGCGATGCCGATGGCGTCGCGGGAGTTGTTGATGAGAAGAACGTCGCCCGCGTACTGCTCGTCATAGAGGGCGCTGAAGTCGGTTATCTCGCCGTCTATGAGTGAGGTGTTGTAGATAAGACCCACGGTGCCCCATGCGTAAGGAACGGTGTACTTGTTCTCGGGGTCGTAGGAGAGATTGCGGAACTGAGGGGCGATAAGCTCAAAGTTGGGGATATTGCTGTAATCCAACTCCTCCAGCATATCTTCCTCGATAAGGCGGGCTATCATGTAGTCCGAGGGAACGATAACGTCGTAATCGCCGCCGCCGCTTTTCAGCAGGGAGTAGAGAGCCTCATTGCTTTCGGCGGTCTGATAGTTTACGCGAATGCCGGTTTCCTCTTCAAACATGCTTATCAGCTCGGGGTCGATGTATTCGCCCCAGCTGCATACGTTGACTACAGGCTGACCGTGAGTTGCGCGGCTCAGGCTGATGATGCTCAGTCCCAAGGCGCAGACGAGAACGATGGTGACGGTGCGCTTGATCCAGGGACGGGAACGGAAAAATTCCGCTCTCTCTGCCTTGCGCACTTCCTCAGCGGCAATTACAGCCACGGGGCGGCTTGCCTTCTTCTCCTGCTGAGCCTCGCGCACGTTTACGATGACCAGCAGCACCAGCACCACTACGAACAGCAGGGTGGAGATGGCGTTTATCTCCGGCGTGATGCGCTTTTTGGTCATGCCGTAGATTGTCATTGCAAGGGTGGAGGTGGAGGAGCCTGCGGTGAAGTAGGAGATAACGAAATCGTCAATGGACATGGTGAATGCGATAAGAGCGCCGGAAACGATACCGGGCTTTATCTCGGGGAGTATGACCTTTCGGAAGGCCATGAACCATGTGCAGCCAAGATCCTGAGCAGCGTCTACAAGGTTTTTGTCCATCTGACGCAGCTTGGGGGCTACATTGAGGATAACGTAGGGAATGTTGAAGGCGATATGAGCCAAAAGCAGCGTTGTGAAGCCCAAATGCAGCTGTGTGGGCAGTTCTATGATGCTTTGGATACCGTTGAACCAGGCTGCGAAGCTACCCCAGAAACGGAAAAACGCCGCGAAGAAGAGGCAGAGACCAACGCCGGTGACTATATCGGCATTCATCATGGGAATGTTGTTTACGGTAAGCAGGGGATCGCGCCAGCGGCGGGTGAGACTGTAAAGGCCGATGGCGGCAAAGGTTCCGGCTACGGTCGCGATTATGGTAGCCAGAATGGAGATGAGCAGGGTGGTATAAACGCTCTCCATTATGATGCGGTTCTTGAAGAGGGAAACGTACCAGCTCAGGGAGAAGCCCTTCCATACGGCGCTGCTGTCACCTGCGTTGAAGGAGAAAATTATCAGCAGGAAGATGGGCGCGTAAAGGAAGAGAAATACCAGTGCCATGAGCAGGCGGCTTCCGGTGCGTCTGTTCTTATTCACAGCATCACCGCCTGTTCTTCGCCCTCACCAAAGTGATTCATTACCGCCATGCAAACAACGACGATAACCATCATAACGAGGGAAATGGCTGCGCCCAGATAAGGGTCATAAGCGCCGCCCAGGAACTGCTGCTCGATAAGGTCGCCCAGCATCATCTGAGTGCCGCCGCCAAGGAGGCGGGAAATGGCAAAGGTGGAAACGGAAGGCACAAATACCATCGTTACGCCGGAGAGAACGCCCGGCAGGGAAAGGGGCAGAATGACCTTGCGGAAAACGCGCATATTGTTTGCGCCAAGGTCGCGGGCTGCCTCCAGCAGGGAGTTATCCAGCCTTACTATAACGGAGTAGATGGGCAGGATCATAAAGGGCAGGTAGTTATAGACCATGCCCAGCACGACGGCGCCCTGAGTGCCTATCATATTGAAGTGGTCAATGGGAACATACAGCTCGGGATTTGCCGCAAGGCGCATACCGATGCCGTTTATAAGGTCGAAAAGACCTATAGCCCCGAAGAACTGATTGAGAAGGCCGTTGTTTTCGAGAATGGACATCCATGAGTAGGTGCGCAGCAGGAAGTTCATCCACATGGGCAGCATGATTATTACCATGGCTACCTTCTGAAAACGGGGGCCCTCCTTGGCCATCATGTAGGAAACGGGATAGCCGATAAGCAGGCAGATTATCGTGGCGATAATGGCCAGCTTGAAGGAACGGCCGAATACGGAAGCGTAAAGCCCCATATCCGCGAAATTATTGAGAGTGAAGCTGCCGTCGGAATTGGAGAATGCGTAGACGACCATCATGATAATGGGTGCGACTACGAAAATCGCCATCCATATAACATAGGGTACGGCGAACCCGGAGAGCTTAGTCTTCATCCTCGCTCTCCTCCTCGTCCAGCTCAACGCTGGCGTCGCCGATCTCGTCGTATTCCTCGGAGTAGGAGGAATAGTCGCCGAACATACCGGAATACTCACTCTTCTTCATGATGTGGATATCGTCGGGGTTGAGGATTATGCCGATGACGGAGCCTTCGGCATGGTAATCCGTGGTCTGAATGAGCCACTTGTAGCCCTTGAAGTCAACTATGGTGTCGTAATGAACGCCCTTAAAGGTGACGGAGGTAACGGTGCCGCGGAGCTGACCCTTTTCGGGCGCGACGATGTCGATATCCTCAGGGCGGATAACTACGTCAACAGGCTCCATAGGCTCAAAGCCCTTGTCCAGACACTTGAACTTGCGGTTGAAGAATTCGACCACGTAGTCCTCGTGCATAATGCCGTCAAGAATGTTGGACTCGCCGATGAAGTCGGCGACAAAGGCGTTTTTAGGTTCGTTATAGATGTCCTCGGGTGTGCCTATCTGCTGAATTTTGCCGCCGTCCATAACAACGACGGTGTCAGACATGGCAAGAGCCTCTTCCTGGTCATGAGTAACGTAGATAAAGGTTATCTCCATGGCCTGCTGAATGCGCTTGAGTTCGTTCTGCATATCCTTTCGAAGGCGCATGTCAAGAGCGCCCAAAGGCTCGTCGAGCAGAAGAACCTTAGGACGATTTACCAGTGCGCGGGCGATGGCCACACGCTGCTGCTGACCGCCGGACAGAGAAGTGATGGAGCGCTTTTCAAAGCCCTTCAGGTTAACGACCTCCAGCATTTCCATGACCCTTTCGGTGATCTCCTTTTCGGTGATCTTCACCTTCTTGCCGTTCTCGTCGGTCTTGGGGATACGCAGACCGAAAGCCACGTTCTCAAAGACGTTGAGGTGGGGGAAAAGGGCATACTTCTGGAATACGGTGTTAACAAGACGCTTATGAGGGGGAACATCATTAATCCTCACACCGTCAAACAAAACATCACCCGAAGTGGGTGTCAAAAAACCGCCGATTATTCTCAGCGTTGTGGTTTTGCCGCAGCCGCTGGGGCCAAGCAGTGTGAGGAATTCCTTATCATTAAAATAAATATTCAGATTATCAAGAATAACTGCATCGTCAAACGCCACTGATACGTTCTTGAGGCGTATGAGTTCCTTGGACATTTATCCTCCCCCGTTTCTGTATAAAATAAAAAATGCGATAAAGAGCAACAAAGGCGGGAACAGCATTCCCGCCTTGATGTAAATATAAAATGTTTTGCTCTTAATGTCAATCATTTAAAGCGCAATATCAAAATATTTTTCGGCAAAATCCACTTTTTCCACCGAAAATTCTTTGCCGTTGAGATACTCCAACGCGCCTGCGGGAGTTTCAAAGGTGAATTTCAGCTTGTAGGAGTAGAGCGCCTGATGCTTTTCGCCCCGGTTCTGCGGGTCGTTGCCCTTGCCGTATTTGCCGTCGCCCAAAAGGGGGTGTCCGGCGGCGGAGAACTGGGCGCGTATTTGATGGGTGCGGCCGGTGAGCAGGCGGCATTCCACAAGGGAAAGGCCGTTCTTCACGGCGAGGGTGCGGTACTCGGTGGCGGCGGACTTTGCGCCCTTTTCCATCTTGTCCCGCACGTAGACCTGATTTTTCACAGCGTCCTTGAAAATGTAGCCCTTGAGGGTGCCGCTGGGCGGGTTCATCTTTCCGTGGATAACGGCAAGGTAGAGCTTGTCTATCTCGCGGTCGCGTATCTTGTCGTTGAGGATACGCAGCGCCTCGGCGGTCTTGGCGGCGATGACTATGCCGCCGGTGTTGCGGTCGATGCGGTTGCAGAGAGCGGGAGTGAAGGAGTTTTCCTCACGGGGTCTCCATTCGCCCTTTTGGTAAAGGTAGTTCTGAATGTGAGAGATGAGAGTGTTGTAATCGTAGGCTCCGGCGCTGTGGCAGAGCATACCCGGCTTCTTGTCGGCCAGCAGAATATGCTCGTCCTCGTAGACTATGTCTATTTTGGGCGTGGAGATTTTGAGATATGCATTCTCCTCGCTGGGCTTTTCGAAAAACTCATCATTTATATAAAGGTTGAGCACATCGCCCTCGCAAAGGCGATATTCGCGCTTTGAACCCTTGCCGTTGACCTTTACACGCTTTATACGGATATATTTCTGACACAGAGAGGCGGGAAGCAGAGGCACTGCCTTGTCGAGAAATCGGTCAAGACGCTGTCCCGCGTCGTTTTTTCCTATAATAAATTCCTTCAATTCTATTCACCCTTATGCCAAATTCGCGGTAAAACAGGCGGGAAATTTGGTGTTAAAATAAAATTTAAAAAAAGGCTTGCTTTTTTCTGAAAACAATGGTATATTAAATACCGCTCTTTGTAAAGAGATTTTTTTGAAAATTACCGCAAAGCCGCAGGCAAGGAGGTGCGATGTATGGCTAAGTGCGAATTTTGCGAAAAAAGCGTTGCCTTCGGTATCAAGGTGAGCCACTCCCACAGACGTTCCAACAGAACCTGGAAGCCCAATGTAAAGAGAGTTAAGGCTGTCGTTGACGGTTCTCCCCGTCATGTCTACGCCTGTACGAGATGCCTCCGCAGCGGTAAGGTCACTCGCGCAGTGTGATTGATTTTTCGTAGCAGAATGATTTCCCGTCTGAAAGTCAGGCGGGAAATTTTTTTGTATATACCAAAATAAAAGGCCGCGGAAAAACCGCGGCCTTTGCTGTATTACTTAGAAGCAGGACTCAACGTCCTCGAAATCATCGAATTCGTCGCAAATATCAAAATCGTCGAAGCCGTCGTAGCAGCAATCGTCGTAGCAATCTCTGCTGCGCAGGCGCTCCAGCTTGTTGATTATCTTCTTCACAAAGTCGGCTATCTCTTCGTGGAAAAGGATTATTGCGGCCACAGCAGCACCGATGGCGGTGCAGACAGCGATGAGGGTTACAATACTCTTTTTGTTCATAAAAGCACTCCTTTCAAAAACTTGTCTTTAATAATATAGTACATCAAGGGCGGCTAAAAAACAAGATAATTTTTCCACGGCTAAGGTTTGCCCTGCGGCTAAAAATAACTGTGAATTACATTGAAAGGAAGCTGAGAATATGTGCGGAAAAAGTTTTATGACAGGCCTTGGCATAGGCATGGCGGCAGGCGCGATGCTGGAAGCTGTTATGATGCCTAAGAAGAAAGGCAAATGCGGTTCCGGCAAGATGATGCGCAATATCGGCGATATTATCGACAGCATCGCCGGAATGATGAGCTGATGCGCTCCCTGCAGTAACGAAAACAACAGGGTTTAACCTTCTCCTTGAGGATAAGTGAGCGCCCAAATCTTTGGTTTGGTATCGCGAACTTATGCTCTGGAGTAGAAGGTGTCCCGAAGGGACGGATGAGATGGCCGCCGTAAGGCGGAAAATATGCGGTAATGCCCATCATCCACCGCTGATGCGGTCCCCCTTCCTCCGAGGGGGAAGATTAAAAATTGCGCCGAATAGCAAAAGAAAACGGCGGCAGTCCTGCGACTGCCGCCGTAATATTTTATTCTTCTTCCTTCTTGGCGCAGACGATGTTCAGCTCATCAAGCTGCTTCTGCTCTACGAAGCCGGGAGCGTTTCGTCGCCGCAAGCTTTATATCTCTCGCCTCGCCGCGGGCGGCAAGGCTCGCTCATTCCGCTGCGGTTCCTCTCCCCATCGCGACCACTTCGTTGGGGCGCGCCGGGGACCCCCTTTTGATGATGAACGCTTATTCAGCGTTTTCTTCCTTCTTGGTGCAGGCGATGTTCAGCTCATCAAGCTGCTTCTGCTCTACATAACCGGGAGCGTTCATCATAACGTCCTGGGCGTTCTTGTTCATGGGGAAGGGGATTATCTCACGAATGGAGTCCTCGCCGGCAAGGAGCATTACCATGCGGTCTACGCCGGGGGCAATGCCTGCGTGGGGAGGTGCGCCGTAGGTGAAAGCGTTGTACATGGCGGGGAACTTGCTCTTTACGTCCTCTTCGCCAAGGCGGACAAGCTGGAAGGCCTCCAGCATGATCTCGGGGTCGTGGTTACGGACGGCGCCGGAGGAAAGCTCAACGCCGTTGCAGACCAGGTCGTACTGGAATGCGGTGATGGCAAGAGGATCAGCCTCACCTGCGGCTGCCTTCTTGAGTATCTCAAGACCGCCGTTGGGCATGGAGAAGGGATTGTGGCAGAATTCCAGCTCGCCGGACTCCTCACCGATCTCGTACATGGGGAAGTCAACTATCCAACAGAACTCGTAGCGTTCCTTGTCCATGTGCTTGGGGCAGAATGCGCCCAGCTTGTTGCGGAGAACGCCTGCGGTTTTCTGAGCGGCCAGCTTCTTGCCGGAGGTAAGGCCGACGAAACAACCCTTTTCAAGGCCGAGAGCGGCAACGACCTGCTCCTTGATGGGCTGGACGAACTTGGCGATACCGCCTACGATCTCGCCGTTTTCGTCGTAGCGGAACCAGTATGCCTTGTTGCCGGACTGAACTTCGACCTCGTTGCAGAGAGCGTCGATCTGTTTGCGGGTGCCTTCAAACTCGGTGACAACGATAGCCTTTACGGTGTTGCCCTCGAAGGGGCCGAAGCCGCAGCCGCCCAGCAGCTCGCTTGCGTCCTGAACGGTCAGGTCGATACGCAGGTCGGGCTTGTCGGAGCCGTACTTATCCATGGACTCGAGGTAGGGAATACGGACGAAGGGAGCCTCGGAGGCAATGTTGTAGGTGCCGTACTTGGCGAAAATGGGAGGCAGCACGCGCTCGAGAACGGAGAATACGTCCTCCTGATTTGCGAATGCCATTTCCATATCCAGCTGATAGAACTCGCCGGGGGAACGGTCGCCGCGTGCGTCCTCATCACGGAAGCAGGGGGCGATCTGGAAATAACGGTCGAAGCCGGAGGCCATCAGCAGCTGCTTGAACTGCTGGGGGGCCTGGGGCAGGGCGTAGAACTTGCCGGGGTGCTTGCGGGAGGGAACCAGATAGTCACGTGCGCCCTCGGGGGAGGAAGCGGTGAGAATGGGGGTGGTTATCTCCATGAAGCCCTCGCTGATCATTGCGGCGCGGAGAGCGGCAACCACGTTGCTGCGGAGAATGATGTTGCTCTTGACCTCGGGGTTGCGCAGGTCAAGGTAGCGGTACTTAAGACGCTGCATCTCGTCTGCCTCGCGGCTGCGGTTTATCTGGAAGGGCAGCTCGTTGTGGCGGCAGCGGCCGAGGATTTCAACCTTCGCGGGAACGACCTCGATATCGCCGGTGGCCTGATTGGGGTTCTTGCTGTCACGCTCGCGGACAACGCCCTCAACGGAGATGGTGGACTCCTTGTTGATGGCCTTGAAGGTGTTTACCATGTCCTCGGTATCTGCAACTACCTGAGTGGTGCCGTAGAAGTCGCGGACAACTACGAAAGCGAGGCTTGCGGATACTACGCGGACGTTTTCCATCCAGCCGCAAATCTTGACCTGCTGGCCGACGTGCTCCATGCGAAGCTCATTACAGTTATGGGTACGGTTCTGAACCATATTTATCAACTCCAAAATTTATTTTTATATTTTAGCGGTCATTGATGGGGGCAAGCTGGGCACTGTGAGCAATAGCGGCTGCTATTTCCGCGGCAGCGTCCTCGAGGGAAAGCAGCTTCTGTTCGCCGGTGGTCATGTTCTTGAGAGAAACGGACTGCTGGGCGATCTCGTCCTCGCCGAGGAAGGCCGCAAAGGGAACCTTCAGCTTGTCGGCGTAGGCCATCTTCTGCTTGAACTTCTTCTGCTCGGTGTAAAGCTGGGTGCGAATACCCTTGGCGCGAAGCTCGGTTGCCATGGCAATGGCGGGAGCAAGGTCGTCGGTCATGGGAATAAGGAGCACATCGGCGGGAGCGGTGTTCATCTCGTCGTTAAGGTAGCCCTGATCCTCCAGGACGAAGAACAGGCGTGTAAGACCGATGGAAATGCCCACGCCGGGCAGCTGCTTGTCGGTGTAATACTCGGCCAGGTTGTCGTAGCGTCCGCCGGAGCAGATGGAACCGATCTCGGGGTGGTCGAGCATGGTGGTTTCGTAGACGGTGCCGGTGTAGTAGTCAAGGCCACGGGCGATGGTCAGGTCAACCGCGAAGTGAGTTTCAGGCACGCCGAAGGCGGCAAGGTACTTGGTAACGGTGTTCAGCTCGTCAAGACCAAGGTCGAAAAGCTCGTGACGGCCACGATAGCCCTCAAGAGCGGAAAGAACTTCCGCGTTGGAGCCGGTGATGGCGATGAACTTCAGGATCTCGTCTGCCTGCCCGGCGGTAAGACCTATTTCCTCGGCGGTGAGC
>CAYYLZ010000036.1:16805-19355 GCA_964472725.1 uncultured Oscillospiraceae bacterium
TCCCAGTGCGGTGAAGGCCCTGTAAATGATGGAGGGTATCTCCGCCTCGTTGGAGATATCCAGCTTGCCGTCGCCGATGATGTCGATATCAGCCTGATAGAACTCACGGAAGCGTCCTCGCTGGGCGCGCTCGCCGCGGTATACCTTGCCTATCTGGAAGCGGCGGAAGGGAAAGGACAGATTGGAATAATTCTGCGCCACATACTTTGCGAGAGGTACGGTGAGGTCGAAACGAAGGGAAAGGTCGGTGTCACCCTTCATGAAGCGGTATATCTGCTTTTCGGTCTCGCCGCCGCCCTTGGCAAGAAGCACCTCGGAGGACTCGATGAGGGGAGTATCCAGCGCGGTGAAGCCGTAGAGGGCGTAAATCTTTTTCAGTGTGTCGGCCATGCGGTCGAACTGTACCTGTCTGGCGGGGAGCAGCTCCATGAAGCCGGACAGAGTGCGGGGCTGTACTTTAGCCATGTTATATTTCTCCTTTGTAAATTGAGAATTGAGAATTGATAATGCGCGGCGGGGAACAAAAAAACGCTATCGTCCCCATGTATTGGGACGATAGCGTAAGCGCTTCGTGGTGCCACCCAATTTCGGCTCATGCTGAGCCCTTTGGCCTTCTGGTGCGGGAAGGGAACCGCCTCCGTTTCCGAAGCCGCTGGTAACGCTGTCTTCGCCGGCTCCTGTCCCTGAGACCCTCTCAGCCTTGGGGCCCTTCTCTGTCGGGCGGTGCTCCGGCTACTAATGCGCCGTCAACGCGGTGGGATTATCCTATATTAAAAGGTGTGAAAAGTCAAGTTAAAAGAATTTACTTGGGGTTTACGATATCTCGCCATGCAAGGTCGCCGCGCTGGAGACCGAGGACGAGAACTTCGGCGGTGGCGATATTGGAGGCGAAGGGAATGGAGTGCTGGTCGCAGGCCTTTGCGATGAGGTTAAGCTCCTCGGTGTACTCGGGAGCCTGAGGATCGCAGAAGAAAAGGACAAGGTCGATCTCGTTGTAGGCGATTCTTGCGGCTATCTGCTGAGCGCCGCCCTGCTTGCGGGACATATAGGTGGAAACCTTGAGGCCGGTAGCGTCGGAAATAAGATGGCCGGTGCTGGCGGTGGAGCAGAGATTGTTGCCGGAGAGGATACCGCAGTATGCGATGCAGAACTGAACCATCAGTTCCTTCTTGTTGTCATGGGCTATCAGTGCGATGTTCATATATGAAGCCTCCCTTGAGAGAAATTGTTTACTTGGGAATGGTGACCCGCTCCCCGTCAATGCGGCGGGCGATGCGGTCAAATGCGGAAAGAGCGCCGCATTCCTTTGAAAGCGCCAACGGCTTCTGCGCCGCGGCGGCAAGAATGACCTGCCTGTCCTCGGGGACTATGCCCAGCAGCCTTGCGCCGATGGAGTCAACCGCGTCGTCGATGGTCTGCTTTGTGCGGGAAAGAATACTCTTGCGCACTCTGTTTACCACAAGGCGGATATCCTCCATGCCCATCTCCTTAAGCTCCATTACCACCCTGCCGGAATCGCGGCAGCTGGAGGGGTCGGAGGCGGAGATGATAAGGGCGCAGTCCGCGGCGGCAGCGGCGGCGGTGAAGCCGGAGCCGAGACCTGCGGGGGAGTCGATGATGCAGTAATCGAAAATATCCTTTGCAAAGCGGATAAGTCGGGTAAGACCCGCCGCCTCCTCGGTGGAGGTGATGGGGTCAACGGGCGCTGTCAGGAAGAAAAGACGGGGAAGCTGGGGGTGGGGGATAACGGCGGCGTCGAGACCGCAGCGGGCGCTTATTACGTCGCCGAAGTCGAAAACCGCCTTGTCGGACAGACCGAGACAGAGGTCGAGGTTTTTCAGCCCCGCGTCAGCGTCTATGCACAGAACGGTCTTTCCGGCCAAAGCCAGGCAGGAGGAGATGGCCGCCGTAGCGGTGGTCTTTCCGGTGCCTCCCTTGCCGGAGGCGATAACTATGGCTTTGCCCATCATTTCCTCCTTTCGGATAAATCGCATTGGCGATTATTTCCTCATCTGAGAATTATACACAAAAATACAGATTTTTTCAATAGGTTTACACGGTTAGGAACAAAAAACCTTCTTATTTCAGCAGGGAATTTTCTGTTTCCACGGAATTGTTGTCGGCCTTGGCAGCCAGCCAGTAGTCGAATACCTCCTTGGCTATCTGCGCGCCGATAGCACCGGCACTGCCGCCCTCGATAACTACGGAAACGGCTATCTCGGGCTGGTCATAGGGTGCGAAGGCGATAAAAACAGCGTTGTTTATCTGGTTTTCGCCCAGCTGTACGGTGCCGGTCTTGGAGGCTACGTCCACCTGATAGCGTCCAAAAACGCCGGAGGGGGAGCCGTATTTGGAAACGTAGAGCATGCCGAGCTTTACGGCGTTGAAATACTCCTGCTCGGCCTCGACCTTGCTGAGTACCTGAGGGGTGTAGGACTCAACGAGGGTGGAATTATCGTAGCTCTTGACGCACTTGAGCAGGTGAGCGGAGTATCGGGTGCCGTTGGAGGCGATGGTAGCCGCGTAGGAAGCAAGCTGCATGGGGGTGAA
>CAYYLZ010000037.1:0-18964 GCA_964472725.1 uncultured Oscillospiraceae bacterium
TGCCTCGATATAGATAAAAAACACCGTATATACGGCCTGAGGCGGAGAAAAGGGCGCAACTCAGCCGGAAATAATCAAAATAATGGTTGACAGACATAGACAATAGTGCTACAATTTAAACAATTAAATTACAGGGGAATTTGTGCGATGCGTAACAAGCTTTTTGCAGCTGCATACTATTTTTACTTTTACTTTAGCCGCTCTGAAGTAAAAGCGTTTTCTGCTGCGTAAGTTTTTATACCGACCTTTTAAATTTTGGTTTCTTCGGGTCATGCAGAGAACGCTGCATGACCCATTATTATTTATAAGGAGTGTCATTAATAATGATTGCTATTCTCAAACACGGAGCTTCCGACAAGCAGATTGAGAACCTGTGCGTATGGTTTGAAAACCGTGGCCTCAGCGTCCATCTTTCCAAGGGCGAAAGCCACACCATTCTCGGCCTTATCGGCGATACCACAAGAATAGATACCGACCTGCTCATGGGTCTGGATATAATCGAAACCGTAAAGCGAGTCAGCGAGCCCTATAAGAGCGCCAACAGAAAGTTCCACCCCGAGGATACCGTTGTGGACGTAAGCGGCGTAAAGATCGGCGGCGGCCACTTCCAGTTCATCGCCGGCCCCTGCTCCGTTGAAACGCCCCAGCAGATATGCGAGGTCGCAAACCGGGTCAAGGCAGCGGGCGCGGGCATGCTCCGCGGCGGCGCTTTCAAGCCCCGCACCTCCCCTTACTCCTTCCAGGGTCTGCAGGGAGAGGGTATAAAGCTGCTGGAGGAAGCCAAGGCGCAGACCGGCCTGCCCATAGTCACCGAGGTCATGGATATCCACCAGCTTGAGTATTTCGATAACGTGGACGTTATTCAGGTGGGCGCGCGCAATATGCAGAACTTCGAGCTGCTCAAGGAGCTGGGCAAGATAGATAAGCCCGTTCTTCTCAAGCGCGGTATGGCAAGCACCCTGCAGGAACTGCTGATGAGCGCTGAGTACATCATGGCGGGCGGCAACGAGCGGGTAATCCTCTGCGAGCGCGGCATCAGAACCTTTGAAACCGCCACCCGCAACACCCTCGACCTTTCCTGTGTACCCCTTCTTCACGATATGACTCATCTTCCCGTTGTTATCGACCCCAGCCACGCAACGGGTATCGCAAAGCTTGTAAAGCCCATGGCAATGGCAGCCGCTGCCTGCGGAGCCGACGGCATTATGATAGAAGTCCATAACGATCCCAAGAACGCCCTTTGCGACGGTGCTCAGTCCCTCACTCCCGACGAGTTTGACGACGTTGTAAGCTGCGTTAACGCAATAAGAGAGGTAATCACGAAATGAAAGCGGGTATAGTCGGTCTCGGTCTTATAGGCGGCTCCATGGCGAAAGCCTACAAGGAGGCGGGGCATGAGGTATATGCGGCGGATATAGACTCCGCCATTCTTGAAATGTCCATGCTGGCGGGCGTTTCCGACGGCGTGCTCAATACGGAAACTCTTCCTGAGTGCGAGCTTATTATTCTCTGCCTTTACCCCAAGGCCAGTGTTCAGTGGCTGGAGGATAACGCGGGACATATAGCGAAAACCGCTATGGTCATCGACTGCTGCGGCGTAAAGCGCGAGGTATGCGCGCCCTGCTTCGAGATAGCGAAAAAGCACGGGTTCACCTATGCGGGCGGACACCCCATGGCGGGTCTGCAGCATTCGGGATATAAATACAGCCGCGCCAACCTTTTCAAGGGCGCGTCCATGATAATCGTGCCTCCCGGATATGAGGACATAGAGCTGCTGCAGCGGATAAAGGATATCCTTGAGCCGGCTCAGTTCGGACGCATTACCATTTCCAACGCCGAGGAACATGACCGCATGATAGCCTTCACCTCGCAGATGGCCCACGTGGTTTCCAACGCATATATAAAAAGCCCTACGGCGAAGTCACATCGAGGCTTCTCCGCAGGCAGCTACAAGGATCTGACCCGTGTTGCCAAGCTCAACGAGGTTATGTGGACGGAGCTGTTCCTTGAAAACGCCGATAATCTCGTTTCCGAGCTGGACGGGCTTATAGAGTCCCTTATGGCTTACCGCAACGCCATTGAAAGCGGTGACGCGGAAACTCTGCAGGAGCTTCTTGCCGAGGGCAGACGCTGCAAGGAAGAGGTAGACAGATGAGCGAAATTGTAAAAGTCAGCGCCTCCAAGTGCTACGACGTGGTGATAGGCCGCGGGCTGCTGGTCGAGGCAGGGGAGAGGATACGAGCGGTTAATTCCGGCAGCGCCCTTTGCCTTGTCACTGACGACACCGTGGACGGGCTCTACGGCGCTGCGGTGGAAAACTCCCTCGCGGCGGCGGGCTACCGTGTGGAGAAGTTCGTTATTCCCCACGGTGAGGAGAGCAAGACTCCCGAAAATTATCTGAAGCTGGTGAGCTTCATGGCCGAAAAGGGCATAAGCGGCGGCGACGCTGCGGTGGCTCTGGGCGGCGGCGTAGTGGGCGACCTTACGGGCTTCGCCGCAGCTACCTATCGCCGAGGTATCGGCTTCATTCAGCTGCCCACAACGCTTCTTGCCGCGGTTGACTCCTCCGTGGGCGGCAAAACTGCGGTTGATCTGCCTGCGGGCAAAAACCTGTTGGGCGCTTTTTATCAGCCGGAGCTGGTGCTCTGCGATTGCGATACCTTCAAAACTCTGCCCCCCGAGACCCTGCGGGACGGCTGCGCGGAGATAATAAAATACGGAATGATAAAGGACGGGTTGCTGTTTGACCGTCTTACGGACGCCCAGTCGGCGGCGACGGAGAGCATAATCCGACGCTGCGTTGAGATAAAGCGAGATGTAGTCGAAGCCGACGAGCGTGATAAGGGCGAGCGCAAGCTGCTCAACTTCGGTCACACGGTAGGCCATGCCGTAGAGCTGCTGAGCAATTTCAGCCTCACTCACGGCAGCGCCGTTGCGGTAGGCATGGCCATAGTGGTGCGCGCTTCGGTGAAGCTGGGCTGCTGCGGCGAGGAATGCCGCGACAGGCTCATAGCTATGATAAAGGACTTCGGCCTTCCCACGGAAACCGAATTCACGGCGGCGGAGCTTGCAAAGGCCATGCTGGCGGATAAGAAACGTGCCGGCAGCGTGGTGGATATGATAATCCCCGAGAAAATCGGCCGCTGCGTCATAAGAAGAACAAGCGTAGACGCACTTGAAAGCTTCGTTGCAGCGGGATTGTAATAATTGATAATTGAGAGTGCATACGGTTTAATTGGGGTGTTTGTAATAGCACCCGGTAGGGCGGCTTGCCTTCAAGCCGCCGCAATAACGACAATACCGAAAATCAGACGAATACGTGAGGACGGCTGAGGCACGCCTCAGCCCTACGCTCTGTAATTATTGATTTACCTTGTAGGGCAGGGGCGTGCCCCTGCCGGTAAACATGCAAAATAGTACAACCACCAAATACCAATCAAAAGAGGAACCATATGGATAGAAAAGTAAACGGCAGCGCCCTGGGCGGTGCGGTGAGGGCGATACCCTCCAAGTCACAGGCGCACAGAATGCTTATATGCTCCGCCCTTGCCGAGGGCGAGAGTTATATTTACTGCCCCGCCGTAAATGAAGATATAGAAGCCACAGCCGCCTGCCTGAATGCCTTGGGCGCAAGCCTGACGAGAGCCGAGGGAACCTACAGTGTTCGCCCTGTGGGCAGCGGTGATGTTGGCGCCGAGCTTGACTGCGGCGAAAGTGGCTCAACTCTGCGCTTCCTGCTGCCCGTGGCCTGCGTGTTGGGCAGGGAAGTGACCTTCATAGGTCGCGGCAGATTGCCCCAGCGCCCCATGGCGGAGCTTTGCGAGGCGCTGCGTAAGGGCGGTGCGGAAATTTCCGCGGATAATCTGCCCATCAGAGTCTCGGGACGGCTGAACGCGGGCGTGTATAAGCTGCCTGCCAACGTATCCTCCCAGTATATAAGCGGACTGCTATTCGCTCTGCCTCTTACGGGCGGCGAATGTGTCATTGAGCTGGACGCCAAGCCCGAATCCGAACCCTACATTGATATGACAATAGCCGCGCTGAAGCTTTTCGGCGTGGAAGTAATAAAAGTGGGCAATTCCTACCGCATTCCCGCCGGACAGAAATACACCTCACCCGGCAGGGTAGAGGTTGAGGGCGACTGGTCAAACGCCGCCTTCTGGCTCTGCGCGGGCGCAATAGGACGTAAGCCCATCAGCCTTTCCGGCATGAACATGGCCTCGGCTCAGGGCGACAGCGCCGTTATGGAGCAGCTTCGCCGCATGGGCGCGAAAATGGAAGAGGAGAACGGAACGATAACCGTGTTCCCCTCGCGGCTAAAGGGCATCGAGATAGACGCGAAGAATATCCCCGACCTTGTGCCGGTGCTGGCGGTAACGGCGGCAGCGGCGGAGGGTGAAACGAGAATATATAACGCGGGTCGCCTGCGTATAAAGGAAAGTGACCGCATAGCCTCCACGGCGGCTTTGCTGAAAAGCCTTGGCGGGTCGGTGCGGGAGACCGAGGACGGCCTTATCGTCAGCGGCGGCAAGCTTTGTGGCGGCGAGGTGGACTCCTACGGCGACCACAGAATAGCAATGGCGGCGGCTACCGCAGCCTGCGCTGCCGAGGGTGAGATACTCATAAAGGACTCCCACGTTACCGCCAAATCCTACCCCGCGTTTTTTGAGGACTACGCCGCGCTGGGCGGCATCGTTAAGGAAATAGTGTGAAAATCACACTGATTCGGAGTGTCAAAAACTATGGTTCAGCAGGTGGAGTATAGATAGCCTTCTCCCTTGAGGAGAAGGTGGCATTTGCAAAGCAAATGACGGATGAGGGTCTGCCGGAGGCAGCGATTTTCTGCACTGTGCTATTTAAGCTTTTTATTCGCTTGCGCGAATCCCCTCATCAGACGGCTACGCCGCCAGCTTCCCCTCGGAGGGGGAAGCCTTGTCAACTGCCGAGCGTCACTAGCGTTCCTGCAACATTAGCACTTTTGCAATGGAGGATTTAACAATGACTTCCCACTGTGGAGAAAACATAAAAATCAGTATCTTCGGCGAGTCCCACGGCGAAGAAATAGGAGTCGTGGTTGAGGGACTTCCCGCAGGCAAGACTATAGACATGGCGGAGCTGGAAAAGTTCCTCGCCCGCCGTGCTCCCGGCAAAAACGAGTATTCCACCGCCCGCAAGGAGGCGGATAAGCCCGAGATAATTTCGGGCATGGACGGCGGCGAGCTCAGCGGCGGCACCTTCAAGGCAGTTATCCGCAACACCAATAAGCGCTCCGGCGATTACGATAAGCTGAAATTCGTGCCCCGACCCGGTCACGCGGATTTTACCGCCCGCATGAAATACGGCGAGAGCGTGGATCTGCGGGGCGGCGGACATTTTTCCGGGCGTCTTACCGCACCCCTTTGCATAGCGGGCGGCATTTGCATGCAGCTGCTGGCGGAACAGGGAATTGAAATCGGCGCTCACGCCTGGGCTATAGCAGGCGTTGAGGACAAGCGCTTCGACCCGATGACGGTGGATAAAAGCGTGCTGGAAGGCGTAAAGACCGCTGAATTTCCCGTGCTGAACGGGGAAGCAGGGGAGGAAATGCGCAAGGCAATAGCCGCAGCCAAGGCGGAGGGTGACTCCGTGGGCGGCGTTATCGAGTGCGCCGTTGTGGGACTTCCCGTTGGTCTCGGCGGCCCCATGTTCGCCGGTCTTGAAGGCCGCATAGCCCAGATAGTGTTCGGCGTTCCCGCCGTCAAAGGCATTGAGTTTGGCGCTGGCTTTGAAGCCGCCCAAATGCGGGGCAGCGTTCACAACGACCCCTTTGTGGTGGAAAACGATGAAATCCGCACCGCCGGCAATAATCACGGCGGTATCCTCGGCGGTATCAGCTCGGGCATGCCACTCATATTCCGCGCCGCAATAAAGCCCACACCCTCCGTCGACAAGGAACAGGACAGCGTGGACATGGTAAGCAAAACGGCAGTGAAGCTGACCATCGGCGGCCGTCACGACCCCTGCATAATCCCCCGCGCCGTGCCCTGCATAGAGGCAGCGGCAGCTATCGCGGTTTACGATGCGTATATTGATTATTTAAAGGAGCGGTAAGACATGGACATCAAAGACCTGCGCGAGCAGATAGATAAAATAGATGACGATATAGTGCGCCTGTTTCAGGAGCGAATGAAGGTTGCCGCCGGTATCGCGGAGTATAAGCGAGAGCAGAATATGGCAGTTCTTGATAAGACCCGCGAGCGACAGAAGCTCAACGACATCGTGGGTAAGACCGATGAGGAATTCAAGTCCTATATGCACGTTCTCTACTCCCTGATGTTCGAGCTGAGCCGCTCCTACCAGAGCCGTTTGCTCAACAGCGGTACCGGCCTGCAGAAACGCATTTCCGATGCCGTGGAGGACACCGAGCGCCTGTTCCCCCGCAGCGCCGACGTGGCCTGCCAGGGTGTTGAGGGCGCGTATTCGCAGATAGCCTGCGAGAAGCTGTTCTCCATGCCCAACATCATGTACTTCACCAACTTCGAGGGCGTTTTCGCCGCCATCGACCAGGGACTTTGCCGCTACGGCGTGCTGCCCCTTGAAAACAGCACCGCAGGCTCCGTAAACAAGATTTACGACCTTATGATAAAGTACGATTTCAACATCGTCCGCTCTACCCGTCTGAAGGTTGATCACAACCTGCTGGTCAAGAAAGGTACCAAGCTGGAGGACGTAAAGGAGATATACTCCCATGAGCAGGCCATCAGCCAGTGTGCCGAATTTTTGAAGAAGCTCCCCGGCGTAAAAGTCATTGCCTGCGAGAACACCGCTGTTGCTGCCAAGATGGTAGCCGAGTCGCCCCGAGGCGACATTGCGGCGCTGTCCTCCCGTTCCTGCGCCGAGCTTTATAACCTTGCCTGCCTTGCCGAGTCCGTGCAGGACAAGGGCAATAACTACACCCGCTTCATCTGTATTTCCAAGAAGCTGGAAATTTACCCCGGTGCGGATAAGACCAGTATCATGATAATGACCGACCATAAGCCCGGTGCGCTCTATAAGCTGCTGTCCCGCTTCTACGCGCTGGGTATCAACCTCACCAAGCTGGAAAGCCGCCCGCTGCCTGACCGAGACTTCGAGTTCATGTTCTACTTTGACCTTGAAACCTCGGTCTATTCGCCCGAGTTCATAACCCTTATCGGAGAGCTGGAATCCTCCTGCGAGCAGTTCCGCTATCTGGGCAGCTATTCGGAGATGGTGTGATGAAAACATACGGATTATTGGGCAGGAAGCTGGGGCACAGCTTCTCGCCCCAGATACATAAGGCCCTCGGCGGCTACGATTATGCTCTTTTCGAGCGGGAACCGGAGACCGTGGGCGAGTTCCTGCAGGGGGGGAGCTTTGACGGAATAAACGTCACCATTCCCTATAAGCAGACGGTGATGCCCTATTGTGCCGAGCTTTCTCCCGCGGCGGAGAAAATCGGAAGCGTCAACACCATAGTACGCCGCCCGGACGGCAGCCTTTACGGGCATAATACCGACTACGACGGCTTCATGTATATGGTGAAAACCGCCGGGGTGGACGTGAAAGGGAAGAAAACGCTGGTGCTGGGCGACGGCGGCGCGGCAAAGACCGTCCGCACAGTGCTGGCTGACCTTGGAGCGGGAGAGATAGTCACCATATCCCGCCGGGGTGAGAATAATTACACCAATCTTGACCGCCACGCCGACGCGGCGCTTATCGTGAACGCAACGCCGGTGGGCATGTACCCCGAGGTGGACGCCGCGGCAGTTGACCTGACAGTGTTCCCCGAATGCGAGGCCGTCCTCGACCTTATCTATAACCCCGCCCGCACGAAAATACTGCTGCAGGCTGAGAGCCTTGGCATGGCGGCGGTGAACGGACTGAGTATGCTGGTGGAGCAGGCGCGCTGCGCTTCTCAGCTTTTCACCGGCAGCGTCATTGGCGAGGGCGAAACCGCCCGCATTACCGCTAAAATTGCGGCGGAGACCATGAATATAGCCCTCATCGGCATGGCGGGCAGCGGCAAGAGTACCGTTGGCGCAGAGCTGGCCCGTCGCCTTGACCGCCGCTTCGTGGACATGGACGAGGAGATAGTGAAGAAGGCAGGGAAGCCCATCACCCAAATCTTTGAAGAAGAAGGGGAGGAAGCGTTCCGAAGCCTTGAAACGCAGGTGCTCAGCGAGCTTTCCGGCCAAAGCGGTCTGGTTATCGCCACAGGCGGCGGCGTAGTCACAAGACCCCGCAACCTGCCACTGCTGCGCAGAAACAGCCGCATCGTGCGGCTCATGCGCCCGGTGGAGGAGCTGCCCAGTGACGGCAGACCACTTTCTCAGAAATATACGCCCTTAAAGCTTGCCATAGAGCGCGAACCGTTATATAATTCTTGGAAAGAGATTGCGCTCGATGTAACTGACCCCGCCGATACGGCGGAACGTATAATCAAGGAGGTAGGGATATGAAATTTCTTATCATAAACGGCCCTAATCTCAACATGCTGGGTATCCGCGAGCCGGATATTTACGGCAAGCAGGATTTTAAGGCGCTGGTGGCTTACATAGAGCAGAGCTGCGCTGAAGCCGGTGTGGAGTGCAAAACCTTTCAGTCCAACCACGAAGGCTCTATTGTTGACGAGATACAGGCTGCCTACGGCGTCATGGATGCGATAGTTATCAACCCCGCAGCCTATACTCATACCAGCGTGGCAATACTGGACGCCCTCAAGGCGGTCGCCATTCCCGCCGTTGAGGTGCACCTGTCGGATATTTACACCCGCGAAGAATTCAGGCATGTATCCTATCCCTCTCAGGCTTGCCTTAAGTCCATATACGGCAAGGGCTTCGAGGGCTATAAAGAGGCAATAGAGTACTTGAAAAATCACTTGGAGGAGATGCAAAAATGAAAGAAAACTACTATCAGCCGGAAATAGAATGCGCTTCAGTGGAAACCATTAAGGCGCTGCAGGACGAGCGTCTTGTAAAACAGGTAAAGCACGTTTACGACAACGTACCCTACTACCGTGAGATGATGGACAAGAAGGGCGTAAAGCCCGAGGATATCAAGTCCACCGCCGACCTGCACAAGCTGCCCTTCATCACCAAGGCAGACCTGCGCGACGCATATCCCTATGGCCTGCTGGCAAAGCCCCTTGAGGATTGCGTCCGTATCCAGTCCACCAGCGGCACCACCGGCCGCCGCGTCGTTGCCTTCTATACTCAGAACGACGTTGAGCTGTGGGAGGACTGCTGCGCAAGAGCCATCATGGCTGCCGGCGGCACCAAGGAGGACGTTTGCCAGGTCAGCTACGGATACGGCCTGTTCACCGGCGGCCCCGGTCTCAACGGCGGCTCTCATAAGGTTGGCTGCCTGACCCTGCCCATGTCCTCCGGCAACACAGAGCGCCAGCTCCAGTTCATGACCGACCTTGGCGCAACTATTCTCTGCTGCACCCCCTCCTACGCGGCATACCTGGGCGAGAGCCTCCACGAAAAGGGCTACACCGCCGACACTATTCCCCTCAAGGCCGGTATCTTCGGCGCCGAACCCTGGACTGAGGAAATGCGCCGCGATATCGAAAAGTCCCTCGGCATCAAGGCATACGACATCTACGGCCTCACCGAGATAAGCGGCCCCGGCGTATCCTTCGAATGCAGCGAGCAGACCGGCATGCATATCAACGAGGACCACTTCCTTGCCGAGATAATCAACCCCGAAACCGGCGAAGTTCTCCCCGAGGGCGAGATCGGCGAGCTGGTATTTACCAGTCTTACCAAGGAAGCATTCCCCCTGCTGCGTTACCGCACCCGTGACCTTTGCGTTCTCAGACGCGAGAAATGCTCCTGCGGCAGAACCTTCATCAAGATGAGCAAGCCTCTCGGCCGCAGCGACGACATGATGATCATTCGCGGCGTCAACGTATTCCCCTCTCAGATCGAGGCAGTTCTGCTCAACGAGGGCTATACTCCCAACTATCGCATCGAGGTAGACCGCGTGAACAATACCGATACCTTCGATGTTTACGTAGAGCTCAGCCCCGAGATGTTCTCCGATACCGTCCGCGAGATCACCGAGCGCGAGAACAAGCTGGCAGCCGCAATGCGCACCATGCTGGGCATCGGCCCCAAGATGCACCTTGTTGCACCCAAGACCATCGCAAGAAGCGAAGGCAAGGCGGTTCGAGTTGTGGACAAGCGCAAGCTGCACTGATATCGACAATTATTTTTCTGTCGACGAGGTTAATCGCCTATTTTGAAAGGAGCTTGAAAATGAGCGTAAAACAGATTTCCGTATTTATTGAAAATCAGCCCGGCAAGCTGGCCGAGGCCACCAGATATATAGCCGAGCACGGCATCAACCTGCGCGCCATGTCCATCGCAGACACCAAGGATTTCGGTATCCTCCGCGTCATCTGCGATGAGCCTGAGAAGTCTTCCGAGATACTCCGCGAGGGCGGCTATATCACCAATGTCACCGAGGTTCTCGCCGTCGGCATCAAGGACGCTCCCGGCAGCCTTGCCACCATTCTTGAGATAATCGCCAAGGCCGGCGTGTCCGTTGAATACACCTACGCATTCCTCGGCACCCGCATGGCCGGCGCGTTCATGATCTTCCGTGTGGACGACAACACCAAGGCCGCCGCCGCTCTTGAGGCAGCCGGCATCAAGACCGTAGAGCAGAGCGATATGTTCTGATAATACCCGCATAAACGTATCCGCGCTCCGACCGTAAAAGGCGGAGCGCGGAGTTTTTGTTTGAGAATTGTGGTATGTTTGTGTCATTCCGAGCCTGCGAGGAATCCTACTGTTGAGAGGCGTACAGAAATGACACGGTATCAACCCACCGGGGGATGCGTCGCTTCGCTCTGCATGACGCGTTGAATGGACTCTTCGGGCGGCACCCTCTGAATGACGGTGGATATTATTTCTCTGCATTACAGGGCAGCCGAAAATGCAGACGATAAAGCGTCAAAAATACAATGGACAAAAATTGAATATCTTGCTATACTTAAAACATTGTAACCACAAAAATACAGGAACAGGGGATCACTACATATGTCAAAGAAACCGATTTCCCTCACCGAGGGCAAAATCAGTACCACACTGCTGCGATTTGCGCTGCCTTTCCTTGCGGCTAATATACTGCAGGTTCTTTACGGTGCCATCGATCTGCTCATAATCGGACGCTACTGCGACTCGGCTGCCATCGCAGCCGTATCCATCGGCTCACAGGTCATGATGACCCTTTTGGGACTTATTATTGGCATTTCCACCGGCAGCACCGTCCTCATCGGTCAGAAAATAGGTGAGGGCGATAAGGAAAAGGCTGCCCGTTCCTTTGGCTCGGCTATCGCGCTGTTCATTATCCTTGCTGTAATTATTACGCCTGCCATGGTGGGCGCAACAAAGCCTATCCTTAACCTTATGAATACTCCGGTCGAGGCTATGGAGCCCGCGAAGCAGTATCTCATTATCTGCTCCTGCGGCATACCATTTATTCTCGGCTATAACGCCGTAAGCGGCTTCTTCCGCGGAATCGGCGACTCAAAAACCCCCATGATATTCGTCTTTATCTCCAGCTGCGCAAACCTTGTGGGCGATATCATTCTCGTAGGCTTCTGCGGCATGGGCGCAGCCGGCGCGGCTCTGGCAACCGTATTCTCCCAGTTTGTCAGCCTCCTTATGTCCGTTATCTATGTGCTGAAAAAGGGCCTGCCCTTTGAGTTCCATGCCTCCTATATAAAGCCCGTAGGCAAGGCGGTGTTCTTTATCCTCAAGGTGGGTATCCCCCTTGCCGCCCAGGAAATGCTGGTAAATGTATCCTTCCTGATTATTACCACCATGGTAAACGGCATAGGTGTTGTTGCCTCGGCGGCAGTGGGTATCGTCGAGAAGATACTGGGATTCGTAATGATGCCTCCCATGGCATTCTCCTCCGCCGTTACCACTATGGCGGCGCAGAATATCGGCGCAAAGCAGCCCAAACGTGCTCTCGGCAGCCTGAAATACGGCATACTCTATTCGCTGATTTTCGGCGTTGCGATAACTGTCGGCTCCTTTATCTCCGCCGAATCCATCACCGGTATCTTCACCAAAGAGCAGCCTGTTATAGAGATGGCAGCCACCTATCTGCGTCCCTATTCCACCGACTGCATACTCATTTGCATAATCTTCCTTATGAATGGCTACTTCAACGGCTGCGGCAAATCCTTTATTACTCTGGTGCACAGCATGGTAGCCACCTTCGGCTTCCGCGTGCCCCTGTGCTATCTGTCCCTTGAGCGCTGCATCGCCGCCGGCAGCCTGACCCCCATGGGCTGGTGCATGCCCCTCGCGTCCATTTCCTCCCTTATAATCACCGGCGTCTACTTCATATGGCTGAATAAGAAAGGCCTCGCAGCACAGCAGGAACGCCTTGAAGCGCAATAATTTAATATAAATATAACCGGCATAGCTTTTGGCTATGCCGGTTTTTCCGCATAACAAAAAGCGTCGGTATCTGCAATAACGGATACCGGCGCTTTAAGTGTTATTGGTTTGGTGTTCAGGGTCGGCTGTCCATGCAAGTACGCCGTAACCGAGAATGTAATCGCTGTCGATGGGGTAGCGGTTTACCTTTACCTTGCCGCTGCTGTTGCCCTCGATGGTGTAGATGTAGTTGTTTTCCGCGTCTACGTTCAGCACAACGCCTACATGGTCGGGGTCTGTATCATCGTCCCAGTCAAAGAAAACCATGTCGCCGGGAACTGGCGCTGGAGTATTTTCGGCTGTTTTTTCCAACCAGTGGCTTCCGTCAGTTTGAATGTTCTTGAAATAATCCACACCGTTATCCACGTCGGCAAAATAGGGAACCACATTCAAATACTCGTTCTCGCCGCCGTTGATTTCCGCTGCCGCCCAGGATACGAAACAAGCGCACCAGGGGGTGTCCTTGTTCCAGTCTGTGTCCTCGTAGCCGGCGCCCTGCTGATGGATATACCACTCGGAGAAATATTCCCATGGTTCTTCAGCAGTTTTTGTATGCTCTTTTATCTCACCCTTGCTGCCATACTGTTTGCACATAGCAGTCAAAAAGGCAAGTCGCCCGGTGTATGTGGTTTCTGCATTGAAATTCGTGTCATCCGTAGTATTCGACAGCAGGTCATCATGCTCTATTTCCACAGCTGAAATTTCACCGTTTCGGCAGTAGACCGTGGTGGAGTATTTCTCCTGTTGGGTTTCGATGGTCAGCGTGAAAAGCTTTTTATCGCTGCTGAGGGTAGCGCCGGCGCTTTTCAGATCTTGCATAAGAATACTGTTGCCAAGACGCAGAGTGCCGTCCGCGGAAAGATACTGGAGCAGGTACTGTCCATTATCTCCGTAAAGTACCCAACTGCTGCCTTCGTCATCGCCGCCTATGTGCTGAACGCTCTTTATGTTACCGCTGACGGCCATTTTTTCGGCCATCGTCAGCACGATGCGGGCGGTCTGCTGCTGGGCTGCGACATCGCCGGAGTGGTTCTCCATGCGCATACCGAGCAGCATGAAGCTGAGGGCGGTGGCCATCACTATCGCCGCCGCGGCGATGGCGACTATCAGCTCAACCATGGTGAAGCCGGGATTTGACTTTCTCATTCCGCCTTACCTCCCGTGCTTTCCAAGGTGTAGGAAATATATTTGGAGGTGACATCGGTGATCTTGTAGCCGTAATAGTCTTTGGTCTTCTCCTCATCGCCTTCGTTCCACTTGTCCGTGTGAGCAACATATGTCTCAATACTTACTTGAAATGCAACTTCGGCAATTATTTTTGTACTGTCGGAAACGGCTTTAAGGGTGACTACGTATTCGTTGCCGTTTACCCAACTGCCGCTCATGCCGCTCAAAGTATCTTTGAAACGGTTTTTTGCGGCGGTCTCAGCATCGTCGGGGTCGGAATAGAGGTCGCCGCCGCTGTCTATAGCCTCGCCCGCCACGCAAACTTCCGCCATGAACTGCTCAATATTGCCCTCGGCGGTGTAGCGATCCTGCATCTGCTTGATATACGCAGTCTGTGTTTTAAGATTATTCAGCGCAGATGTGCAGGTGCCTACGGCAACGATGCAGAGGAAAATGATAACGAACACAACATAGATAATTACATATCCGTCATTCTTCTTCATGTGTCGCCCCCTTCCGGGGTGCGAACGGCATTGCTGCGAACGCGCATATCTACAAAGATATTGTCAAAATTTTCACTTCTGACGGTCAGCTTCCAATAACCGTTGCCGCCCGGAGGGATAACGTTGTCAATATCAACACCCGGTAAATCAAGAGCCTTCGCGGCTTCAACGGAGTCAATGCCCGTCGCCATAATGGCCTCCACGGCGGAGCTTACTGCCAATCTCGCCTGCATGATATCGTTGCTTCGCGCGTCGATATGGAGAGCCATCATTATCCCGGAGCTGATGGGCACCGTGAGAAGTCCCAATATAGCGATGGAAATAAGAACCTCAAGCAGCACAGCGCCGCAGCGTTCCTTAAACTTCTTCATGGTGCCCTCCTTTCTCATTCTTCGGGTTCTGTAAAGATGTTCTCCTTGCCCGTTTCAGGCGTGTTGACCTCGGGCTTCTGATACTCGAGAAGCTCGGAATTCATCAGATAGCGCACAAGTGTGATAGTGCCGCTGGCAATGTCCTCTTCGGCGTCGTAATTCAGCCTTGCGTCGTAAACGGAGGTGATCTTATCGTCCGTGGCGAGATAAGTTATCATCTCCTGGAACTCGTCGTAGCTGCATTCGTAGTTCACCGTCAGCGTAAGGGTCTGAACAACGGAGCCGTCGCTCAGGTATACTATGTCCTCGGGCGTGCTGAACGAGAACTGGATCTCGGTGCCGAAGGTCTCTTCGAGATAAAGGATATACATGATCTGGTCTTCTTCCTTCATCTCAACGGGGAATTTATTGTAAAGCTCGATGCGCTTTTCGTCCATTTCGGTGAGCGCGTCGGGGATATCCTCCTGCACGTTGGTGTACCGGCGGTTTTCCGCAACCGTGACCTGCAGGGCGCTTACGCTGGCGCTGAGCTGATCGCGCTGCGACTCATACTCCGCCTTTGCGGGGCGATAGGCGTTCATGTTAACCAGCACAGCCACAACTATAAGCAGGAGACCGAGAAAAATCTTCCAATATTTTTTCATTATTCCACCTCCAGCATCGGGGGCATCTCGGAGCTTACAAAGCCCTTGCGCTCCAATTCAGCCTCAATAAGGCTCTCGCTGTAAGCAAGCTCCACGGAGAAATGGATACGGTTGTCCTGCTCCTGCACGTTGCCGCCCATGCCGCCTATGCCGCCCATGCCGCCGGTACCGTCACCGCCAGCGAGGAAATCTTCCCAATCAAAGTCGTCGGGCACGTTGCCGTTAACTATGTCTTCCCAGGTGTAGCCGGGAGGAAGCGTGCCGCCGCCGGGGAAAGTACCGCCGGGGAAGGTACCGCTGCCGCCATTGCCTCCACCGCTGCCGCCATTGCCATCGCCGTTACCGTCGCCGGAACCGCCGGTGTCCTCGATAAGACCCATCTCAATGGCCAGGAAATACGCGTACTTCGGGCCGAGGCCGCCGTCAATGAAAAGCTTCTCCGTTGCGGCAACGCTCTTCGGGGTCTTGGTGAGGATCTCAATAAGATCGGGCAGCGCAGCCATCATCTGCGTTACGTCCTGAGAAATGATGGCGTTCATCAGCTTGGAATTGTTCCAAAGGTCGTCGGAAATGACCTCGTAAAGGGTGGTAGTGCCGGGTTCTTTCGCGATATCAGCCTTGAAAAGGGTGTAGAAGCTGTACAGCGCCACGGTGTCCTTGTTGAGCATATTGCCGATGGCGTCCTTACGCTGCTGCAGGGTCGCCTGCTTGATAAGATCCTCGGCCTTGTACTCGGTGGTGGTATTGTTGCCGGAACCGGAACCGCTGCCGGAACCGGAACCACTGCCGGAACCGGAACCACTGCCGGAACCGGAACCGCTGCCGGAGCCGGAACCGCTGCCGGAGCCGGAACCGCTGCCGGAGCCGGAACCACTGCCGGAGCCGGAACCACTGCCGGAACCGGAACCACCGCCGTTATCTTTGTAAATTTTATATACCTTAGCTTTCAGTTCATCGGAAATATCAAGGGAATTCAAAATGGCCAAAGCTTCCTCGTCGGTTATGTCATCGCTGCCAAGGCGATCCATCTGCTCGTCGCTGAGGGCGCCGTATATGGTCATTGCTTCGCCCATGGTCAGCTGACCGCTGTCGATAGCCTCCATGACGGCGTCTTCCATCTTGCCGCCCTCGTCGGGAGGCGCCTCAACGTCGTCGCGGCCGACCTTGCCGGTGGTGCCGGACAGGTTGGAAATGGACTCCAGCGTGGCGTACTGCATCTCGCGCAGCGCCATGATAAGATACGCCGCCTCTTCCTTGTCGGGACAGGAGAACTGCAGGGACATGCCCTCAGCCTGAATGCCGATGCTCTCAACAAAGGTGGTCTCGGGGAGCAGCTCCTCGATTTCCTTCAGGATCAGCACCATATTGTCGTTATATGTACGCAGGGATGAGAAAATGCTGCTCCAGTCGCTGCTGAAGCGCTGATACTTCACCGCGTACTCGCTGTATTCCTCGGCGGCCTTCTGACTCTGCGCCGCCTGAATACGCAGCATCATCTCGGAGTCCTGCAGGCCGGTGATCTCGTTGTTCCAACTGGTCTTGGACGCCATAAGCAGCAAAATGGAGAAAATCGCCGCCGCGCCGCCAACCAACACAACGCCGTAATGCCAGGCGTTGCCCAGCTCCTTTTTCTTGTCCTTCTTGCCGGTGAGATTGGGGCTGCCGAAATCGAGCTCGGACTGAGCCGCGCCGATGCAGTTGCACCAGCCGGGGCTTTGTGCGGACTCCTGAATGCGGGTGGGGATAAGCAGCGCGCGCTCAACGCGGTCGTCAAAATACATCTCCTCGGAGAGGCTGCCGCAGATGACCAGCTCCATGGGGCCGTCGCTGTCCTCGTCGAGGCTGCGGTAATAATCAATAACCATCATGGCCTCGCCGAGAGCGCTGTCGATGTCATAACCGCACAGGAAGCTGCGCTGCATGCGCACCTGACCGTCCCGCACGAAGGTCATAACCATCATTTCGGGCTCGGCGAGAATATGCACCGTTGTGGGCAGAACCACAGGCTCCTCCTCGTCGGGCTCATCGCCCTCGGGCAGCTTTTTGCGGCTCTTCTTCTGCTTCTTTGCCTTCACGGGCTTGGGCTCCATGAAGGTCGCGCCGGAAATACGAACATGGCTGTGGCCGCAGTAATCAATGGCCAGCACGTTGAGACCGCAGGCGGCCGCCAGCTCATAATACTGCACCAGCATGGCCTTGGGGATAGCCCAAAGCTGCATGATAATGCTCTCGTTGTCGTTTTCGTCCTTACTGCGACCCAGCTCCTGACGGGTGATGTGGTACTCGGAAATGCCAACAGGGAAGTACATGTCCATATTGGCCTCCATTACCTTGTCCAGCTTTTGACCGCTGGCGGCAGGAACGCTGACCTTCTCGGAGATGGTCAGCGTGGTGCAAAGGGCGAAAACTACGCGGTGCGTACCCTTGAACTCGGGGGCTGCCAGCGCTGTTTTAAGCGCCTCCGCCAGCGCCTCCATATTCATGATGCCGCCGTCCTCCACCGCCCCCTCGGGAGCGGCCAGCTTGCTACAGGCAAGGATCTGCGCCTTGGAGCCCAACTGCATCTTCGCGATGCGTATGTGATCCCGGGTGAGCTGGATAACCAGCGCCTTGCCGGAAAGCTTAGTGCTCATATCTTATCCTCCAGTCTACCGCAAGCGGTATAATTAGAAGTGAAATGTCTGTTTTTAGTGAGTCGCTTGATTACTGGTTAACTCGCAACGCACCTGCGCTATGGGGTCAGCCTTCCCCCTGGAGGGGAAGGTGGCATTTGCGTTAGCAAATGACGGATGAGGGGACGGCACGAAGTGCCGCATTAATCACTGCAAAGCTGTTTTGCCGCTTACGCGGACCCTCATCAGTCGCTTCGCGCCAGCTTCTCCTCAAGGGAGAAGCCATAACTGCAGTCGTTACTGCGTTCCACTCAACCGTGGGATTCCTCGCAAAGCTCGGAATGACGGTTAATTTGCGCCGCAACAGCGAATATCAGAACCCGAACAACCCTAAATACCACGCGATCGCCGTATCCCCGAAGAGGGCGGCGAGCCAGGTGCCGGCGGCGAGATAGGGGCCGAATGCCAGACGGCGACCCGCGCCGCGCTTCATGCGTATCATGTGAATAACAGCGCCGATAATGCAGCCCACGAACATGCCGAGGACGATGTTGCGCCAGCCAAGGAGCAGACCCGCCGCGCCCATGAGCTTCACGTCGCCCATGCCGATGCCCGCGCCGCCGGTAACGAACCAAATCAGCAGGAAAAACAGGCTCACGCAGACCATGCCGATAAGGTACAGCTTCCAATTATCAAGGTCGGTCACAAGGCGGATAAGGCCGAGGACGAGAATGGCGAGGTTAAGTCCGTTGGGTATCTCAAAGGTGCGCCAGTCGATGACCGCAATCACCATAAGCAGCGAGAACAAAGCGCAGTACAGCGCCACTTTCAGCCAGTCGCCGGCGAAAACCACGCCCGCCAGCAGCCACATCAGCGCGTTAAGCGCCTCCACGGCGGGGTACTGGGCGGAAATCTTTTCGCCGCAGCCCCGGCATTTGCCCTTTTGGATAAGCCAGCTCACCAGCGGAATGTTTTCATACCACGCCAGCTTGTGACCGCAGCTCATGCAGTGGGAGGGCGTCTTTACGAATTCCTCGCCCTTGGGCAGACGGAATATCAGTACGTTGCAGAAGCTGCCCACGCAGAGACCCAGCACCGCAAGAATTATGTAAGGTATTGTGTTCATTTTCGGGTCTCCTTCCCCTGTGAGAAATTGAGAATTGAGAATTGCGGGTGCGCTGCTTGCCGTTATTACACCGCACTAAC
>CAYYLZ010000038.1:0-18025 GCA_964472725.1 uncultured Oscillospiraceae bacterium
ACTAAAAACCGTTGCAGCTCTAAAACGTTTTGGTTTTTACCATTCTCTAAACCTAATCAAAAATATACATTAAGTTCAAAACTGCCAGAAAAATTTCAATGATATCCGTCCTTTTCGGAATGGGTGATTATTCTTCAGGAGGTGCAAAATGGAAAAATGGAATGCATATACCCGGAACGGTAAGCTTACGGACAAGGTTTTGATAAGAGGCGGGGAGATACCCGAGGGGCTGTATCATCTGGTGTCCGAGGTTCTTGTGCGGCATAAGGACGGCAGCTGGCTGTGCATGAAAAGGGCGACGAGCAAGGAAAGCTACCCCGGCTATTATGAAGCTACCGCCGGAGGTTCGGCGCTGATGGGCGAGGACTCTTATGCCTGCGCAAAGCGTGAGCTTAAGGAAGAAACGGGCATTGCCTGCGATGAGCTTGAGTTGGTTGGCGTTATTATCCGCGACGACCAGCATACGCTCTACCATTGCTATACCTGCACCGTTGATTGCGATAAGAATTCCGTGAAGCTGCAGGAGGGCGAAACTGAGGATTATGTGTGGATGAATGAGGCTGAGTTTATGGTTTTTGTAAATTCGGACAGAATGATCGATGGACGCAGGGAACGCTTTGCGGAGTACTATAGGAAGCTTGGATATATTTGATTATAACGAAAAACCGGCTGATGCATCGCATCAGCCGGTAATTTTTTGTCAGCGGAAAGGGTCAGTCCTCGTCCTCTTCGTCCTCTTCTTCCTCGTCGAACTCAAACTCGAGGGTAGCGCCGCAGTTGGGGCAGTCGATAGCGCCCAGCTCAAGGACTTCCTCGTCCAGAGCCAGCTCGTCGCCGCACTGGGGGCACTTTACTTCGTAGAAGCAGCAGTCATCATCATCGTCGTCGCCGCAGCAGCAACAGCAATCGTCGTCGTCCTCGTCGCAGCAGCAATCGCAGTCGCAGTCGTCATCGCCGCAGCAGCAATCGCAATCGCAGTCATCTTCTTCCAGCTCGCAGAGGTATTCCTCAACGTCTGCCAGGTCGCTGCTGAGAGCGTCCAGCTCTTCGCCGATGTCGAGAGCGTTCTCGTTGATGTCGTTGATCTCGAGAGCAACGTCCTCGAGAATGTCAATAATAACGGAAATAAGCTTGCCTTCGTTGGTCTCGGTGTCCAGCTTCATGCCTTCTGCAAGACCGCGAAGATATGCTACTCTTTCAGTAAGTTCCATTTTGAAAAACTCCTTTCGGGAAATCAGCTTGGTAATCAGCCCTTGGAACGCTCAAGATACTCGCCGGTACGGGTGTCGATCTTGATCTTGTCGCCGGGGTTGATGAACAGGGGAACCTTGACCTCAGCGCCGGTCTCAACGGTAGCGGGCTTGGTAACGTTGGTAGCGGTGTCGCCCTTGAAGCCGGGGTCGGTCTGGGTAACTTCCAGGTCAACGAAGGTGGGGGGCTCAACGCCGAATACGTTGCCCTTGTAGGACATAACCTTGCAGGTCATGTTTTCCTTGACGAACTTGAAGCCTGCGGGAAGAACGCTCTGATCCAGAGGAACAGTGTCATAGGTCTCGAGATCCATGAAGTAATAGAGATCGCCGTCATTGTAGCTGTATTCCATATCCTTACGCTCAATGAATGCGCTCTCGAACTTATCGGTGGGGTTGAAAGAAGTTTCGGTGACAGCGCCGGTGATAACGTTCTTCATCTTGGTACGAACAAATGCGGCGCCCTTGCCGGGCTTAACGTGCTGGAATTCGACAACGGTCATGACCTTGCCATCCATCTCGAAAGTAACACCGTTTCTGAAATCGCTGGCGGTAATAGTCGGCATAATAATTCTCCTCCATATATTTTGATTAGCCGCGCGGAAATATGCACGACCCATAAATAATGCTGATACGCTCCAATAATTCTACATTACTTTTTTGGCAAATGCAATACTATTTTGCCTAAACTTCCTTATTTTATATGATTTTCCGGCGATTATGTCAGCATAGTAAGTCTTCGACAATCTGCGATGTGGACATAAGCCGGGGGATATGATATACTGACGCTGACAGTGAAAGAATCAGGAGTGATCAAGTGTTCGGACTGCTTGCAGGAATTTTCATAAAAAATCGCGATAAAATCGAGGACAGCGGTGTGCGGCGGGCTTACGGTCTGCTCAGCAGTGTGCTGGGTATCGTCCTTAATGTGCTGCTTTTCTGCGGAAAATATGCCGCGGGTATGCTCACCGGCTCCATTGCCGTAATGGCCGACGCGATAAACAATATAACCGACGCAGGCTCGTCCATAGTGACCCTGCTGGGCTTCAAATTTGCCGGCAGCCGTCCTGATGCCGACCACCCCTTCGGACACGGCCGCTATGAATATATCGCAGGCTTCGTTGTGTCCATGGCCATACTGCTTATGGGCGTGGAAATGGCGAAAAGCTCCGTGATGAAGATAATCTCCCCAACTCCGGTGGAGGGCAGTATGGCGGCGCTGATAATAATGGCGGCCGCCATACTGGTAAAACTCTATATGTTTATGTATAACCGCCGCATCGGCGTAAGGCTGGATTCGGCTGCCCTGAAAGCGGTGGCCACGGACTCCATAAGCGACTGCGTGGCTACGCTGGTGGTACTTGTTACAACGCTCATTTCCCGTTTTACCGAGCTTTCGCTGGACGGTTGGGGCGGTCTTGCGGTGGCGGCGTTTATTCTCTATTCCGGCGTCAATTCCGCCAAGGATACCCTCAGCCCACTGCTGGGCAAGGCTCCCGACAGAGAGTTGGTGGAGAATATAGAGAAGATAATCCTCGCCCACCCCGAGGTGATAGGAATTCACGACCTTATGGTTCATGACTACGGCCCCGGACGGCTGGTGATCTCCGTTCACGGCGAGGTTTCCGGCGCGGAGGATATATTCAAGCTCCACGACGTTATCGACTGCATAGAAGAAGAACTCAACCATAAGCTGGGCTGCGAGTCCATAATCCACATGGATCCTATTGATACCGACGATAAGCGCGTTGCTGAAATGCGTGAGGCCGTTGCCGCCATAGCCAGAGCCATAAGCCCCGAGCTTACCATACATGATTTCCGCATGGTGCCCGGCGACAGCCATACAAATCTGATTTTTGACCTTGTGCTGCCTCACCGCTTCGAAATCAGCGGAGAAGAAGCCGGCCGCAGAATAAGCGAGGCGGTCTCCGCCTGCTGGCCCGACCATAAATGCGTAATCAAAGCGGAACAATCGTATATATAGAAAGAAGGATTAATATGAAATTCAAAATGATCCACGAGTGCTACAATGTTCTTGACCTTGACAGTTCCCTGAAGTTCTATGAGGAGGCTCTCGGTCTTAAGGAGCGCCGCCGCATGGAGGCCCCCGACGGTTCCTTCATTCTCTGCTTTATCGGCAGCGGTGAGGGCGACTTCGAACTGGAGCTTACATGGCTGCGTGACCACAAGGAGCCTTACGACCTTGGCGAGGGCGAGTTCCATCTGGCCTTCCAGCCCGAGGACTTCAAGGCCGCCCACGAGCTGCATGAGAAGATGGGCTGCATCTGCTTTGAAAATACCGCTCTCGGCGTGTACTTCATCGAAGACCCCGACGGCTACTGGCTTGAAATAGTCCCCAACTTCGGCGGCTGATTGCATAATTGCGAAGCAAACATATCACCACAGTAAAAGGCAGGCACGATTTGTGCCTGCCCTTTTGTGTCAGTTCATATGCCTTCAACGGCGCTGGCGATCTCCCGCTCAATGGTGGAGCGCACTATCGCCATGTTTTCCTCGTTGTACTCAAATTCACCGTTGTCGAACATGAGCGCCGCGCCGTAGATAAGGGAGCGGATAATGTACACCTTGGCCTTCTTCACGCTTTCCGGTATGCCCTGCTCACGGCAGCAACGGTCAATGAGGGCGCGGGACGCATCGCTGAGTCTGCCGCGGGGACGGTTAAACTCCTTGTCGAAGCCATCGTCCTTGAGCATGATGGCGGAGCGGAAATAGGGGACTTCAACGAGGAAGCGTATGTACTCAAGACATACCTCCACTATCTGCCGCTGCCATACGCCTTCGTAGGTCTCGATTATTGCCGCCTGACGGGCGGTCCAGCTCTCGTTTATGTGCTCAAGTATAGCCGACACAAATGTGTGCTTATCCTTGAAGTGCTTATAGGGCGCGGCGCAGGAAACTCCGCACTTTGCAGCTATGCGCCGCACGGAAAAATTGTGGTAGCCGAATTCGTTCAGCTCTGTCATACCGACATCAAGAAGCTGTTTTCTGAGACTCGTTTTTTCTGCCATGCCGTCACCGCCGAAAGGATTTTCTACAGTTTAACATAAAAAACAGAAAAAAGCGACATGCAGTTGCATATATTGCGTGGAATCATTTCACAGATTAGTAGAGTGGGAGTCTGCGTAAGATGGATTTGCATAGAGGGAACAGTATGGTACAATCTTGTTGCAAGATGTTGATATTTCGATTCGGAGGTGAGTCCAATGGGCATTGATGAGCATTCCGCAAGTCCTTGCAGAGGGACAATAAAAACTACTGAATAATGGAAAAGGAGTTAGATATTATGTCTAAAATTCGAACCAAAAGAAATATTTTTGCTCTGCTTTTGATGATTATATTGGTGTTCAATCTGTTTTCTGCATCAGCAATGGCTACTGCCATATAAGAATTACATGAAAGAAGTACAAAAGTTGCAGCAGAGTGACAGCGACGTCATTGAAATGCTGAAAAACAGCAAGGGTGAATTGAAAGCTGTAGCCTTCCCTTCGCATATGACAGGCAGCGGATATCACCCGCCGGTTCTATTCTGGAAAATAGAACCGAGGGTCTGGGAGGCAGGTCGTCCAACGATGGAGATATCTTATGCTTCCGATGCCGATGGTGAGATCAAAATAGATGAAAGGTTTGTACTTCCTGCAAGAGAGGGAAGCCTTATTATGGCACGGGATATCCGATATCACAGGGTGAGGTACCCCGAGGAAGCTGTAAAGGTCATGAGACAAATAGCTGAGCAGGCTCAAGCGCGGGAGATACCACCAGATATAACGCTTTCGCCGCGGCTTGTCGAAAACCGTGACGAAAACGGGGAACTGATCGGATGTGCCTATGCTGATGAAGCTGTTTGTGGCTATGGGTGGCAGGAAAAGGTGCTTTATTGGCGGCTGACCGAAGCTGCATGGGAAACCGAACCGGAGCAGATAGCAAAGGTTATGTATACACCGGAGGACGGCTCTGCGATATCAAAAATAGTATACGATGAAATTCTTGATATCAAAGCCCGGGAAGGTAGTGTGCTGCTGAAAAGAGAAATAGCATACGCGCTCGTGTGCAGCAAATCGTTTGCTGAATTTATTGAACTCTAAAACGGCGGAAGATATAATGTGCTGCAAAGGAGGAAACGGAATGCTGGATATATGCAATAATATAAAGCGCTTCAGGCTTGAACGGGAAATGACCCAAAGGGAGCTTGCAGAACGGCTGGGTGTTTCACCTAAGACAGTCAGTAAATGGGAAACAGGACTGGGTGCACCGGATATATCGCAGATAGTGCCGATAGCCAATGTTTTTGGTGTATCTGCGGACGAGATGTTGCTCCCTCAAAGCGCATTTTGCCAAGGGGGTGACGAAGGAACTGCGAACTGTGCCTTCCCTAACATTGCCCGATACGGAGTGGATATCCAAACAATATGCGAGTCAGCCCATGCTGACAGAGCAACGGTTGAAAATGCCATTATGACGGGGGAGTTTTCTCAATATGTTTCGGATAAGACGGAAGTACATAGGTTGGGTGGTGTGCTCAACTTTTTGGACTCATATATTCCGCATTTGCTGTCAGAACCCAATGGTATGCATATTTTGGCTGGACGGTTGATGGATAAACTGCGAATCGATAACGGGGTTTCATACGAGACTGTTGAGAAGTATGCGGGTCTTAGAAAGGGAGAATTTGAATCGTATCTTATTTACGGTGTCGAACTTCCTGCAAAAAAGGAAAGGCGACTTGTTTCTGCACTCTTTTTATTGGACAATACATTGAACAAAGAAGAACCATTCCCCTGGGATTGAAAGTGGTGAAACATGAAAAGACTTATTTGTGTGATTTTGGTAATTGTTATGCTGACGTGTTGCGTGTCGGCAATGGCGGTGAGTGAAGTTCAGGAGACAGACCCTGTGACTGCTGAAACAACTGTTATAAGCGAGAACTGCGATGATAGCAGATATAGCTATTATATTGTGGGAAGTTCATATATTACAGGACAATCTGTAATTGAGTACTATGTAAACATGGCTGCACTTACTGTTTCAGGCCCAAATGGAGGAATCCAAGTGGTTACGGTTAGCGGTCAAAGAAGTTTTAAAGTGGGAACTGTACCGGGCGAAATGTACTCCGTTAGTTCACCGGGGATGAATACTTCGTATTGGATAAGCAAATAAAGCAAAAAGCAGACGGGAAATTCCGTCTGCTTTTGATATTACTTTCCAAGATGTGCCAGCATGATATCCCTTGCCTTGTCGCTCAGGTCGGCGGTGGACTCGGCTGCCACGGTTTCCGCGTCGAAAACCTGATGGATTATCAGCTTTACCTTTGTGGAACGCAGGGGGAAGTTCTTCATAATGTTCTCCGTGCCCTCTATGGTGGCGACAACAACAGGCACCTTTGCCCGCTGAGCTATTTTGAAGGCTCCGTTGCGGAAGGGCAGCATATTGCCGTCCTTGGTGCGGGTGCCCTCGGGATAAATGCCCATGGAGGTCAGGTCGTTCTTTATGTATTCAGCGGCCTTGAGTATGGTCTTAAGGGCTTCGCGGTTGTTATCCCTGTCGATGGCAAGGAAGAAATCCTGACTGATAAGCTTACCGGCAATGGGGATTTTGAAAATGCTGGGCTTGGCGATGAAGGCCAACTCATGCTGCCGAAGCAGCCAGAAGGTGGCTATGGGGTCGAAACCGGAGCGGTGGTTGCTCACCAGCAGCCAGCGGGAATCTCGGGGGATAAGCTCGTGGCCGGTAACGCTGGGCTTGATGCGGAAAATGCCCATAACCGCTCTTGCGGTGAAGCGAACAAGAGTGTGATAAAACTTGCTGCGTGTCTCCCGCTCCTTTTTGATGTCGGTGAACAGGCATACAACAAGCAGGAACAGAACGTAGACAATTATCCAGCCCACGAAAAAAACGATGAACATCAGCGGCACGGCCCAAAGGTAAACGGGCCATATCATATTGGAAAAGACGCAGATAACCGCCGTTGTGACAACGCTGAGCAACACAAAGGGAAAGAGCATGATTTTTCAACTCCAAAGGTATATTTGAAAAGGAATATAATCGCATAATATTAACATTTTTTACTGCGCACTGTCAATGTTATGGTTGACATTTGCGTGAAACTGCTGCATAATACTTCTTACACTTTTTAACAAAGGAGGCGAGCGGCATGGGTGTTGCTGGTTTTATCGAACTGCTGCTTATTGGCGTAGGTCTTGCAATGGACGCGTTTGCCGTAGCTCTGTGCAAGGGGCTTAGTATGCCCCGCATGGACAAGAAGCAGGCGGCCATAATAGGAATTTTTTTCGGCGGATTTCAGGCGCTGATGCCCTTTATCGGCTGGCTGCTGGGCATACAGCTTGAGCAGTACATAGTGGGGATCGACCACTGGATAGCCTTTATTCTTCTTGGCTTTATTGGCGGCAAGATGATATACGAGGCCATCAAGGGCGAGGAAGAGGAAAGCTGCGCCTGCGAGCGGCTGAATATCAAGGAACTGTTCGTGCTGGCAATAGCCACCAGTATCGACGCGCTGGCTGTAGGCATAACATTTGCTTTTCTCGGTACTCCCATAGTGCCCGCCATCAGCATCATAGGCGTGACCACCTTTATCCTGTCCGTTATCGGTGTTTTCATCGGCCACCGCTTCGGCATGAAGTTCAAAAGCAAGGCGGAGTTCGCCGGCGGTCTTGTGCTGGTGCTTATCGGCCTTAAGATACTGCTGGAGCATCTTGGCGTAATAGCGTTCTAAAATCCGGGCATACTTCCTTTGGGGGTATGCGGTATGAAATTTGTTAAATACACTGCCGCGGCGGCTCTTGGAGCTGCTGCGGCATTTTTGCTTGTATATTTCGCACTGGCGGGGCTGTTGGTGGAGGCCGTGCTGCACATCGGTGACGATGTCGCAGCGGTTGCGGCTGTGGAAAACGGGGCGGAAAAGGTATATATAACCGCCGATGGCGGAGTGACGCTGGCGGCGCTGAGTTACCGGCAGCCCGCGGAGAGCGGAAAATGGGCGCTTATAATGCACGGCTACACCTCCTGCAAGGAGAATATGCTGCCTTACGCCCGGGCGTATTACGACCGGGGCTTCTCGGTTATCGTGCCCGACCAGCGGGCGCACGGGGAGAGTGGCGGCGAATACTGCGGCATGGGTTGGCCGGAGCGGCTGGACGTTATACGTTGGGCCGAATATATTGCCGATGAAGCGCCCGACACGGAGCTGACGGTGCACGGCATTTCAATGGGCGCTGCGTCTGTTGTAATGGCGGCAGGCGAGGGATTGCCGGATAACGTGAACACCATCATCAGCGATTGCGCCTTCACCGATGTGGAGAGCATAATGCGCCATCAGCTCTCGAGCAAGGTGGATGACAGTGCGGAGCTTCTCTGTTTCGGCGGCAGTTTTGTGACGAAGCTGCGTACCGGCAGTGGCTGGCGGGAGGCCTCGGCGCTGAAAATGGCGGAGCGCAGCAGCGTGCCGACGCTGTTTATCCACGGCGGCGCGGACACATTTGTGCCAACGGAAATGGTATATGAGCTGTACAACGCGGCGGGCTGTGAAAAGGGAATTTTAGTGGTTCCGGAGGCGGTGCACGCTCAATCTATGTATAAAGATACGGAAAAATATTGGACTGCAGTGTTCGAATTTATAGCAAAACACAGCAGTATGCACAAAAACGGTTAGCCACGGCTTACTTTATTTTACAAACTTCGACTTCTGTGTTATAATCCATAGCAAGATAAGTCCCCAAGCGGACATTATATTGATTATAACGGAGGTTTCACCATAATGAAGAAGGTAAAGGTAACCGATCATTCCAAGTGCTATGCCTGTTTCCAGTGCATGGTAGCCTGCTCCACCGCTTTCTATAAGGAGTTTGACCAGGATAAGTCCTGCATCCGCATCGGCAACAAGAAGGACGGCCGCATCATGGTCAAGGCTTGCTCTCAGTGCGGCAAGTGCGCTCAGGCCTGCGAGCAGAACGCTATCACCCAGAACGCCAAGGGCGTTTACATGATCGATAAGAAGCTCTGCATCGGCTGCGGCAAGTGCGTAGCTGCATGTCCCTTCGAGGTCATGGTTCAGGTTGGCGACAAGGTCTCCAAGTGCATCGCCTGCGGCAAGTGTGTTCGCGAGTGTCCCATGGACGTTCTCGAGCTGGTTGAGGGTTGATTTAAAGTCTGATTTAAACCGGGACGCGCCGCGTCCCGGTTTTTTATCGAAATATCACCAAAATGCCGAAAATAATTTGAAAAACAGCTTGACTTTACAGGGATTGGGTGATATACTTTCAAAGCCGCTTTGAAAGGGCTTAGCAAGAGAAGCTACCGCTTCCGCCCGGGATAGCGAGACTATATGTTAGGAAGGTGCAATATGCTGCACGCAATTATTGAAACCGGCGGTAAGCAGTACAGAGTTGGTGAAGGCGATATCGTTTTCATCGAGAAGCTGAATGTTGAAGCCGGCGACGAGGTTACCTTTGACAAGGTTCTCGCAGTTGTAGGTGACGATACCACCACTTTCGGTACTCCCGTTGTTGAGGGTGCTAAGGTCACCGCCAAGGTCGTTAAGAACGGCAAGGGTAAGAAGATTCACATCTTCAAGTATAAGCCCAAGAAGGGCTACAGAAGACGCCAGGGCCACAGACAGCCCTATACTCAGGTTCAGATCGAGTCCATCGCTCTCTGATCTGCGTAACAAACTTAAATTTTCTATCTGATATTTGGAGGTGTATTCCTAATGGCACATAAAAAAGGTATGGGCTCCACCCGTAACGGTCGTGATAGTAAGTCCAAGCGCCTCGGTCCCAAGAGAGCCGACGGTCAGTTCGTTCTCGCCGGCAACATTCTCGTGACCCAGCGTGGCACCAAGATCCATCCCGGCACTAACGTCGGCAGAGCCAGCAACGATTCCCTCTTTGCACTTAAGAGCGGCACCGTTCGTTTCGAGCGTCTCGGTAAGGACCGCAAGAAGGTTTCCGTTTACGAGATCGCTGAGTAATCAAGCCTTATAAGCAAGACGGGAATGATCCCGTCTTGCTTTTTTTCACCCAACCTGATCTATTAAGGAGGTTGTGCAATGTTTGTAGATAAAGCAACAATAACCCTCGTTGCCGGTAAGGGCGGCAACGGCGCCATCGCCTTCCACCGCGAGAAGTACGTTGCGGCGGGCGGCCCCGACGGTGGCGACGGTGGCAAGGGCGGCGACGTTGTATTCGTTGCCGACGATAATATGTCCACCCTTATGGACTTCCGCTATAAGCGCAAATATGTGGCCGCCAACGGTATGGACGGTCAGGGTCGCTTCAAGACCGGCAAGGACGGCGAGGATCTGGTCATCAGGGTTCCCCGCGGCACCCTCGTCCGTGACAAGGAGAGCGGCGCTATAATTCAGGATATTTCCGGCAACGAGCCTTATATTCTTGCCAAGGGCGGCAAGGGCGGCTGGGGCAATAAGCATTTTGCTACTCCCACCCGTCAGGTGCCCCGCTTCGCCAAGCCCGGTTTGCCCGGTCAGAAGCGCGAGGTCACTCTTGAGCTGAAGCTGTTGGCAGACGTAGGCCTTGCGGGCTTCCCCAATGTTGGTAAGTCCACCCTGCTTTCCGTTGTTTCCAAGGCTCATCCCAAGATAGCCAACTATCATTTCACCACCCTGTACCCCAATCTGGGCGTAGTCTACGCCATGGAGGGTGTTTCCTTCGTAATGGCGGATATCCCCGGCATCATCGAGGGCGCTTCCGAGGGCGCCGGACTGGGTCATGACTTCCTGCGCCACATTGAGCGCTGCCGCCTTATTATCCACGTTGTGGACGTATCCGGCAGCGAGGGCCGCGACCCCGTGGAGGATTTCAAGGCCATCAACGAGGAACTGGTGCGCTATAACGAAACACTCGCCTCCCGGCCTCAGATAGTCGCTGCCAATAAGTGCGACATCGTGGAAGACCCGGAGATGATGGAGCGCTTCCGCGCCTACGTTACCGAGCAGGGATATGAGCTGTTCGAAATCTCCGCCGCTACCCATCAGGGTGTGCGCGAGCTGGTGCTGGCAGCAGCCGAAAAGCTTAGCCGGCTGCCTCCCATTCAGGTCTTTGAGCCTGATTACGTGGAGCCCGAGCCGGAGCTGGGCGGCAATGCCGAAGATTTGAGTATTGAGGTGGAGGACGGCGTATACCGCGTTGAAGGCGAATGGCTGGACCGTCTGCTGGACAGCATCAACCTCAACGATACCGAGTCCATGATGTATCTGGACCGTACCTTGCGCAACAGCGGTCTTTTCGATCGACTGGAGGAAATGGGTATCAACGAAGGCGACACCGTCAGCCTTTACGAGCTGGACTTCGAGTACACGAAGTAAATATACTTATCGGAGGTTTGCACTGCAGACCTCCGATTTTTTTTGATGGGGAAACTAAAACCTATGTCATTCTGAGCGGAGCGAAGAATCTCCGGCGTCAAATTAAAATTGGCAGTGTAATCAGTGCGGAGATGCTTCGCTTTGCTCAGAATGACAAATCTTTGGTGCATTGCGTAGGGGCGGTACGTGTGCCCCCTGCCGTCAGGATAGCCTTAATGTGCAGCATATTTACCAATTTTAGACCGAACACGTATTTTCCATATAATGTACTGCCGAAAACATGTTCGTGTTGTAAAAAATGGAATAATACATTGACGGTAATCTGCTTTTATGGTAAAATAACAATTGAAAGGGAGGATATATCCACCCGATATCTGAAAGGAGGGCAGAGCAATGAACACTATGAAAACTTCCGGGCGCGAAAACCTTGCAGAGGATCTATCGGCTCTGCCGATTGCCTGAATTATGTGTTGAGCGCCCGGGAGGATAACTCTCGGGTATTTTTGTACCCGAATGAAAGAAAACGAAAGTTTTCACGTCATATAAAATGAAAGGAAGTGAACACGATGGCAGGGTCATTGGAACACAATCAGCTGCTGGCACAGCAGCAGGCTATGCGAAATATAGGTCTTGAGCGAGCCAAAAAGGTGCGGCCAAACAAAAAGCACGATAGAAGATTTCTGATAATAGCCATAGCCGCTATCGTGCTTGTATGTGCCGGATTGATGACGGTGCCTTTTTGGGGCGATATCCTGCTTTGGATATTGGATTGAGAGGGGAGTAAATTACCATGGCAATAGGTGTAGATCATATTCATCTCAAAGCCCGGGAAGAGGCTATGCGCGCCAATGCGCTGAAAAATGCTGAAAGCATAGCCGCAAACCCCGATAAGGACAAAAAGTTTTTCCTCATAACCCTCGGCGCACTTGCCGCGGTAATTATCGGACTGGTTCTGTGCATGGTTATTCCGTGGCTTATTGCGGGGTAGGGGGGTGAACGGCGATGATAATGAATTATAACCATCTAAAAACCCTCCGCGGCGCAGCGGGAGCGGCAGGGCGACCCGGTCACCGCCGGCGAAATGAAGCCGCTGTGGCGCACATTGGCTGCCGTAGTTGCGGCTGTGGTACTCATACTTGGCGCATTGACGCTTATAGCAGTTCTTGGCACTTGAGTAAAGGAGTGATACTATGTCCAGAGGAATGGATCCTAATTTTCTGAAAATGCAGCAGGAAGTTATGCGCCATAATGGATTGAAGGGCGCGAAGAATACTGCACCCGGAGGGAAAAGAGACCTGAAATTCCTTTTCATAATTCTTGGGGTTATTGCAGCTATTATTATTTTGCTGGCACTTCCCATAATTACTGAAGTGTTCAGGTATGGTACAAGTATATGGTAATCCACGGGAGCTGACTTCGGTCAGCTCCTTTTTGCTGCGATGCAGGCGGCTGAGGCACGCCTCAGCCCTACGTTCATGCAATAGATTTTAATCAACAACGTAGGGCAGGGGCGTGCCCCTGCCACAAGCCGCGGTCACTGTGGAGAATATACATAAACGGCTAATAAAAAGGGCGCTGATTAGTGCTGTGCAACGAAAACGCGTTCGGTTTTGTCGGGAGCATTGACAAGCGGTTAACAGAATGGTAAAATAAATACATAAACGGTATAGTATAAAACGGTTGCCAAAAAACTGCGTGTAACACAGCGTATGAAAATGTAATGCAATCCCGCTTCAAACGGGATAGAATTTATAAAGGAGAGAGTTATATGACAAGCTTCAACAAGAAACCCGCAGCTCCGGAGCCTGCTCCGAAGAAAAAAGTAAGCCCCGTAATCGTGGTAATATGCGCTGTTATTGTTATTGCAGCCATTATAGTCATTCCTATGCTTGGAGAAATTTTGTAAGAGATAAAACAGAACGGAGGCGCACATGCGCCGCACAAAAAATCCCACGCACCTAAGCGGTGCGTGGGATTGATATTTCAATAGAGAAAGGCTATTACAGCTTGCCTACGATCTCGGCGGTATCCTGAGCGATCATGAGCTCCTCGTTGGTGGGGATAACCCAAACGGTTACCTTGGAGTCGGGAGTGGAGATGATAGCTTCCTCGCCGCGCATGTTGTTCTTCTCTGCGTCGATCTTAACGCCGAGGTACTCGAGGCCTTCGCAGATGGAGGCGCGCATGGTGCCGGAGTTCTCGCCAACACCTGCGGTGAATACCAGGCAGTCCAGACCGCCGAGAGCAGCGGAGTAAGCGCCGATGTACTTCTTTACTTCGTAAGCGAACTTCTCAAGAGCGAGAGCGCAGTCCTCGTTGCCCTTGTTGGCCTCGGTCTCGATATCGCGGAAGTCGGAGGAAACGCCGGAGAGGGCGAGAACGCCGGACTTCTTGTTGAGCATATTGAGGCAATCGTCAGCGGACATACCTTCCTTGTTCATGATATACTGAGCTACGCAGGCGTCGATGTCGCCGGAGCGGGTGCCCATGGGAACACCGGCCAGAGGAGACAGACCCATGGAGGTATCCTGGCACTTGCCGTCCTTAACAGCGGACAGAGAGGAACCGTTGCCCAGGTGGCAGACAACGATCTTGAGATCCTTGTTGCCTTCCATCAGCTCGATGCAGCGCTTGGAAACGAAGCGGTGAGAGGTGCCGTGGAAGCCGTAGCGGCGCAGGTGATCCTCAGTGTAGTACTTGGTGGGGATAGCATAACGGTATGCCTTGGGGGGCATGGTCATGTGGAAAGCGGTGTCGAAAACGGCAACCTGGGGCTTGCCGGGCATTGCCTTTTCGCAAGCCTCGATACCCATCAGGTTAGCGGGGTTGTGGAGAGGGCCGAGGGGAATATACTCGCGGATGGTCTCCTTGCAGGCCTCGTCTACCAGGCAGGACTCTACGAACTTAACGCCGCCGTGGAGAACGCGGTGACCGACAGCGTCGATCTCATCAACGGACTTGATAACGCCGTCCTCGGCGTCAACGAGGATAGCCATAACTGCCTCGATGGCTTCCTTGTGGGTGGGCATGGGAATGTCCTTCTCAACCTTCTTGCCGGTTGCGGGGACCTTGTGGCTCAGACGGCCGTCGAGACCGATACGCTCGCAAAGACCCTTGGCGGTTACGTCACCGGTGTTGGGGTCCATCAGCTGATACTTAAGAGAAGAGCTACCTGCATTGATAACAAGAATGTTCATTTGCTGTGATTCCTTTCCGTATATATTGATATAATTTAAAAAACGGGTTAAAATATGAATGTGCATGGCAGGAATATTTTTCCTGCAGCCATAGCCTTACTATTTTAATATCATTTTTCCCATAAAACAACCATTTTTACGAATTTTTTTTAATTTATGCTGATTTTTGGGAGGGTTGACTATGAAAACGGTCGGAATAGTCGCCGAATATAATCCTTTTCATAAAGGACACCAGCTTCATATAGCCAAAACGAGAGAAATCGTGGGCGAGGACGCTGCCATAGTATGCGTAATGAGCGGCAACTTTATCCAAAGGGGCGAACCTGCAATTTTCGCCAAGCATACCCGTGCCGAGGCCGCTCTGTACGGCGGAGCCGACCTTGTGCTGGAGCTGCCCCTGCCTTATGTGCTCTCTTCCGCGGAGAAGTTTGCCCTTGGCGCCATGGCAATATTGAACTCTTTGGGCTGCGTGGACTACGTTTCCTTCGGCAGCGAAAGCGGAAACACGGAGGAACTGAAGGAGACCGCTCAGCTTCTGCTGCGTGAGGATTTCGGTGAAGTGCTGCGGGAAGAACTGCGGGGCGGCGTGTCCTTTGCCGAGGCTCGTCAGCGTGCCGTGGAGCGCCTTGCGGGAAAGAGCATGGACATGCTGGCAAAGCCCAATAATATTCTGGCTGTTGAGTATATCAAGGCTCTTGCTACGCTTGGCTCGGAAATAGAGCCGCTGGCAATAAGCCGCAGGGGCGCGGGTCATGATGAAGCTCAGGAGCGGGAGGGTATCTGCTCCGCCTCCGCTATCCGCGCGAAGATAAGAGCGGGGGAGGACGCCTCGGCGTATATGCCAAGGGAAGCAAACGCCCTGTTTGAGATAGAGCAGAGCGCCGGCTTCGGGCCTGTTACCATGTCTGCCCTTGAACAGTCGGTGCTGACCCGGCTACGCATGATGACGGAGGAAGAATTCGCGGCGCTGCCGGATATGAGCGAAGGTCTCCACCTGCGCCTGATGCGCGCGGCAAAGACCAGCGGAAGCATTGATGAAATTTACGAAGCGGTCAAGACAAAGCGCTACGCCCTTTCCCGCATACGCAGAGCCGTTGTCTGCGCATGGCTGGGCATAACCGCCGCCGATTCCGAAGAACTGCCGCCCTACGTAAGAGTGCTGGCCGCCAACGAAAAGGGCTGCCGACTGCTGAAAACCGTTAAGAAAAACGCCGTGGTAATAACAAAGCCCGCCGCGGCTCGCAAACTTGACGAGCGCGGCAGGCGATGTTTCGAGCTGGAGGCTGCCGCCACCGACCTTTACGTTCTCGGCGGGCAGGAGCCGGAGAACCGTCGCGGCGGAACCGAGTGGGAGGTATCTCCCGTGATAAAAACGTCAGCAGCAAACAGCTATAACGTACCCGTCCGGCGCAGGCGGAAAGGTGAATGAAAACCCCTCGTATTCCGTAATGGGTTCACCGTTTTCAAATTCGCAGAAGAAGCCGTTCCGAATGAAAATGCTGCTGCCCAAACGTTTTACGTAGGCTTCCTTCATGCACCAAAGACGGGTGAAACGCTTGCCCTGGCCGGTGGGGGAGGAAAGCACATACTGCTGCTCCTCGGGAGAGCATACCCTGCGCATAACAAGCTCCCGCACTCCGTCGGCGCGCTGAATGTCAATGCCGATGGGGGAACTGTGGGTGGCGCAGATGGCGTAAGGGTTATTGTGGCTGATGCTGAAATGAATATCGAGGCTTTCGGCGTAGGGCTTGCCGAGAGCCTCTCTTTTTATGACGATGTCCTCGGGAGCAAGCCCGGAGTCCTCGGCGAGCATTTTGCGGGCAAGAGTCTCGCCCGCTACACGAAGCTGGGGCGAATTGTGGCGGGCAGTGGAGGTTATCTCGGTCTGACGAGCCGCAGGCAGTCGTGAAAGCGCCCGGTTGTAGCTTTCGGGAGTGTATTCGCGAATGTCGAAAATTTCTATTTTCATGCCCCCGCCCCTTTCGTGGTTTTGAGTATATTATGACATAAAAATTGCCTTTAGTCCATTGTTCAAACCCTACAAGATTATGCCATTCGTCAGTTGACTAAAATAATAATTGGAAGTATAATACTTTATTATCCTTGAGGAAAGGAGCGCCGGCGACAACCGCGCCGCAGTGAATTGGATATGTTTAAAGGCTTTTCTGACGCAACCACGGATTTTCTTTGGAATATCCGCTTCAATAATGAACGGGAATGGTTCAATGCGCATAAGCAGGAATATATAGAGCACCTTTGGGAGCCTTTCAAGGCTTTGGCCAACGATGTGTACGACCGCTTCGTGGCGGATAAGGACGACCTGATAGTCAATCTTCACGTGTCCCGCATTTACCGCGACGCCCGCCGCCTTCACGGTCGCGGCCCCTATAAGGATCACCTGTGGTTTTCCATCAGACCAGAAAACGAGTATTGGCATGAGCGCCCCGTTTTCTGGTTCGAGGTAGCCCCAGAGGGCTACTGCTACGGACTCGGGGTGTATTCCCCCAATCCCGGACAGATGGAACGCTTCCGCAAGGAGATAGATGAGCGTCCCGACGAGATGATGATATTGGCTCAGACTTTTGAGCAGCAGGACAGATTTGTGCTGGAGGGCGCCGAGTATGCCCGCAAAAAGGGTAATCCGCCCGCGCCTCTTGATAAGTGGTATAACCGCAAGAGCATAAATTTAAGCTGTGATCGCGGTCTTGCGAAGCCTTTTTATTCAAAAAAGCTTGTAGAGGAGGTAGTTGAGGGTTATAATATGTTATTGCCCTACTATAATTACTTCAGCAAGCTGGCAGACAGAATAGAATAAACGATATTTAAGATAGATAAACATATTGGAGGGTGTCACATGGAGAGAACACTTGTAAAAGCAATATATGAAAGCCCCGAAGCCTTTTCCGGCCAGACCATCACTGTTGGCGGCTGGGTTCGCAGCCTGCGTGACAGCAAGGCTTTCGGTTTTATAGACCTGAACGACGGCAGCTGCTTCAAGAGCATTCAGGTCGTATTTGAGCGTGAAAAAGTAGCAAATTACGACGAGATCGCCCATCAGAACGTTGGCGCGTCCCTTATCGTTACCGGCGTACTGGTACTCACTCCCGAGTCCAAGCAGCCCTTTGAACTGAAGGCCATTGAGATCGCCGTGGAGGGCGTGTCCTCTCCCGACTATCCCCTGCAGAAGAAGCGCCACAGCGTGGAGTTCCTGCGTACCATTC
>CAYYLZ010000039.1:0-17931 GCA_964472725.1 uncultured Oscillospiraceae bacterium
GTTCATGTAAAAACACCCTGGATGTGAAAGGAATGATTTTCCCATGGCAAAAATCACGGTAAACGAAACTTACTGCAAAGGCTGTGAGCTTTGCGTGGCCGCATGTCCCAAGCATATCATCGCTTTGGATACCAGCCGCATCAACGCAAAGGGCTATCACCCCGCTGCTCAGATAGAGGGAAGCGAATGCAGCGGCTGCTGCTGCTGCGCTATGATGTGCCCCGACGTGGCTATCACAGTTGAGAAGTAAAGGAAAGGACGAGTATAATGGCTGAAAAAGTACTTATGAAGGGCAACGAAGCCCTTGCGGAAGCCGCTATCTGCGCCGGATGTCACCATTTCTTCGGATATCCCATTACCCCGCAGACCGAGCTTGCCGCCTATATGGCAAAGAAAATGCCCAAGATCGGCGGAACCTACCTTCAGGCCGAATCTGAGCTTGCTTCCATAAACATGGTTCTCGGCGCAGCAGCCGCAGGCGTGCGCACCATGACCTCCACCAGTTCTCCCGGCCTAAGCCTTATGACCGAGGGTATTTCCTACATAGCCGGCTGCGACCTGCCCTGCCTTATCGTCAACGTACAGCGCGGCGGCCCCGGTCTCGGCGGTATCCAGCCCTCTCAGGCTGACTACTATCAGGCAACCAAGGCCACCGGTCACGGTGACTTCCAGCTTATCGTTCTCGCCCCTTCTACCGTTCAGGAAATGGTAGACATGGTATTCCTTGCCTTTGAGCTGGGCGAGAAGTATCGTATGCCCGCAATGCTCTTCTCCGACGGCCTGCTTGGTCAGATGATGGAGCCTGTTGAGCTGCCCGAGCCCGGCACCGTCAAGGTTTCCGAGAAGCCCTGGGCTGTCACCGGCCATAACAACGAGCGCAAGCACAATATCGTAAACTCCCTCTACCTTGAACCCGATCTGCTTGAAAAGACCGTTCGCGAACGCTATGAGCGTTACGCACAGTGTCAGGCAACCGAGCAGCGCTGTGAGGAGCTTATGGTAGACGACGCCGATATCGTTCTTGTAGCCTACGGCGCATCTTCCCGCGTCTGCCGCAGTGCAGTCGTGGAGGCACGCGCACAGGGTATCAAGGTTGGTATGATCCGTCCCATCACCGTATGGCCCTTCCCCGTGGACGCTATCAAGAAGGCAGCTGAGCACGCCAAGGCCTTCCTCACTGTTGAGATGAGCATGGGTCAGATGGTTGACGATGTCCGCCTTGCCCTTAACGGCGCAAGACCCACTTACTTCTATGGCCGTACCGGCGGTATGATCCCCTCTCCCGCCGAAGTCCTGGAAGAGATAAAGAAGATTCAGGAGGGTATATAAAATGGCTGTTGTATTTGAAAGACCACACGCTCTTACCGATAAGGTATTCAGCTATTGCCCCGGCTGCCCTCACGGCATAGTACACCGTCTGGTGGCAGAGACCATTGACGAACTGGGCATCGAAGGCCGCACCATTGGCATTTCTCCCGTTGGCTGCTCTGTTACCGCTTATGATTTCTTTGCATGCGACATGGTTGAGGCTGCCCACGGCAGAGCTCCCGCCGTTGCTACCGGCATCAAGCGCGCAAGACCCGAAAACATCGTTTTCACCTATCAGGGCGACGGCGACCTTGCCGCTATCGGTATGGCAGAAACCGTTCACGCCGCAACAAGAGGCGAGAATATCACCGTTATCTTCATCAATAACGCCATTTACGGCATGACCGGCGGTCAGATGGCTCCCACCACTCTGCCCGGTCAGATCACTCAGACCACTCCCTACGGCCGTGATGTAAACGCCGCCGGTTATCCCATTCGCGTCTGCGAGCTGCTCTCCACTCTGGACGGCGTAAGCTTCGCCCAGCGCGTAACCGTTGACAATGTAAAGCATGTCCGCGAGGCAAAGAAGGCCATCAAGAAGGCTTTCGAGAATCAGGTAAACGGCCGTGGCTACAGCATCGTTGAAGTCGTTTCCGCATGTCCCACCAACTGGGGTCTGACTCCCAACGAGGCGCTGGACTGGCTGCGTGACAATATGCTGCCCTACTATCCTCTCGGCGTTTATAAGGACAAATATCCTGAGGAAGGAGGCGCCGAATAATGAGATCTGATCTTAACCTCATGCTGGCCGGCTTCGGCGGTCAGGGGCTGCTCTTCGCGGGCAAGGTAACCGCATACGCCGGTCTGATGGAAGGCCGCGAGATTTCCTGGCTTCCCTCCTACGGCCCCGAGATGCGCGGCGGCACCGCCAACTGCAGCGTCTGCGTCAGCGATAACCCCATCGGCTCTCCGCTGATCCTCAATCCCAACGCACTTATCGCAATGAACCTGCCCTCTTTTGATAAGTTCATCGACACCGTTGTTCCCGGCGGCACCGTTCTTGTTGACAGCACCATGGTGGAAAAGACTACCGACCGCACCGATATCAACGTTTTCTACGTTCCCGCTACCAAGATGGCTGACGATAACGGCATCAAGGGTCTTGCCAACATCATTCTGCTGGGCAAACTCTACAAGGAAATGCAGTTCTGCACTCCCGAGGCTCTCATGAAGGGTCTTGAAAAGTGTGTTCCCGCCTCCAAGGCTGCCATGCTGGAGTCCAATAAGAAGGCTCTGCAGCTTGGCATGGATTTCTAAAAAAAACGCACTCAGCGGGGGAACTTCTTCCCCCGCTGAGAATTGTATTATATAGTGCCTTGAGCGGAACGAAGCGGAATTCTGATTTGCTGCGCTCAGTGCAGTATAAGTCGGCGGGTTTGCCCCGCTGCCTCAAAAAAAGTAAAGGAGCAACAGTATGGATAACGTACATGAAATTGCCCAGAGAATATCCGGTCTGCGTGACGCCTGCGGCTACACCCGCGAGGAACTGGCGGATGAGCTTGGCATAGCTCGCGATGTATACGCCGGCTACGAAGAAAACGGCGAGGATATTCCCATAAGCGTTATTTTTCAGATAGCAAATAAGTTCGGTGTTGACTTCACTGAAATTCTCACCGGCAGCGCCGCAAAGCTGGATACCTACCATGTGGTAAAGTCCGGACAGGGCAGAAGCGTGCAGCGCTACGAGGGCTACAATTATCAGGATCTGGCCTGGCGCTATACCCGCAAGATAATGCAGCCCCTGCTGGTCACTCTCGACCCCTCCGATGAGCCTGCGGATCTCGTTACCCATGTGGGACAGGAGTTTAACTTCGTCGTGGAAGGTACCGTTATATTCACCTTTGGCGATAAGGAGATAGTCCTCGAAAAGGGCGACAGTATCTATTTCAACCCCATGTACCCCCATGGACAGAAGTGCGGCGGCGACGTGCCTGCCGTATTTGTCACCATGATAGCCGAGTAAGGAGCAGTAGTTTATGCTTTTGGAAAAATATCTTCCCCGTATAGAGTTCGACTCGTACGAGGATCTTAAAAATAACTATACCGTAAATGAGCCGGAGGATTTCAACTTCGGCTGGGATATTGTGGACGGCTGGGCAAAAGAGGACGTGAACAAGCGCGCTCTTGTCTGGTGCGACGACCACGGCGGCGAAAAGGCCCTCACCTTCAGTGAAATAAGCCGCATGTCCAATAAAACTGTGCATTTCCTCAAGAGCCTTGGTATCAAAAAAGGCGACAGAGTAATGCTCATACTCCGCCGCCGCTGGGAATACTGGATATGCGCTCCCGCCCTGCATAAGCTGGGGGCGGTGCTCATTCCCGCAAACCTCCAGCTTACCAAGAAGGACATCGTGTACCGCGCCAACTCCGCCGAAATAAAGGCCGTTATCTGCGTCAACGACCCCTACGTTCTTGACCAGGTGGATGCTTCCATGGCAGAGGCAGAGAGCATAAAGCACCGCATCATCGTTGACGGCGCGAGAGAAGGCTGGCTGAATTTTGCCGACGGTATCGCACCTTTCTCCGAGGAGCTTGAGCGCCCCACCGGCGAGGAAGCCACCAAGGCCACCGATACCATGCTCATCTACTTTACCTCCGGCACCACCAGCATGCCCAAGCTTGTTGCCCATAACTTCAAATACCCCCTCGGTCAGATAGTTACCGCAAAGTACTGGCAGCACGTTGAGGAAAATATGCTCCACATGAGCGTTTCCGACTCCGGCTGGGCAAAGTTCGGCTGGGGCAAGATCTACGGTCAGTGGATATGCGGCGCCACCATCTTCGCCTACGATATGGATAAATTCACCGGCGCGGGACTTCTTGCCGTGCTGGAGAAGTATAAGGTCACCACCTTCTGCGCACCGCCCACCATGTACCGCTTCATGCTGCAGGAGGACGTGAGCAAATACGACCTTTCCTCCATTCACCACTGTGCTACCGCAGGCGAGCCCCTTAATCCCGAGGTGATAAAGCAGTGGAAGGAGCTTACCGGACACGTGATATACGAGGGCTTCGGACAGACGGAAACCACAGTTGTTCTTGCCAACTTCGGATGGGATGAGGTCAAGCCCGGTTCCACCGGCAAGCCTTCTCCTATTTACAACATCACCCTAATAGATGCCGACGGCAACGAGGTGGAAGACGGTGAAGAGGGCTACATAGTAGTCAACGGCATCGACGAGCATATGCCAGTTGGTCTCTTTACCTCCTACTTCGGCGATGAAGAACGCACTCAGCGCGAGCTGGGCGGTAAGTATTACAGCCTTGGCGATATGGCATGGCGTGACAGCGACGGCTACTATTGGTTCGTGGGCCGCGGCGACGATATCATCAAGTGCTCCGGCTACCGCATAGGCCCCTTCGAGGTCGAAAGCGCCCTCATCGAGCACCCCGCCGTTGTTGAATGCGCCATTACCGCAGCCCCCGACCCCGTCCGTGGTCAGGTGGTCAAGGCCACCATCGTTCTGGCAAAGGGCTACGAGCCTTCCGACGCGCTGGTCAAGGAACTGCAGAACCACGTCAAGAAGGTCACCGCGCCCTATAAATACCCCCGTATCGTTGAATTCGTGGACGAACTGCCCAAAACCATCGGCGGCAAGATAAAGCGCGCGCAGATCCGCCGTGAGGATCACGAGAAGGCTCCTCAGTAAGCTCATATTGCCCGAGCCTGCACTTACAATTATTTTCCAAAAAGTGGTAAAATGCTCTTGACTTTTATGTAAATATTTGGTAAATTGTAGGCAGTTAAGTTGAGGCAAGATAGAAAGATTATGCCCTGAGTGTATAGGAAAACGGAGGAAATAATCTTGGAAAAAGTGAGCAGAATAATATTTGCGGATCAGAACGAGGATTTTAGACTGCTGTTGGCGGAGTCCGCAAGGAATGAAAACGGAATAGAGGTCGTTGACAGCACCGGCGACGGCGCTCAGTTGCTGAAGCTGATAGCGGAGAAGAAGCCGGACGTGGTTGTAATGGATCTCATATTGCAGAACAGGGACGGTATCTCGGTTCTGCGGGAGTATGCCGGCAAGAGCGGCTACAGACCTGCCTTTATCATAGTGTCTGCATTCATGCAGGAGAAGATAGTTGCCGAATCGGCTGCGCTGGGCGCTTATTATTTCGTTTCCAAGCCCTGCGACGTGCATGAGCTGTTCAGCCGTGTGCGTGAGGTTGCTGCGGAGAGCCGCAGCGAAGCGGGCCTTGTGGGCATGAAGGGCAATAAGAAAGCCATCAGCGACAGGAAGATAGAGAGCATGGTGACTGAGGTTATCCACGAGATAGGCGTGCCTGCCCATATCAAAGGCTACCAGTATATCCGCGAGGCGATAATTTTCACCGTCAAGGATATGGAACTGATAAACGCCGTCACCAAGGCGCTGTACCCAATGGTGGCAAAGAAATTCGCAACCACATCTTCCCGCGTTGAGCGCGCGATACGCCACGCCATCGAGGTCGCATGGGACAGAGGCGATATCGAGGTGCTGCAGAAGTACTTTGGTTACACGGTCAGCAATATAAAAGGCAAACCTACAAATAGCGAATTCATTGCGCTGATAAGCGACCGCCTCCGCCTGCAGATAAAGGAAATGGGCGAATATTTGAAATAAAGATAAAAACCATCAATGGAAGCTTCCGTTGATGGTTTTTTGTTTGTATAAAACTTACTTATCGCAATCCCGGCAGGCTATCTTGGCAACCTTCTGGAACTGTTCGATGATGAAGCCGTAGTTGTCCTTGCGGTGGGGCATGCGGCATTTTTCGCAGTTCTTGATGCCTTTTTCCGTGTATGAAAAATTACCTCCGCAGTGCTCGCCGAGAGGATAGAGGGGGCAGTAGCAGAAAAGGCAGTTGAAGTCCTCTTCCTTGATTCCCTCATGGCAGGGGAAGGCCTCGCATTCTTTGTTGCAGAAAAATGCGTAATGCTTGCCTTTCCAGTAGGGCTGTCCGTTGTCCATAACGTAGCCTCCTTATTTTATATTTTAGGGAGCGCCGCCCTGCGCTCCACTATCGTCCACTGTAATTATACCATACTTGCGGGTGACAGTAAACCTTGAAAATGGGTGCAATTCCCTCTTGCAATTCCGGAAAAACAGGTGTATATTTATAGAACAAATGTTCGATAAAGCGTTCGCATTTGACCTAATGAAGAATTTTATTAAGAGAATGTAGGGCGGAGGCCTGCCTCCGCCGTTGGTAAAGCGCAAGGAGTTGCTTTTTGATGAATGTATTGCTTACATCTTGTGGTTTGGAAACCAAGACTATAGAAGCTGCTTTTGTGGATATGCTGCCAAAGCGGCCGGAAAGAATAAAAACAATTTTCGTTCCCACAGCAGCCATATCACCGGACGCAATAGAGGTTTTGCCTAAATGCCTGAATGATTTGCTGAAATGCGGCATAAAACGGGGAAATATATTAGTTTACGACCTGTATGAGCCTATGACAGAAGATGAGATGTCGATGTATGATGTAGTATATTTGTGCGGCGGAGATTCGAGGTATTTGTTGAGGCGAATCAATGAAATTGGATTTGATAGGAGTTTGAAAAGTTTCATAGAGCGAGGCAGCATAGTTGTTGGCGTAAGTGCGGGAAGTATTGTTTTTGCAAATAATATAGAAAATAATTTGGGATTATTGCCATGTGGGATAAGGGTTCACTGTGCTGATGATGAGTGCGAAAAAGCAGGGCACTATATTGGGTGCATAAAAGAAACTGTGAAATTGGGCAATAAGCAAGCAATGATACTCTGCGATGGAGGCTTTACCATAATAGAGTAGTCATTGCTAAAGCCGCTGCGCGGACCCTCATCCACCGTAAGCGGTCCCACTGGAGGGGAATTGCCCATTAGGGGCAAGAGAGACCCCTCTGGAGGGTCCCCTCAAGGGAGAAGGCTATCCTGTTGTTTTGATTTTGCGAAGTTACGATAATGCGCAGGGAGTATAAACTGGTTTTGGATTCTCCCATGAGGATAAGTGAGCGCCCAAATCTTTGGTTTGGTATCGCGAACTTATGCCTTAACGGCTGAAGCTGACGGTGAAGCCGTCTGATGAGGGTTGCCGAAAGCGCAATATGCCATTAAGGAGGGGCTTGCCATGACCACCGATGAAAAACTGCAGATACTTTCCGACGCAGCCAAATACGATGTGGCCTGCACTTCCAGCGGCGTGACCCGGGGCGGCAAAAAAGGGAGCATAGGCAACGCTTCGCCGGCGGGCTGCTGCCACAGCTTTTCCGCCGACGGACGCTGCGTGACCCTGCTTAAGGTGCTCATGAGCAACGCCTGCTCCTACGAGTGCGCCTACTGCGTCAACCGCCGCTCCAACGATACGCCCCGCGCCACATTTTCGCCTCGCGAGCTTGCGGACCTGACCATACAGTTTTACCGCCGCAACTATATCGAGGGGCTATTCATCAGCTCTGCGGTCATAGGAAACCCGGATAATACTACGGAGCGCATGATAGAATGCCTGCGCATTTTGCGTGAGGAATACCGCTTTCGGGGCTATATCCACGCCAAGACCATACCCGGCACAGATGAAGCTCTGTTGACCCGACTTGGCTACCTTGCCGACAGAATGAGCGTGAATATCGAGCTGCCCTCGGAAAACAGCCTTAAGCTGCTGGCACCGGATAAGACGAAAACGGCGATACTCACGCCCATGGCGCAGCTGAAGGAGCATATAAGTGAGAACAGGGAGGACATGGTTCTCTACCGTTCCACGCCCAGCTTTGTGCCGGCAGGGCAGAGCACGCAGATGATAATCGGCGCAACGCCGGAAACGGATTATCAGATACTTAATTTAGCAGAGGGACTGTATAAAAAATACGAACTGAAGCGAGTTTTCTTCTCCGCCTATATACCAGTGGTGGAGGGCAGCAATCTACCCAGCCTGCTTACAAAGCCGCCGCTGCTCAGGGAGCATAGACTGTATCAGGCGGACTGGCTGCTGCGCTTTTACGGTTTCCGCGCCTCGGAGCTGCTGGACGAGGAGCACCAAAGCTTCAACCCCTATATAGACCCCAAATGCACATGGGCGCTGAACCACCCGGAATTCTTCCCGGTGGAGGTCAACCGCGCCGATTATGAAGCGCTACTGCGTGTTCCGGGAATTGGCATAAAGAGCGCGCGACGCATAATAGTAGCTCGCAGGGCGGGAAGTCTGGGCTTTGAGGATATGAAAAAGCTTGGCGTTGTAATGAAGCGGGCGCAGTTTTTCATTACCTGCAGGGAACGCAGCCTTGAAGGGCTGAGCCTGCGGCAGGAGTACGTGATGCGCTCGCTTATGTCGGTGGATACCGCAAAACGGCTGGAAATGCCGGAACCGGAGCAGCTTTCGCTGTTTAGTAATGAGGAGTATACCAAATGTCTGACAGGTCAAATATGATATACATTTACGATGGCAGCTTTGACGGGCTCATGTGCTGCATTTTCGAGAGCGTATACCGCAATGAGCGCCCCGCCGCTATTCAGTCGGAGGCTGACGGACAGGGCAGCCTTTTCGAAACGCTGCATGTAGAGACAGACGAGAACCGCGCAGGGCGGGTCAAGGATGCGATAAAGCAGAAAATATCAAAAAACGCACTCCATTTCGTAAAAAAGGCATTCCTTACATGCCTTGAAAATAAGGAACTGCTTATATCCGACTTCCTGCAGGACGGCTTCAAGCGTGGCTGGCTGAGTATGAACGACATAACCGGCAGCTTCATGCAGCCCCTGTATAACGCGGTTCGGGCGCTGGATAACGAGGCGGAGGCCTTCAAGGGCTTCGTGCGCTTTTCGGAGCTGGGCGGTGTGCTGGTGGCGGTGATAGAGCCGAAGAACTACGTCCTGCCAATGCTTATGGGGCATTTCTGCGCCCGCTTTCACGACGAGGCGCTGATGATATACGATAAAACTCACCACATGGTGCTGCTGGGGCAGAACGGGCAGGGGAGGATAGCCTACCTTGACGAGTTTACTCCTGCCGAGGCGGACGAGAATGAACTGGAAATGCGCCGCATGTGGAAACATTTTTACGATGCAATAGCAATTAAGGAGCGGTATAATCCACGCTGCCGCATGGGGCATATGCCGAAACGCTACTGGGCGCAGCTGACGGAGATGATGGAGGAAACCTGCGCCAAGCGTGATGAAGAACAGCGCCGCTTTTCGGATAATCCCAATTATGTATTGACCCTTGACAAGGGTGATGGAGGGTGTTATACTACCTCTATAAATCAATAAGCTAAACCGTTGATGCGGAGATAACGGCAGCCATGCCTTTACAGAGAGCCCGCCACGCTGAGAGTCGGGTAAGAAACAGCCTGTCAAATGGACCGCTGAGGGCGCAGTCAATTCTGCGACGTGAGGACATACGTTAGTTGTCGGGGATATGTTGGTATCCTGCTAAGTGCACGGGTCATTCCGTGAATCAAGGTGGCACCGCGGATAAGTTTTTATTCGTCCTTGACAGAAGTAATATATTTCTGTCAAGGACGTTTTTGTTTTAGTGACCGCTTCTTGGCAGCATGGCTTAGGAGGTAAAATATGATACTTTTAACCAGACGATGGCGACCCGTGAACTGACCCGCCACAAATGAAAACAAAAACTATTACACCAAATATGGAGGAATATAAAATGAAGCTTAACAATGTTGATTTCGATACTTATTTCAAGAATTATCCCGATAAGGACGGTTTCTTCGGCAAGTACGGCGGCGCTTTCGTTTCCGCTGAGCTGAAAAAGGCAATGGAGGAGATAACCGAGGCTTATTTCACCATCTGCAAGTCCAGAAAGTTCATTGCCGAGCTGCGCCGTATCCGCACCGAGTTCCAGGGACGCCCCACCCCCATTTCCCACCTGGAGCGCCTTTCCAACGCCCTTGGCAACGTGCAGCTTTACGCAAAGCGTGAGGATCTGAACCATAGCGGAGCTCATAAGCTCAATCACTGCATGGGCGAGGCTCTCCTTGCCAAGTTCATGGGCAAGAAGAAGGTCATCGCCGAGACCGGCGCAGGTCAGCACGGCGTTGCGCTGGCTACCGCAGCGGCTTATTTCGGCCTTGAGTGCGATATTTACATGGGCGCTGTGGATATCAAGAAGCAGGCTCCCAACGTAGCCCGCATGAAGATACTGGGCGCAAACGTGGTGGAGGTCACCGAAGGCCTGCAGACCCTTAAGGAGGCCGTTGACGCCGCCTTTGACGCTTATGCCAAGGACTATCAGAACTCCATCTACTGCATCGGCTCCGTCCTTGGCCCCCATCCCTTCCCCATGATGGTTCGCGACTTCCAGCACGTTGTGGGCGAAGAAGCCCGCGACCAGTTCATCGGCATGACCGGCGAGCTGCCCGACGCTGTAGTTGCCTGCGTAGGCGGCGGCTCCAACGCAATGGGTATCTTCTCCGGCTTCCTGAATGACCCCGTTGATATCTACGGTGTAGAGCCTCTCGGCAGAGGCCCCGCAATGGGCGACCATGCCGCCAGCCTCAAGTACGGCACCGAGGGCATCATGCACGGCTTCAACAGCATCATGCTCAAGGACGAGAACGGCGAGCCCGCCCCCGTTTACTCCGTAGCCAGCGGCCTTGACTACCCCTCCTCCGGCCCCGAGCACGCATTCCTGCAGGAAATCGGCAGAGTCAAGTACGACGTGATTGACGACGAGGAGACCATCGACGCATTCTTCAAGCTTTCTCGCATGGAGGGCATTATCCCTGCCATCGAAAGCGCCCACGCTGTGGCATATGCCATGAAGCTGGCAAAGGAAATGGGCACCGGCTCCATTCTTATCAACCTCTCCGGACGCGGCGATAAGGATATGGACTACGTCATCGAGCACTACGGCATCAGATAAAGACTCAAGGAGCACCGCAAGGTGCTCCTTTTGTGCGTCAAGGAAGTCTATTTATCAACTCGGTACAATGGAGAACGTAGGGACCGCTCTTGAGCGTTCCACTTGTTGGTTTACTACCGGAAGTGTGGTTGAAATCGGAACGACACAAGACCGTTCCCTACGAAATAAACGCAAAATTTAATCAACTTTTTATTCAACTGTCAGCACGGTATTTTCAGACCCGTCATATGTGAAATAGGTGTATTCGGTTGTGTTGAACTGGTTTATTCCCTGTGTGATAAAACCGTATTCACCGAAGGAGATTAAATCGCTCAGCTCATGGAAACCCATGCTGGGAAGTTGGACTTTGCCGCAAAGCTCTATTTGGTTATCTTTTCTGCGGAATATTTCATACATGTGTGCGGCTGTTTCTTCGCAGAAAAGCTGATGGGCATAATATATAAAGCCGTTATGAGGAGCGCTTGTTCCCCGCTGAACGAAGGAGGCCTCACCTGTTTCAATATTTACCCTTGCGGTTCTGTAGAGGACAGTGTAATAAATAAAACCGCTGTCGTAGGTGAGCTGACCGGCGGCACCATCGTATATCTGAGTGGTTTTTCCGTCAGTGGTATTGTAGGCCATCAGCGCGTCAGGATTTTGGCCTATGTAAAACAAATAGCCGTCGCCCGTTGTCATGGGATGATGGAGGGGGATAACGCCGTTTTCGTCTACTCGTGTACTCTCTTCCGGTGTAACCTTATAGATAACGTATCGGTGCTTACCGTAGAGAGGGCGGCACATGGCGTAGACACCGTTGCTGTCTGCCGCAAGAGCAATGATATCATCGGGGAGGTCTGCATATTCTTCGGAGCTGCTGTCGGTGAGATCGACGATGTGGATAGTTTTATCCAGCGCATAGTAGAGTTGGCTGCCGTCTATATAAAATACATCGCAGGGGAGTGGGTAAATGTTTTCAAGGGTGCTTCCACCTGTGTAATGCATCACACATTGTTCTTTCGAGGCATCGGTGGGCTGACTTATGAAATACATATCCTCTTTGGGTGTTTCCTGTTTTTCGCAGGCGGGCAGGGCGGACAGCAACGTAAGCGCCAGTATGCAAAGAATCAGCTTTTTCATAGTTAACTCCTTTCGAAATGAAGGGAAAAACACCAAAACTTACATATTAATCATAACAAATTTGTGCAAAATGTCAAGTGATCCTTTGACTGATGTGTCTCCACTCTTTACTTTTGCCCAATGAAGTGATAAACTGTTTCCATAGAAAATTAAAATAAGGAGCGAAGACAATGTATCAGTGTAAATATCCGCACCTTTTCTCTCCCATAACCCTCGCCGGAACCCTGTTCAAGAACAGACTTTTCGCATCTCCCACCGGCGGTCAGCACACCCATTACATGAACCACCCCATCAATGAGATGATTTGCTACTATGAGCGCAAGGCCATCGGCGGCGCAGCCTCCGTGTGCATCGGCGACGCAATGGTAGACTCCCAGATGGCTCTTGCCAACGGCGCCCACATTCTGCTGGACGACCCTACCGGCAAATCTCACCTGAATAAGCTCTCCGACGCTATCAGCCGCCACGGAGCCATTGCCTCCATTGAGCTGAGCCACGGCGGCAGCGGCGCGAGAATTTCCTATAACGAGGGTCATAAAATATACGGACCCGTTGAATGCGACAGCAACAGCTTCGGTCAGAATATCCACGCCGAGGCAATGACCGAGGAGATAATCCAGCATACTATCCGCAAGCACGCCGAGGCAGCGGCGTGGGCAAAGCAGTGCGGCTTCGGAATGGTCACCCTCCACGGCGGCCACGGCTGGCTGCTCCATCAGTTCATGTCTCCCACGCTGAATACCCGTACTGACGAGTGGGGCGGCAGCTTTGAGAAGCGTATGCGCTTCCCGCTGGCTGTTATCGACGCTGTTCGTAAGGCAGTTGGCCCCAATTTCCCCATCGAAATTCGTCTCAGCGGCTCCGAGTGCTATGAGGGCGGATATGACGTAAGCTACGGTGTGAAGATAGCCGAGGCGCTGGACGGCAAGGTCGACCTGCTCCATATTTCCGCAGGCAGCCATGAGGACGACCGCGTGTTCACCGTCACTCACCCCAGTATGTTCCTCGAGGACGGCGTAAACGTAAAGTACGCCGCCGAGATAAAGAAGCATGTAAAAACTCCCGTTGCAACCGTCGGCGCTCTCAGCGAGCCCGAGTTTCTTGAAGAGATAATTGCTTCCGGTAAGGCTGACGTTGTAGAGCTTGCCCGTGGCCTTATTTGCGACCCAGACCTGCCCATCAAGGCACGCAGCGGCAGGGAAGACGAGATAGCTCATTGTGTCCGCTGCTTCACCTGTTTCTCCAGCCTTATGACCCGCGGCCAGTTCTGCTGCGCCCTTAATCCCGAGCTTTCCAACGAGCACGATACCAAGTACGACCGTCCCGCCGCGAAGAAGCAGAAGGTTCTCATTGCAGGCGGCGGCGTAGCCGGTATGCAGGCCGCTCTTACCGCTTCCAAGCGTGGCCATGAGGTTATCCTCTGCGAGAAATCCGACCGCCTGGGCGGCGTTCTCCGCTGCGAGGAGCAGGTGCCATTCAAGAAGCACCTGAGCCAATACCTTGACCTGCAGGAGCGCATGATAGGCCGCGCACCCATCGAGGTTCGCCTGAATACTGCCGTAACTCCCGAGCTTGCTCAGGAAATAGGCCCCGACGTGATCATCGCCGCAATGGGCGCAAAGCCCGCCAATCCTCCCCTTCCCGGCATTGAAAAGGCCGTCAGCGCCGAGGAAATGTACATAGCCCCCGAGCAGGCCGGCAAGAAGCTGGTAGTGCTGGGCGGCGGTCTGGTAGGCTGCGAGCTGGCTATATTCATGGCAGGCCGCGGCTGCGAGGTGACCGTTGTGGAAATGGCGCCCACCCCCAACTTCGGCTGGAACATTCTACAGGGGCAGTCCGTAGGTATCGAGTTTGACAAGTTGGGTATCAAGCTCTGCACAAGCACCAAAGTGAAGTCCATTGAGGACGGCGTGGTCATCGCTGAAGGCCCCAATGGCGAGGTTCGCTTCGAGGCTGACTCCATCGTTGCCGCCCTGGGCATGAAGCCCCTGCGTGAGGAAGCGCTGGCGCTGAGCCTTTGCGCCCCCGAGTTCCATCAGATAGGCGACTGCCGCGATGTAAAGAACATTTACGCCGCCACCAACGCCGCTTATCAGATAGCAATGGATATCGGAAGAGTATAATGAATAGTAAAAGACCACCGTTTTTCGTGAAAGCGGTGGTCTTTGTATGTAAATTTGCAGGCTTTATGCGCGCTGAGCCTCGCGGAGATCGGCAACAGCGGTCTGAATAGCCTCGGCAAGAGCGGGGATATCTGCGCCGCCGTGATCCTTGAGCCACAGGATACGGGTGATCTGGCTGCCGATATCGTAGCGCAGGGTGGAAAGACCCTTAACGCCGGCAATCTTAGCCTCTGTCTCGGGGCGAGCCATGATATCAACGAGAATGTTGTAAGCCTCTTCACATCTCTCCTTGCCGCAGGCTGCAGCAACAGCGAGGACTTCCTCCATCTTCTTGCCCTGACCAACCTTGGCCAGCTTCTTCCATTTCTTTGCCTGAACCAATTTTGCGTAATCTGCCATAGTAAAACATTCCTGCCTTTCAAACTGTAAGCCAATAGGCTGAAATACATCATATAACATTCGGTGTATTAGTGTCAACCTTTATTCGGCGTTTTTTATCAAAAAAACGTAAAGTTTTTGTTAATTTTCAACGATGTGCCAAAAGGGTTTGACGCAAAATGCATGCTGTGTTAGAATTTATAATAAGCATAATTACGGTATGTGTGATTTCTATTTATGCTGCTTATAGCGGCGGAATGGAGGATTATCTAATGGATAACGAAAAGGATCTGTCCCCGGTCAATGCGGTAAACGATGGCCGAAGCACAATGGAGAAAGTGGAGGATTGGCTTACCAACAGCTTCTGGTTCCACTATAAATGGTACTATATCGTGGGCGTTTTTGTGCTGTCCCTGCTGATAATGGCTGCCGTTGGCCTTGCCTCGGCGGTCACCTATGACTGGACGGTTGTCTACGTCCATGACGGCGCCGCTGACAGCGCCGTAGTGGAGCATGTGCAGGAAATGATGGAGGATATGCTGCCCGAAACCGGCAAGAACCGCCGTGTGGACGTAAAGGTGGTTGAGCTTGCCGACAGTGAGGACGGCGTTATGGAGGCCTACGGTGAGCAGCGCCTGTACAGCCATCTTAACGATCAGAATATCATGCTGTTCGTTATGGATAAGGCCAACTACGATACCTTCGCGGCTCTCGGCTATTTCGAGGATGCGGTTGCAATGCGGGAGCTGCCCGGTCTTTACTGCGCCACCAATGACGCTCCCGTTGAACGCCTGAGCTGTGAGGATCCCCGTTATTCCGATTATTCTCAGGAATTTTTGGACGAAGTGTACCTCGAGTACGTGGAAGAGCATAACGGTTTCATGGCCTCTGCAAAAGAGGTTATTAATAAAGTGGGATGAATCCCACGGAAGGAAGAATGACAATGAGTGTAAAGCTTGACCATCGCAGCGCGATATTCGCTCCTATAAAGTTAGGCACAAAGATTTGCAAGAACCGCATTGAAATGGGCCCCGCCGGCTGCTTCCTTACCGCACCCGGCAGCCGCAACTCCGTGCAGTTCATGGAATACGTAAAGGGTCTGGCCGACAGCGGCGCAGGCATAATCACCATGGGTGTCAGCTCCGTTGACCCTCCCCGTCCCGGTGGCGGCGGAAGGGTACTGAATGTGGGTGACGACAGCTTCGTGCACGATCTGAGCGAGGTGGCTGACCTTATCCATCTCAAGGACGCTCTGGCAAGCATTGAACTGGTGCATAGCCGCTATATGCTCGCCCCGCCGAATGTGGTGGTCAACGAAACCAGTATTGAGGACATAGAGGATATCATTCGTCTCTTTGCCGAAGGAGCCGAGCGCTGCGTAAAAGCGGGCTTCGATATGATAATGATACACGGCGGTCACGGAAACGTACCCTCGATGTTCTTCTCCCGTATGCACAATAAGCGTACCGATAAGTACGGCGGTTCTTTTGAAAATCGCTGCCGCTTCGCCATGGACCTGCTTGACGCTATCCGCGCCAAGGTGGGCGATAAGCTCGCCATCGAATATCGCATAAGCGCCGAAGAACTGCTGCCCGGCAGTTCGGAAATGCCGGAAACTATTGAATTTGCCAAGCTCATTCAGGATAAAATAGACCTTATTCATGTGAGCCGCAGTCTTCTCGAGGTAGATGAGCTGCTGCCGCCCATGTTCCCGCCTACATATCTGCCCCGCGCCATCAACCTTGATGCGGCAATAGAGTTCAAAAAGGCTCTGCACATTCCCGTGAACGTAATCGGCGGCTTTGACCTTGAGCACGCAGAGATGGCGGTCAGTGCAGGTCATACCGATATGGTTGCCATGGTTCGCAATATCCTCGCCGATACCAACTGTGTTGAAAAGGCAAGACGCGGCAGAGCAGATACCATTCGCCCCTGCGTGCGCTGCAACAGCTGTATCCACAGCACCCACTCCTGCTTCCTGCCCATACGCTGCGCGGTGAACCCCCTTATCGGACGCGAGGCGCTCTATATCGACCGCTCGCCCCGCCTTAATCCCAAGAAACTGCTGGTAGTCGGCGGCGGCCCCGGCGGACTTGAAGCTGCCCGCACTGCCTCCTCCCGCGGCCATAAGGTAGTGCTTATGGAAAAGGCCGACGTGCTTGGCGGCGCTCTTATAATGGCCAGCGCAGCCGAGTTCAAGAAGGATATGCGCAAGTATCTTGACTGGTCTATCCGCAGCGTTATGGAAGACCCCAATATCGAGGTTCGCCTTGGCTGCGAGGCTACTCCCGAGAAGATAGCTGAAGTCGCACCCGATGCACTCATCGTAGCTGTTGGCGCAAAGCCCATCATCATTCCAATGCCCTCCGATAAGATGGGCAAGACCGTTTGGGTGGGCGACGTCGAGCTGGGAAGAGCCAAAGTCGGTCAGCAGGTTGTTATAGCCGGCGCAGGCTTCACCGGTCTTGAAATGGCTCTTACCCTTGCCCGCGCAGGCAAAGAAGTTACTGTTATAGATATGCTCCCCGAGGAGAAGATAGGCGCTGACGGCATTACCATCAGCATGATATGTCTCAAGCAGCTCCTTGAAAAGGAGAACGTGAAGTTCCGCTGTTCCGTAAAACTGGAGGACGTGAACAGCGAGGGCGCGGTGATTTCCGGCGAAAACGGCGTGGAAACCATTCCCTGCGACAACGTTGTGCTTTCGCTCGGTGTTCGTCCCGACCGTGAGACCGCCGAAAAGCTTGCCGACTGCGTTGGCGAGAGCTACATAATAGGCGACAGCTCCTATCGCGGCGGCACCCTTTGGAAAACCACTCAGTTGGCTTTTGACACCGCAATGCGCCTGTAATTCAATATTAAATGCAAAAACTCCCTGCCGAAATCGGCAGGGAGTTCGTTTATTATCGGGTATTGAATTAGTACATACCACCCTTCAAAGCCAGGAAAATTCAGACGCTTGCCGTGAGTAAAGAGATGTGTGAACTTTTGTAGAGTTTCCAACGGTTTGATCGCTGAAAACCGCCCTGAAAAATTCAGGCTCCAACTCACGAATATCTACACAAATCTACGCAAGTTTGTGGCCGGTTGGCGTAAGTTCTGGCGTAAGCC
>CAYYLZ010000040.1:0-17860 GCA_964472725.1 uncultured Oscillospiraceae bacterium
GCATGCTGGGCACGCTTGTGCCTCATCATGAAATGAAACGAAATCAGTTGAGCTCTTCGACTCTGTGACAGGCAACGAAGTGACCTGCGGAGACTTCCCTGAACTCGGGCATACTCTCGGAGCAACGCTCGCAGGCATGGGAGCAGCGGGTGCGGAAGGGGCAGCCACTGGGAGCGTTGAGGGGGCTGGGGATATCGCCGGTGAGCATAATGCGCTTGTTGGCGCGGGCAATCTTGGGGTCGGGTACGGGAACGGCGGAAAGCAGGGACTGGGAATAGGGATGCAGGGGGTGATTATAAATCTCCTCCGCGTCCGCCAGCTCTACCATGCGGCCAAGGTACATGACTGCGATGCGGTCGCTGATGTGGCGCACGACCAGCAGGTCATGGGCGATGAAGAGGTAGGTAAGACCCAACTTTTCCTGCAGCTCGTCGAACATGTTGATAACCTGCGCCTGAATGGATACGTCCAGAGCGGAAACGGGCTCGTCGCAGACGATAAAGTCGGGGTTCATGGCCAAAGCGCGGGCGATGCCGATACGCTGGCGCTGACCGCCGGAGAACTCATGAGCATAGCGGGCTGCGTGCTCGCTGTTAAGACCGACGTGCTCCATAAGCTCGAGAATACGTTCCTGACGCTCCTGCTTGGAGGAGTACATCTTGTGCACGTCCAAAGGCTCGCCGATAATGTCGGCGACGGTCATGCGGGGGTTAAGGGAGGAGTAGGGATCCTGGAAAACCATGGCGGCCTTCTTGCGGAATTCCTTGATGTCCTCCTTGGTCTCTATCTTTTTGCCGTTGTACCAAATCTCGCCGTCGGTGGGCTTATACAGGTGCAGAAGAGTGCGGCCAACGGTGGTCTTGCCGCAGCCGGACTCGCCGACGAGACCGAGGGTCTCGCCCTTGTTGATGGAGAAGGAAACTCCGTCAACGGCCTTGAGAGGCTTGGACTTGAAGAGACCGGTGTTGATATTGAAATATTCCTTGAGGTCCTTTACCTCAATAAGAGGCTGCTGCATATTCAGCTCGCTCACTGCTCTTCACCGCCTTCCTCGTTCTGACCAAGGACTATGCTGCCGTCCTCCATGCCAAGCTTTACGTTCATCCAGCAGGCTGCGGCGTGCTCATCGTTGATGAGCATACGGGGGCAGCGTTGCTTGAGACAGATCTTCATAGCCGCGTCGCAGCGGGGAGCGAAGGGGCAGCCTTCGGGCATGTTCAGCAGATCGATGGGTGTGCCGGAAATAGGCTGCAGCTTTTGGCCTGCGGTTTCTGCGGAGGGAATAGAACGCATGAGTCCCTTGGTATACTCATGACGGGGATTATAGAAAATCTCGTCTGCAGTACCCTGCTCGCAGATGGAGCCGGCGTACATTACGATGACCTCGTCGCACATCTGCGCCACAACGCCGAGGTCGTGGGTGATCATGATGATGGCCATGCCCAGCTCTTCCTGAAGGGACTTCATCAGCTCAAGGATCTGAGCCTGAATGGTAACGTCAAGGGCGGTGGTGGGCTCGTCAGCAATGAGGATATCGGGCTCGCAGGCCAGTGCCATGGCGATCATGATTCGCTGGCGCATACCGCCGGAAAACTCGTAGGGATACTGCTTCATGCGCTTCTCGGGCTCGTTGATGTTTACCAGTCGAAGCATTTCGATGGCGCGCTCACGTGCCTGAGCCTTGTTGCGGTTGGTGTGCAGGAGGATAGCCTCCATAAGCTGCTTGCCAATGGTATAGGTAGGATTGAGGGAGGTCATGGGGTCCTGGAATATGATGGAGACCTTATTGCCGCGAACGGTCTTCATGACCTTTTCACCTGCGCCCACCAACTCCTGACCGTCCAGCTTGATGGAGCCGGAAACGATTTTACCGGTGGAGGCGAGGATCTGCATAATGGAGTACGCGGTAACGGATTTACCGGAGCCGGATTCGCCGACTATGCCGAGAACCTTACCGTGGTCGAGATTAAAGCTTATTCCGTTTACTGCCTTTACTTCGCCGGCGTTGGTGAAGAAGGAAGTACGGAGATCGTTAACTTCCAAAAGGTGCATATTTTCGTACTCTCCTTTCTCAGCTCTTAAGCTTGGGGTCAAACGCGTCGCGCAGACCGTCACCGAAAAGGTTAAGAGACAGAACGATCAGAGAAATTACAACAGCGGGAATGACCAGTCTATAGGGGTAGGAGGTGATGCCGTTAAGTGCATCGGAGGCCAGAGAACCAAGGGAGGGCATGGGTGCGTTTACGCCCAGACCAAGGAAGGAAAGATAGCTCTCGGTGAAAATCGCGCTGGGGATCTGCAGAGCGGTGGAGATGAACACAACACTGATGCAGTTGGGGATAAGATGCTTCATGATTATCCACTTGCCCTTGGCGCCGGTGGCGCGGGCGGAGAGAACGTACTCCTGCTCACGAAGGGAGAGTATCTGTCCACGGATAAGGCGGGACATGGAAACCCAGTAGAGAACGGCGAATACGATGAAAAGGCTGATGATGTTGCTGCCTATCTGGGAAAGCACGGTGCCATCGATAATGGGGCCGAGGGCTGTTTTGAGAACGGTAGCCAGCAGAATGACCATAAGCATATCGGGCAGGGAGTAGATAACGTCTACTATACGCATTATCACAAGGTCTACTTTGCCGCCGCAATATCCGGCAATGGAGCCGATGGTCATGCCGATTATGAGAACGATGATGGAGGCGAAGAAACCGACGGCAAGAGAAATTCTTGTGCCGTAGACAACGCGGATAAAGTAGTCGCGTCCGGCGGAGTCAGTGCCGAAAATGTGGGGGAATACCTTTTCGCCGGCTTCGATTTGCTTAAGCTCGGTTTTGCCGTATTCAAAGGGGGCAAGGTTATTGTAGGAAGCGTCAACGGGCTTACCGGGGGTAACGCCCAGCTGCTGCTCGTAGGAATAGGGCCAGAAGGCGGGCAGAATAATGGAAGCGAGGGTAATGAGAACGATGATGAAGAAGCACACGGTGGCGACCTTGTTCTTCAAAAGGCGCTTTACGCCGTCCTTGAAGAAGGTGGAGGAGGGGCGCATCTGCACCATGTATTCCTTTTCCGCTTCGGTAGCGGGAATAAATGCGTCCAGGTCAACGTGGAGGCTGAAAGGATTTTTATTCATTTGTCTTTTCCTCCTTACTCCAAAGTGATCCTGGGATCGACTACCTTATACAGAATGTCGCTGACAAGGTTCATGATAACGATAAGAGCGGCCAGAATAATGGTGGTGCCCATGATGAGAGGGTAATCGCGACCGGTGATGCTGTTAACGAATGCGCGGCCGATGCCGGGAACGGCGAATATACGCTCGACGACCAGAGAGCCGGTGACGATATAGGCCAGCATGGGGCCGAAATAGGTGATAACGGGAATGAGGGAATTTTTCAGTGCGTGGCCGAAGATTATCTTGCCGCCGGAAACACCCTTTGCCTTGGCGGTGCGTATGTAGTCCTGACCGAGTACGTCCAGCATGGAGGAACGGGTCAGACGGGTGATATTTGCCATAGGAGAAAGGGACAGGGTAACAATGGGGAGAATGAGACCCTTGGTGGTAGTGCCGTTAGCGGGCAGAATTTTCAGAGCTATGGCGAACACAATAAGCAGCAGCGAGCCCATTATGAAAGAGGGCATGGAAACGCAGGCTGTGGTAAACACCATGATCACCTTGTCGATGAACTTATTTCTGCGCAGGGCTGCTACGGCGCCGAACACAACGCCCAGTACCAAAGCCATGCCCGCGGCGATAAGACCGAGCTTGGCAGAGGTCTTCATGCCATCGCCGATGATGTCGATAACGTCGCGTCCGCGCTGGGTGAGGGAGGGGCCGAAGTCGAAGTGGAAGGTGATGTCCTTAAGATATGTGACGTACTGCGTCATAAGGGGCTGGTCCAGTCCGTACTTGGCCTCCAGAGAAGCCTGAGCAGCCTCGGAGAGCGCCTTTTCGCTGGCAAAGGGGCCGCCGGGAACGGCGCGCATAACGAAGAAGGTCAACGTGATAACTACCCATATGGTAAGGATAGCAAGCACGAGACGCTTCAAAATGTAGATTAAGGTTTTAGAGTTCACGAATATCCCGCCTTGATAGAATTATATTTTGCCGGTATAACTTAACCTTTCACGCGGTAAAAGGATAAAGAAAAACACTGCAAAAACCGCAGCGCGTCAGTTCCCTTTTTCAGGACACAGCGCCGTGAGTGTAAATTATACAAAAAGATAGCGCAAAATTCAAGTGTGAATTAGTTAAAAAATTATGGAAGCAAGGACGATGGAAATGTGAAAACGCACAAGGAATGAAGATTAATTATATATAAAGTACTAAACTGAGTATAAAACACAAAATATACCGGAAAAGGCGGAAAAATACATTGCAGGCAATGAGAGGGAAATTGCGCTTTTTTGTATTAATGTACGAGCCCGGGGCGAAAAAATCCTTTTTTGGGGGCGATAATGTCAGTGAATGTCAGTTGCAGACCATGGAAAAATGGTGGCACAGCAGGAAACGTATGTAAAAAATGCCGCTTATGCGGCAGAATGGAGGATCAGTGTGAAATATCACACTGATATGGTCAAAAGCCCATCGCCTCGCCCTTCGGGCAACCGGCGAGGATTTTGGCAAACTATTTATGCGGTTATACCGCAAGGAGGATTTTATATGAAACTTGCTGTGCGAAAGCACGATATTGATGTGGTCGAACCCCAGCGCCTTGTCAGCGGCAGCGTGAATCTTGTCCACTGCCGGTTCAGCTTTGACGAAACATGGGACGGCTACGGCAAAACGGCGGTCTTCGCCACCTTCGGCGGGGTATGGGCCGTGCCGCTGGTAGCGGATGCGGCTGTTATTCCGTGGGAGGCGCTGGAGGCGGGCAGACGCCTGCGCATCGGCGTTTACGGTATAAAAGACGATACCCGTCTGCCCACGGTCTATACCGAACCGCTGCTTGTGGAGACCGGCGCGGAGGAGGGGCAGGAACCCGGCGAACCCACACAGAGTAAATGGGCGCAGCTCATGGCGGCCATTGAGAACGGCCTGCTCAAGGGCGAACCCGGCTATACTCCCGTAAAGGGCGTGGACTACTATACAAAGGAGGAGCGTGAGGAACTGGCTGCGGAGCTGGCAGATATGGTGGAGATTCCGGCAAATGTGCTGACTTATACCGCGCAGGAGCTTAGCGAGGAGCAGAAGACCCAGTCCCGAACCAATATAGACGCCGCGGCGATGACCGAGGTAAATCAGGCCATATATAACGCCATCGGCGGTGACGCGGAATACGTAAGCTCATCCTTTGAAGCCTTCGACGCGGTGCTGGGCTTTACCACCACCGACTATGAAACGCTGTATGCCCCCTTTTTTGAGGGCATGGACAGCGTGACAGGAGGTTAATATGGCACTGAAAATAGAGCTTGACGCAAGAGCGAAAAAGATGGAGAGCATTCTGGCGGAGGCAAATGCCGCCCTTGTCGGCAAAAACGGCGCGGCGGTGGATAATTTCAGCGCCCTGCCCGGGGCCATAGACGCAATCGAAGCGCCGGCGGTTATCCTGCAGGATAAGACCGTTACGGAAAATGGCGTTTACACCGCGGACGGCGGATACGACGGCCTTGGCGAGGTGACGGTAGAGGTGGCGGGCAGCGGCGATATTGAAGCGGGCATCATATATGACGAGATCACCGACGGAAGTATTATACGCGCCCGCGTGTACGGACCCGCTGTAACTACGTTCATGTTTGCCAATCAGAGCGGGCTGCTTGAGGTTACGCTGCCGGAAAATATAGACTCTATCAGAAGCAGCGCCTTTTACGGCTGCGGGGCACTTCCTGCCATAGAGCTGCCGGATACGATAGTCGAGATCGCCGGCAGCGCGTTCTATAACTGTAAGGAGCTTGTTCTTGAAACGCTGCCCGCGGCGCTGGAAAGCATAGGTGCGTCAGCGTTCTACAATTGCTATAAGCTGACGGTAACCGAGCTGCCGGCGAGCCTGAAAACCACCAAAAACGGTGCGTTTTACGGCTGCACGGGCCTTACAAGCGTTACTTTCAAGGGCACACCCGAAAGCCTGAGCAGCAGCACCTTCAATAAATGCACCAACATCGCCGTTATCAACGTTCCCTGGGCGGAGGATGCGGTGGCTAATGCGCCTTGGGGAGCAACAAACGCCACAATAAATTACAACTATACAGGGGGGGCGAGTGAATGAGCGTACAGAATGCCATAGATCTGCGTACCGAAAAGCTGCGAGCCGTTCTCAGCGAGTCCAACGCCGCCATTGTAAATAAAAACGGCACGGCTGCCGACACTCTCAGCGGACTGCCCGAGGCCATCGACGGCATAGCCGGAGCGGGGCCTGTTTTGCAGGCAAAAAGCGTCACGCCTACGGGAGAAGAACTCACCGTTGTTCCGGACGCGGACTATGATGGATTGAGCAGCGTAAGCGTGGCAGGCGACGCCCAGCTGATACCCGAGAATATCGCCGAGGGCGTTACCGTTTACGGCGTTACCGGCACCTATCAGGGCAAAGAACTTATATGGCGCGAGTTTGAAATTAGGCCCGAGGCCTACGATTTTACACTTACCGCGCCCGAAGGCTACGCTATACGCACCGTCACCGTTTTGGGCGATGAGGATCTGGTCGGGGCGAATATAGTCAAGGGTGTGAACCTTTTCGGCGTGGACGGAACAGCGGAGTTGGGTCTGCTCTGCCCCGATGAGTACTCGGAACGCCTTGCCGAGGCGCAGCAGGCGCTTGCGCTGGAGTATGCGGATTTTGCCCTTAGCTACAGACACCTGTTCATATCGGAAAGCGATGACTACATAACCATCGGCTTCGCGCCCGAGGAGGGCATAAGCATTACCGCATGGAACGCCGCCACTACGGAATTCAGCTCCGGCGGCTGGATCAGCTATCGCTACGACAAAGCTGCCGGTACGGCGGTGCTCAGCGATTACCGCACTGAGGCTTCCGCAGGCGATAATTTCGGCAATAACATAAAGTACGCTACCTTTTATATGGAGTATAACGGCATACGGCTGTTCCCCAACAGCATCGGCGTTTATCCCGCCGTAACCGCCATAGACTACTCCGCATGGGATAGCGGCAGCTTTACGGAGACCCTTGAAACCGGCGATACGCTCAGCTATACCGTTGAGTTCGATTCGGCCGGTCAGCCCGATAAAATAACCACCCCCGGCGGCAGTGTTATTTCCGTAGTCTGGGAGGATAGCTGATGGGTACCATGATATATAACGGCGTGTCCATGCCCGATATAGAAACCGTATGGACGGACAAAGTTACCTATCCTTACTCGTATATCTGCCAGCTGGGGCCTCAGTACACTTTGGCGCTGCTCAGTACCACCTATTATGTAAATACTTCGGGCAGCATTATGTACTGGAGCGAGGACGGCAGCGGTGCTGTTTATAACGCGGCTATCGATACCGATACCGGTGAGGTGGCGGACTGGGTATTCGAGCGGACCTTTACCTATTCCAAAGCCGGCTGGAGCACCGGCCCCGCCATTGAACCGCATATATGGCACAGCTTCGATGTGTATAATTCTGCCGGTACGCTTTATTCAGCCACAAGCGAGCCGGTTGACCCCAACGCCACCACTGACCCTGAAGAGCCCGAAGAACCTGCCGAGCCGGAATATTCTTACGACAGAACGGCGTTTCTTTCCGGGCTGGCGATGGGGCTGACAGGGCAGGGTGACCCGGTCTTTACCTCAGCGGATACCTTCGGTAAGGGATACCTTGCGGGAGCGGCGCTGAGGCAAAGCAGGACGGTATCCACCTGATACATGAGAGTGAAGGAGGGTGGAAATGCTTGAAACGATAATCACAGCGGTGGTGACCGGCGCCGTGACCCTTGTGGGAATTCTTATCGCCAACGGCAAGGCACAGGCGGTGACGGATACCAAGCTGGAGGAACTGACCCGCGAGGTGCGGGAACATAACAATTTTGCCAAACGTATGCCCGTTGTGGAGGAAAAAATAAAGGTCATCAACCATCGTATCGACGACCTTGAAGGCTTCCACAAGGGGAAGTGAAAAGGAGGAACCATGCATACTGTAATCGAAAACATCGCAAAGCTGATAAACGTAAAAACCATAGTGACCTTCGCCCTCATCGGAGTCTTTGCCGTGCTGGCGCTGCGGGGCAGTATAACCCCCGAGAATGTGATGATAGTGGTCACTACTGTCATTGCCTTTTATTTCGGCACCCAACATGAGAAGGTGAGCAAATGATAATCAACGACGCAGGCCTGACCTTTACCCTTGACCCGGATAAGCGCAAAAGCACCACCATGCTCATACTCCACCATGCGGCGGGGAACGGCAGCGTGGAGGCTATTCATAAGGCGCATCTTGCCCGGAACTGGTACGGCATAGGCTACCATTATTACATACGCAAGGACGGCAGTATATGGCGCGGCAGACCCGAGGACAGCGTGGGCACTCATACCGTGGGAAAAAATACCGTGTCTGTTGCCGTGTGCTTTGAGGGCAACTTCGAAACGGACGTAATGCCCGAGGCGCAGCTGGAGTCGGGCAGGCAGCTTATTGCCGATATCCTTGGCCGCTATCAGGGAATAAAAGTGAGCACTCACCGGGATCATGACTCCACAGCCTGCCCGGGCAAAAACTTCCCTCAGGAGCTGATAGACCTGAAGGTCACCGACGATTGCGCTGCCTTCATAGCGCAGCTTACCGATGCGCAGGCATACGCCATGTTCGAAAAGGCACAGCGGCACGCCGCAACCCTGCCCCTGCCCGAATGGGCGCGGGAGGAATACTCCGCAGCCGTGGCCGCAGGTATCACCGACGGAGAAAATCCCATGATGCCCCTGCCCCGCTATCAGGCGGCACTGATGGCGCTCAGGGGGAAATGAGAAAAACCGCCGCAGACCTTATGGCCTGCGGCGGTTGGCTTATGATTGGTAAGTACTTAGATGGCGTGCTCTGCGCGGGAGATGATATCCTCCTGCATTGCGGGAGTCATGTCAACGAAGTAAGCGGAGAAGCCGGCGATACGAACAACCAGGTTGTGATACTCGTCGGGATTCTGCTGAGCCTTTCTCAGGGTAGCCGCGTCAACTACGTTGTACTGAACTTCCATACCGCCCTGCTCGAAGTAAGCCTTGGTGATATCCTCGAGCTTGTCAACGCCGTCGTTGGCGACGAGAGCGGAGGGGTGGATCTTCAGGTTGAGAGCCATGCCGTCCATGAAGTGAGAGTGATCGAAGTAGGTGGAAGAGGTAAAGACGGAGGTGGGGCCGTTTACGTCTCTGCCCTGAGCGGGGCTGGAAGCGTCGGCGATGGGCTCGCCGGTCTTACGTCCGTCGGGAGTTGCCCAGGTGATCTCACCCTGAACTACGTGGTCGGAGGCGCCGAAGGTGCCGCACTTGTAGACCTTGCAGCGGTGGGTGGAGAATGCGCGGGAAATGTTGTAGTACAGGTCGATAACGTACTTCATTTCTTCATCGGCATAAGGGTCGGCGTTGCCGTAGTGGGGAACCTCGTTGAGGATTCTCTGGCGGAGAGGCTCATAGCCTTCCCAGTTGGCGAGAATAGCCTTCAGGTACTCTTCCTTGGAAACGAAGTTGTTGTCGAAGATCATGTACTTGAGAGCGGTCAGGCTGTCTGCGGTGGTAGCAAGACCGGTAGCGGTGCCGCCGTAGGAATTGTACTTTGCGCCGCCCTCGGAAACGTCCTTACCGGACTCCATGCAGCCGGTGGTGGAGATGGAGAGGTTGGGGAAGGGGAAGAGTCTGGGATACTCGTGCTCGGTGTAGTTGTTGAGGGTTGCGGACCAGGTGAGCATCCATGTGCAGATCTTCTCGAATGCAGCGCGGACATCGTCCATGGAATTCATGTCGGTCAGATAGCCGGAGCGCAGATGCTCGGGGACCTGAGCGCCATTGATGGGGTTGATACCGTTGTTGATAGCCATGAGCAGACCAATAGCCCAGTAGATACCGCTGTGACCCATAGCGGAGCCGTTGGGGGCGGGATAATCGCAGCCGGAGCCGGTGATTTCCTGGCAGCCGATGAATGCGAAGTTTCTTGCGTCCTCAAGCTCGAAGCCCAGCTCGCGGATAATGGCGGGAATGATAACATCGTCGTTCTGCAGCAGGGGCAGACCGCCTACGCGCATGGAAGTAGCCATAGCGCAGTCCCAGATCTCCTTGGGAGTGTTCTTGCTGATACGCAGGGAAACGGTGGGCTCATGCAGCTCAAGACGGGACATGGCTTCGAGAACCATGTAGGAAACGGGGTTGGTAGCGTCCTCGCCGGTCTCGGGAATGCAGCCGCCGATGGTGGTGTGCTGGCCGAGGTGGCCGACGCCGGCGGTCTGCTGGGTCTTGCCGAAGCCGCCGCCGTAGAAGGTGTTGATCTTCAGGAAGAATGCGTCAACCAGCTCCTGAGCCTCGTCAAGAGTGATGGTGCCCTCTTCCAGTTCCTTCTTCAGGTAGGGCCAGGTGTACTGGTCGAAGCGGCCGAGGGAGGTAACGCCGGGGTCGTTGTCGACCTTCAGGAATACGTTGTACATCATGACCTGCTGGAGAGCCTCGCGGAAGGTGCGGGCAGGATTGTATGCGATCCAGTCAAGACCTTCGGCCATCTTTTCCAGCTCAGCCTTGCGCTCGGGAGTGGGAGCGGTCTTTGCCTTTTCTCTTGCAAGGTCGGCATAGCGGCGGGTAAGGGTGATAGCGCCGTCGCAGGCAACGGTGGCAGCCTTGTAGAACATGTACTTACCCATGTTGTCGCCCTGAACGTTGCCGTTGTGCTCGTCAAGCCAATCCTGAGCCTGCTTGCGGATATCGGCATAGCCTCTCTTGAGGATGTTCTGGAAGCCGGGGGTCAGGTGTCCGGGGGGGAGCTGAACGGGGAAGCCGCCGATCTTGCCGTAGTCGGAAGCCTGCAGCTTGAAGAAATCAAGAGCGCCGTCGGGCAGCCACTCTTCGGGGAAAATCTTGCCCATGCCGGCCATTCTCTGCGCGGTGAGTTCGCGCATCTTCTTCAGTTCCTCGGGGGAAATAGCGAGCTTCTGATGGGAGTAAAGGGGATCATCATCGGGAGCGTGGTGCAGACCGTCCTCGCCGATAGGCCAGGTGTTCTCAATGTCGGCCATGAGCCACATTGCGCCGCCGGAAGCACCCCAGCCCTTGTTGCCCATATCGCCGGCGAAATACTCGTCCTCAACGATATCGATGGGCATATTCTGAATGATATAAAGGGAGGTATAGGGCTTCTGAAGCATGGGAGGGAAGTTTTTGTACTTCTGACTTGCTTCCATCTGCAGAATCATCTTGGAAGAATCCGCAACGATAACTCTGTCGCGAACCTTGACCTTCATTCTGCCGATACGCTCGGTATAGGGTCTGAAAGTATACATAGCATATTCCTCGCATTATAGAGTAGTAGTTTTTTTAGTCCCTCTCCAAGGACTTAAAATCTTCTGCCCGGGAGTCAAACGTCCCCGCAGATTTGTTTACACAGAAATAGATAAATGCTTATCCAAAGGTATTATACATGATAACAACTCAAATGTGTAGTACTTTTTTTGTATGGGTACAAAATTTATTTGTATCAATGCATTATCGGTGCAGTGTAACGCCCCCCACCGCAATCGCCGCAGTAAAATAGATGCCGGTAGGGCGGCTTGCCCTCAAGCCGCCGCAATGTAACGATTACCGCCCGCAAAACCGAACAACGCAAAACCCCAAAGATTTGTCATTCCGAGCTTGCGAGGAATCCTCTGGTTGAATGGTACGCAGAAACGACACGCCTGCGTCTGTGTTGGGGATTCTTCGGGCTGTGCCCTCTGAATGACGGTGTAATACCGGCATACCTATATAATACACGCGCGCGAGAGCCGTGTAACAAAAGGGAGTAATGTTACAGTAGTTTTACAATTGCGAAAATCGCTTGACTACGGGAAATATTTTGGTTAGAATGTGCCTGCAAGTGAAAATCGACGGAATAATTGGCTGATTGAGCGCTTGCAAAGTAAATGTCACTGATGCGATATGTTTGCCCACGTCGGGAAAAAAAGTAAACCTTTTTTCCCGGCGTTTTTTTGTATTTTTTGATAAGCGAAAAATCCCGTCCGAAACCCATAAAAAGGTAACGGACGGGATAAAATTTTCATATCAAATCGCGGCGTTTTTAAGCCACTTCGCTCCCGTTCCGTCCACAAAGGACAGGTGGGAAATATGGCGCACCAGCTCCACCTCGCTCTTGCGCTGAACGAGGAAGCTGACGATGGATTTGTGCAGCGCCTCGTCCTCGGGGATTATATCCGCCGAGCGGGTGCAGAGCAGCGGCATCACGCTCTCGTCATCAAGGGCTGCGGCGCGCTCTACCGTGCTGCGGGCAAGAGCGGCAAATTCGGAATCGTAATATTTTCTGTATTCCAGCAGAACGGGCACAGCGCCGGAGTGCTCTATGTAGGAGCCGCGAAACAGCTCCAGCGCCTTGACGCAAAGCTCGAGCCCCACCGGGTCGTCCACGGGAATACCTTTTATTCGTCTTAAAAGCTCGGTGAAGAGTTCTTCATCGGTGTAAATGTCGTAGTCGGGGTTGAGAAAATAGCTGCCGTAGGAGAAGAGAATGAGCCCCTTGGTGCCGTTGAGCTGCAGGGGCGTAAGCTGTCGGCGCAGGCGGGAAAGACGCACGCGGGCGGCGTTATCGTCCTGCTCCTCGCTGTCGTCCGTCCACAGCTTTTCCAAAAGCTCTTCGCGGGTGACCTCGCGTCCCCGGTGAGCGAGAAGATATTTGAGCAGCAGCCATGATTTTTCGCGGGCAGAGCGCGGCGAAACCACGCGCCCGTGGCAGTTTTCCAGTTCCGTATCGCCGAAAAGGCGCACGCGGACGTCATGCGTTCCAAGGTCGCAGGCGGGACAGTCCATAATATTCATAAGTTTTTCGAAGTTAGTCATATTTCATGCCCCTTTCATGCGATACTGATTTTCGCTGGTGAGAAATCGGGTTAAGCTTCCACTTGAGGGGACACCCCAGGGTGGCCTCTCTTGCCGCTACGCGGCAATTCACCTCCAGCTGGCATGGCGCAGCCATGACTGATGAGGTGGCCGCCGAAGGCAGTATTGTGCTGCACCGAATATAAAATTTGTTCGTAGGGAGCAGGCCTGCCTGCTCCGTTTTAACGGTACTGCGGCAATAACCCAACAAACGGAATGGGCAGGCCCATTCCCTACGAGAAAGCGTGGGTGTTTTTCAGCAATGCGAACAGAACGGCGACCTGAAACCGCGTCATTACGACTCGCCAAGAGCCGCCTTCGGCGGTTGCTCGCATGCACTCGGCCTTCGGGCCTCGTCAGAGGGCGAAGCCCGAAGAATCCCATCATGCGTCATGCAGAGCGAAGCGAAGCATCCCCCGAATGGTTCTCTCACAGACGATACTGCATGCCATTCAACCGGGGGATTCCTCGTTGACACTCGGAATGACTTGATCATCTACTCGCGGTAAATACACGCTTTACAAAATCCCCTCCCGGAACATGAAAACCGGGAGGGGATAAGTGTCTATTTAGCTATTGCTAAGTAAACTTAGGAGATTGTCTAATCAGAGATTAGCCAACGATCCAGATGTAAGCGCAGAGGTCAGCATCGTCATCGTCCATAACGGCAACGAAGCAATCGCCCTCGGAGAGCTCGTCAACAACAACGCCGCCAGCGGTGCAGTCATAGATGACGGTATCATTGTTGTAGTACCAGCGGTTTGCACCAACATTGTAGCCGCAAACGGTGTCAACCATCAGAGCAGCAATAGCGGCCTCGGTGTCTGCATTAGCTTCGTTAGCAGCATCGATAGCATCCTGGTTGGTGTAAACGAGATAATCGTCATAGAAATTGCTGGGAGTGCCATTGTTGCTCCAAACAACCATTTCAGAGGTGTTATCCATGGGATCTACAAAGTAGAGGTACTCGGTAGTCTCATCGGTAACCTCGGTCTTATTTACGCCTTCGGGAACATCTACGAGGGTATCAACGAGTGCCTGGTAACCGTCAACATCAACCTCAACGGTGGTGAAGAAGTTCTCGTCGAGAGAATCGATGGTAGCCTCTTCGAACCAGGTCTGTGCGCTGGTGTTGGCATCATAGATGAACAGGCCATTGTTTACAGCCTCATCAGCGTAACCAACGATGTACTCGCCGTTCTCCTGAGCTACGGTGCAAACAGTGTACATGGTGCCAGCGTTTACGCCATCAAGGTTATCAACGCTTACGGGGATGAAGGCCATTGCGCCGTCCTTGTATGCCATGTAGGTAACGGTCTCGTCATCGAAGGAGTAAGCCATAAATACATACATGTACTCGGTGTTGGTGGTGAAGTAATCGTCCTCGACATAAACAACGATGGTCTTAGCGAGGTCGTCGTTCTTGGTGCCGGTCTTGGCATGAGTTACGAGAACAGAGTAAGAACCTTCAAACTCTTCGGGGAAGGTGGAAATGCCAGTGTAGGTAACGGCGACGCCATTGTCATCTATAATGGTGAGAACGGTCTTGCTGTTAGCGGCGAAGCCAGTGCCGGTATCTGCCTCGCCGGTGTCAACAGCGATGGCTGCCTTTACGGTAGCGTAGCTGTTACCGGTGAGGGTCTTCAGGGTAACTTCTCCAGCCTCGTTTGCAGTGTAGCTGTACCAGGTGTTAGCGGTAATGCCAGCGTGTACATTGCCATCTTCATCGGCAACCTTGTAGGTACCGTTGGTGTTGGTCTTGGTATCGGCATAGAGAAGGACCTTGCTACCGTCGAAGGTGATGTACTCATCGCCGTCAGCCTCAGTTTTGATCTGGTAGTCAACTACTTCCTTGCCGCCGGCGGCGTAAACAACTTCCATAACTATGGAACTGTCATTGCCGGTAAGGATGTTGTCGGTAGCAATCTGGCTCTCTACGCTCTGAACATAGAGATACTGATAAGAACCGGAAGCAGCAGCAGAGTCATACGCATCGGCTCTCAAAATGGTGCCCAGATAGTCGAAGTAAATCTCGTAAGAGGTGTTGTAGTCGGTAGGAGTGCTCTCTGCTTTGGCGTTTGCATAGTAGCTTACGCCATCAATGTTGTAGATGAAAGTGGTGTAGTTAATGAATGTGCCAACAACAGGCTCAGCAACACGAATGGTAGCGATTTCATCGTTGCCATTGTTGGTGCCCATGGTGTAGATAACTACATCATTCTTTGCGTAACCGGAGATGTCGAAGTCCTCGCCGGAAACAACGATAGAGCCATCAAGAGTGATGGTGTTGGCAGACTTGCTTACCTTGGTAACATCAGCAGTGTGCTCATACCAAACAACGATATCGATAACGTACTTGTTGCTACCCTTGTAGTTTACATAAATCTCAACGGTAGCGCCGTAGCTGGAAACTGCATTGGTGGTGTAGCCAGCCTTAACGGGAGCGGTAACAACAGCAGTCTTGCCATAAGTGCCGTCCTGCTTTACGCCGTCAACGTAAACATTGATTTCGGAGGTGGAGCCTTCCTTGTTGAAGTTGTCAGCCGCAGCCTTGCCAATAGCAGTGTAGATGGAACCGGAGTTTACGGTACCGGTGAGAACTGCATCGGGAACAGCAACAGCAACTTCGTCAGCAACAATCACACCATCTGCCTCCCAAGACATGCAGGGACGACCAAAATCATCGTTGCCGCTAGCAGACTGGCTCAGCTCATACTTGGTGTAACCAAGGGTGTATGCGTAGGGATTGTTGTCAGCCTCGGGATCGGTGGGATCGAAAGTGCCGTCAACAGTGTCAAGAGCGGAAGGACCAACGTAGTAAGACTCGAAGGTCTTGTTGTACTTAACAACGGGAACCTTGGTCAGTACGTTGAAAGCATAGAGCATAGCCTCTTCACGGGTTGCGGGATCTGCAACGTCTTCAGCGAGGGTGCCGGTGAATACGCCGTTGTCGTTAGCGAAGGTGATGGTGTTGATATCCCATGCTGCGCCTTCAAACTCGCCAGCCTTGCCGTAACCTGCTGCGGAGAGCAGCATCTTAGCGAATGCAATGCCGGTAACGTTAGCGGTGGGATCGAACTCGGTGTCGGATACACCGGAGATGATGCCCTGGCCCTTCAGGTAGGCAATGTAGCCTGCAGACCAGCGGGAAGCTGCAACGTCTGCAAAGGGAGCGGTGGTGGTGGTCAGCTTTTCAGCGCCAGTCTTACCGAGAAGCAGATAAGCAATGATCTTAGCTGCCTGCTCACGGGTAACGAGACCCTGGTAGTTCATACCATTCTCGTCACCCTCGATGATGCCGATGCCGGTAACTACGGCAACAGCTTCCTCGTAGTTGGTCTTCTCTTCAGCAGCAGCAGCGCCAACGATCATCATGCTGGCGAGCATTGCTACGACGAGGACCAAGGAGAGGATCTTCTTGAGAGTCTTCATAGTGAAACTCCTCCTTCATAATAGTACACTCTTTTGGAGTGCCCGAAATATGTACAAACGCTTGATGATCCGGAATTCCTTTAAGGCTTAACCATCAAACGATTATACCAATAACTGGTAAATATCACGAAAATCTAAAATGTTTGATTTTTAACATTTTCCTTCGATTTTGCAGTGGGAACAAAAGTTTACTTTTTTGCACAATTCTCCCTATAATATCTGTTTTTCCGCGATAGGGGCGCAACGGAAAAAGTTTGAAAATCCTGTCATTCCGAGCTTGCGAGGAATCCCACGGTTGAATGGTGCACAGAAACGACACGCCTGCGTCTGTAGTGGGGATTCTTCGGGCTGTGCCCTCTGACGAGGCCCGCAGGCCGAGTGCATGCGAGCAACCGCGCAGGCGGCTCTTAGCGAGTCGCAATGACTGTTTTTTCACCGGCAAATAAAAAACAGGGCAGCGTGAATTCAAATCACGCTGCCCTGTCGGCAAATGCATTACATATTAATTACTTGGCTTCTTCGGTTTCTTCTTTCTTTTCCTCGGCGGGAGCTTCCTCTTCCTTCTTCTCCTTGCCTGCGGCGGCGAACTTTCTGCCCATCTCCAGCTTTTCGTTCACGGAGTCGGCGAACTTGCGGGGAATGGGGTTAACGGCGGCGTTAGCCAGCTGCTCGGCGAACATGGCAACGAAGTTGAGGGTTATCATGAAGGAGTCGGGGTCGATGCGATCCATGGTGTCGGTGTGATTATGGATCTGAGCGCCGCCCTGAGCGTTAAGTCTTGCGAAGGTGCAGGCGGGAACGCCGGCGGTGGCGAAGCTGGTGGAGTCGGAGCCGTAGGTGTCAAGGGACATCTTTACGGGGTAGTTGTTGACCTTGGCGAGGTACTCAATGGCGTGCATGGTGTCCTCGCTGGCGGTGCAGCAGCAGCTTTCGTAGCCGATGGTACAGCCGGTCATGTCGAAGTTGATGTCGAAGATGTAGTTCTTCAGCTCTTCCTCGTGAGCCTCGCAGTACTTGCGGGAACCGACGAGGCCGATCTCCTCGGAGCCGCACCATACGAACTTAAGGGTTCTGCGGCTGCCCTTTTCCTTGAAGTAGTGCATCAGCTCGGCAATGGTGACGGAGCCGGTGCCGTTATCCCAGCTGCCCTGAGAATAAGCGACGGAGTCGTAGTGGGCGCTGAATGCGAGAACCTCGTCCTTAAGGTCGGTGCCCTCGATGGTGGCGACTACGTTGTGAGAGGTGCCCTTTTCGGTGGTGGTATCCAGCACCAGCTTTACCTTGGTGGGCTTGGAAAGAACCAGCTTCTCGGCCTCGGTGATGTGGAGCTTGACGCCGGGAATGGGGCAGTCCTTGCCGAATGCGTCGGAGGGACGCAGCTCGTTTTTGATGCTCTCGTCCTCGTACATGTTGCCGGCGATGGCGATGTAGCCCAGCGCGC
>CAYYLZ010000041.1:0-17189 GCA_964472725.1 uncultured Oscillospiraceae bacterium
GCCAGCGCGGCCTCTATGGCGATGGTGCCGGAGCCGCAGAAGGGGTCGCAGAAAACGTCACGGCCTTTGAAGCGGGATATCTTCACCATCGCGGCAGCCAGTGTTTCGCGCAGGGGCGCAAGGTTGGCGTTAGGACGGTAGCCACGCTTGTGAAGAGCGGCGCCGCTGGTGTCAAGATAAATGGAGGCGCGATCGTTCATTATAGAGAAGCGTATTTGATAGCGGCTGCCGGTTTCGGGAAGCTGCTGTATGCCGTATTTGCCTCCAAGACGCTTGGCGATAGCCTTCTTTATCATGCCCTGACAGGTGGGCACGGACATAAGCTGGCTGTTCAGGCAGTGACCCTTTACTGGGAACTCGCCGTCCTTGGGAATGAAATCCTCCCAGGGCAGAGCGTAAACGCCCTCGAAAAGGTCGTTGAATTCGTGAGCGGGGAACTCACCCATGAGGATCTGCACGCGCTCGCCGGTGCGCAGGCGAATGTTAGCCTTGGCGATGTCAGCAGCATTGCCCTCGAAAAGCACGCGGCCGGTCTCGGCGGCAACGCCGTCCATACCCATGTACTTCAGCTCGTCTGCTGCAAGTCCTTCCAGTCCAAAAAGACAGGGAACACAAAGTTTCATTGTAAAAATCCTCCATGCGACACAGTCGCACAAATAGTCATTGAAAATCCTCGCGCATGGAGGATTTTTTGCCATCAACGCCGGTTGCCCGCAGGGCGAGGCGTTGGGCTTTTTAAATATTGATAGTGTGATTTTTCACACTGTCAATCCTTTCTCAGCTGCGCCATGTAGCTGTGCCAGTCCTCAACGTGGCCGTGGTCAAGTATCTCGAAGCCTGCGGCTTCAATGTGGGCGCGTACCTCGTCCTCACGGCCGTCGATAATGCCGGAGCAGATGAACTTGCCATCGGGCTTGACCCACTTGGCGGCGTCCTTTACAAGCGCGATGATAACATCGGAAACGATGTTCGCCAGCACAAGGTCATACTTCTGGGCGTCTATCTTGCTGCGCAGGGAGCGGCTTTTCAGCACGTCGCCTGCGTAAACGGTGTAAATATCGGTGCCTATGTCATTGAGCTGGGCGTTCTCCATTACGATGTCGGGAGCCTTATCGTCGATATCGCAGCCTATAGCCATCTTTGCGCCAAGGCAGAGTGCTGCAATGGAAAGAATACCGCTGCCGCAGCCAAGGTCAAGAACGGAGTCGGCGGTGGGCGCGTAATTTTCAAGGCGCTCAAGGCACATTCTTGTGGTGGGGTGGGTGCCGGTGCCGAAGATAAGGCCGGGATTAAGGCGCAGAATGCTGCGTCCCTCGGCCTCGGGAGCCTCCTCCCATTCGGGGACTATCAGCAGCTTTTCGCCCACCTTGATGGGCTTGTAATACTGCTTCCAGTTGTTCTCCCAGTCCTCATCGCGGACATTGCGCACCGAGGGAACGTAGCCCCGAGGCTCCAGCTCCTTTGTAAGGCGCTCAAGTTCGGCTTTGCCGTCCTCGTCTGCGGAAAGGTAGAACTTAACAAGGCTCTTACCCTGCATCGTCTGACTGAGATCTTCGTCAACATAATCCCAGTACTGACGGTTCTCGTCCATGAACTTTTCGAAATCGCTTCCGTCCTCGATAACCAGCCCGGAAACACCCATGCCCTCAAGCAGGTCGGAGAGAGCCTCCGTGTCCTTGTGAGCCTCTATGCTTACTTCCAGCCATTCCATAATGCAGACCTCCGGAATTAAAAATCTCAATCTGAAGAAGTATACCATATTTGTATTATAAAGGCAACTGTTGAGTATAAAATTGCGAATTGAGAATACTTGCGATTTAAATCAGCACAGTAATGTACGTTATATTTTGTAGGGAACGGTCTTGACCGTTCCGCCTGTAGCGAAATTGCCGAGGTTGACCAATAAGCGGCTGAGGCACGCCTCAGCCCTACGTTCACGAGCCGACATGAAGCAACAACGTAGGGCAGGGGCGTGCCCCTGCCGCAAGCACCGTACTAAAAATACCGTCATTCAGAGGGCGCAGCCCGAGGAATACCCCAAACAGACGCAGGGAAGTGGCCGCTGCTGCGAACCGCTCAAAGGTGGGATTCCTCGCACAATGCTCGGAATGAGGCGATGTGAGGAAACATTGCATATGTTAAGACAACTAAAAACCGTAGCAATAATTGACAAGCTAAACAAATTGCATTAAGCTGATATTGTATGTGCCCGCCCGTTTACGAGTGGAGGTGTCTGCTGTGAAAAGAACAATCATTCGCGTCGCTACGATCCTTGTGTTAAGCGCCGCTGCGGTGGCAGCTGTCATGCTGCTCAACGCGTATTACGCGCGCCCCATTACCGTGAAAACGCCTCTTGTTGACGGCGAAATTGTTGAAAGAGTGGAACTCAGCCGCGGCGAACTGTGGTTCAAAACGAAAGAGGATATAATATCGCAGCTGACGCAGGAGGACTACTTATTTGTAACGGGAATCAGTGTCAAGGCCAACGATACACTTGTGTCCTATAAGGAAATGAATGGCGGAAAGACATACAGCAGGGAAGAACTGCTGGCGGCATTGAACATATATCCGGAATATTGGACTATGGGTGGTATGCCGCTGAAGGACACGGATTACCAGCGGCTTTGGGTGCAGCCGGTATGCTTTATAAACGGCGACCCTGAGAAACCGGTGTATATGTTCAACGGGGCAAAGGCTCATGCTGTTTGGTACACTTCTCCGGCCCCACATAACCATGACATCAATATAAATATTTATGCGTCTCCGACTCCGGTGAAGTGCTCTTTGGACGGTGTGCTGCAGTATACTGCGGAGATGCCTCTTTCGGGTGCAAGTTCTGTTCGTGCCATGTTCGGTGACATGGACTCTTTGATCGGTGATATTCCTGCCGCTGTGTGTGTTAAATCATCAAGGTGGTGGAGAGCATTCTTCATCATAGGTGAAACAGCTTATCAGGTGAGTGCGTCCAACTGTACCCAAGCCGAATTCATCGAGCTTGTTCTCTCTATCTGCAACGCACCGCATCCGGAAAAGGAAAACTACATAGACTTTCTGCTGAAATAAACCCAAAGCCCACATCTGCACAAAACACAGATGTGGGCTCGTTAATTATCACTTTAATTTACAGCAGTATAACACCCGCTTCTTCGCAGGCGCTGACGTTTTCCTCGTCCCAAAGGGAGGACTGGACTTCGCCGATGTGAGCCTTGCCGAGAAGCAGCATGGACACGCGGGACTGACCGATACCACCGCCCATGGTGAGGGGCAGTTCGTTATTCAGCAGCATTTTGTGGAAGGGCAGCTCACGGCGGTTATCGCAGCCGGAAATGGAAAGCTGACGGTCGAGGCTCTCGGGGTCAACACGGATACCCATGGAGGAAAGCTCCATTGCCCGCTGACCTACGCTGTCCCAAACCAGCAGGTCGCCGTTGAGATTCCAATCGTCGTAGTCGGGGGCGCGGCCGTCATGGGGCTTGCCGGAGCTGAGCTTGCCGCCGATGCCGATGGTGAAGGTCACGGGATGCTCCTTGACGAATGCATTTTCGCGGCCCTTGCCGTCCAGCTCGGGATAAAGATCCTCAAGCTCCTGGCTGGTGACGAAGGTGACTTCCCGGGGAATCTTTGGCAGAACGGAAAGCTGGGGGAATACGCTGCGCAGGAACTTCTGGGTGTCCACCAGCGCGTTGACGATGGAACGCACGGTCTCCTTGAGATACTCCACATTGCGCTGCTCAGCGGTGATTATCTTTTCCCAGTCCCACTGGTCAACGTAAGCGGAGTGGAGGCTGTCGAGATCCTCGTCGCGGCGAATAGCGTTCATGTCGGTATAAAGACCCTCGCCGGGGGCGAACTGATAACGCTTGAGCGCAAGACGCTTCCACTTTGCAAGGGAGTGGACAACCTGCGCGGTATCCTTAACTCCGTTGACGTCGAAGGCAACGGGGCGCTCAATGCCGTTAAGGTCATCGTTAAGACCCGAGGCGGCAGAAACGAAAAGGGGAGCGGATACTCGGTGCAGACGCAGAGCACCGGCAAGCTCGTCCTCGAAAAGACGCTTGAGCATACCGATGGCGCGCTGAGTTTCGTAAATTGAAAGCAGGGGGGTGTAGCCCTCCGGCAGAATGTTTCTTTGCATGCTTATTCTCCTATCACATGAGGATTTGTATATTGTACATTAATTTAGCGTAAAAAGCAATATCTATTCACGGGTTCCGACTGACATAAGCATAAATACCTTCCTCCGTGTTTTACGAAGGAAGGTATGATTTATTCGTTTACATTTCCGCGGCAGTATGGGCAATACTGGCCGGTGCTTCTGTCGAGATATTTTCCGCAATGCGGGCATCTGTAGAATATTACTCTGAAAATCAGGGCACCGCACATGACAACCAAGCCAATCAGTATAAAGACATTGCTCTCAACAGGAATGCCGCAAAGGGCTATAATGGCGCCAATGAGCAAAAATAGCCAGCAGAGCCTATGGACGGTTTTGGGCTTCTGTTTTTTCATAGCGGCTACCTCCGGTGTCAATGTGGCATTTATTTTGACAGCATTGTATCATATGTTTGGTACTTTATCAATACACAAAAGGAGCAAGCAGGATTTCGCAGGCGCTCACTTGACGCAAGTCGCTGTGCATGATAACATTAATACAATGAAAAAGAAAAACAGGAGATGAGCACTACGGAAACACAGTATAAAACCATGTGGAACAGAGGATACATATGCGCCTTCATTGCCAATGCGCTGCTCTGCTTCTCTCAGAATTTTCTCAACACCCTCGTATCCGAGTACGCGGGTATTCTCGGTGCCGGAACGGTAATGGCAGGCGTTATAACCGGTCTGTACTTCGGCATATCCTTCGCCGCAAGACCCTTCTCCGGCCCTGCCATAACGAAATTGAACAAGAAACACATAATGTACTTTGCCTACGGTATGGGCGTCATTGTTAACGTGGTCTATGCAGTCAGCGCCAATACGAGTATGTTCATAGTCGCCCGTATACTCCACGGCATTCAGTTTGCTTTTATCGGCTCTCTGAATCTTGTTCTTGCGGCGGACTATCTGCCCAAGGATAAGATGGGGTCCGGTCTGGGATTCTTCGGTGTAGGCGGCGCTATCACCACCGCCATCGGACCCACCATCGGCATGAGTGTCTGCGATTGGGGCAACGCCACCTTTGGCGGTACCGCGGGCTACAAGATAGTTTTCCTCGTGTCCGCGGCCTGCATGCTGGTGTCCATTCTGCCCTGCGCACTTATGCCCTATAAGCGTGAGCCCAAGGAAGAACTGGATAAGCTGGGCAAGTGGTATAAGAATATTGTAGCTGTGGAGTCGATTTTCCCGGCCATACTTATGCTCATTTTTTCTATGTGCAGCATTCTCTATACTTCCTATATGAAGCTTTTTGCCCAGGAGCGCGGTATAGAGAATATCGGTTATTTCTTCACAGTCTATGCGCTGGTGCTGCTTTGTGCAAGACCAATGTGCGGCAAGCTGCTGGATAAGTTCGGCATAAAGAAAATATTCTACCCTGCCGCCGTCTGCTTCGTGGCGTCCTTCCTTATTGTAGGCAGCAGTCACACCCTGTGGATGACCTTTGTTGGCGCAGTCCTCGCAGCTATCGGCTACGGTGCCATCCAGCCCTCTATTCAGACCCTTTGTGTCAGCTGCGTTGAGCCGCTGCGCCGTGGTGTCGCAAGTAATACCAACTATTTTGGAATGGATCTGGGCTTTTTCCTTGGCCCCGTTATCGGTGGCTTTGTGGTGGATATTACCGGCAGCTATGCTTCCATTTACTACACCGCAGTCATTCCCCTTATCCTCGGCACTGTTATCTTCACCCTCGGCTGGGGCAAGTTCAAGAATTATCTTAAATAAATATGAGCGGGAGGAATTTGCGGCTTGCAATTTCCTCCCGCCTCTGTTATACTTTTATAGCTTAATGTGGAGAATCACATTAACATTATTTAAAAGCCCATCGCCTCGCCCTAAGGGCAACCGGCGATGATGGCGAATTAACGTGCAGACGTATCGAAGTGGTCATAACGGGGCTGACTCGAAATCAGTTTGCGAGCAATCGCACGTGGGTTCGAATCCCACCGTCTGCGCCATGAAAAAGACCTCTTTTGTCCATAGACAAAAGGGGTCTTTTTCAACTAAGCGCGCCAAGCACCCTTAACTTCATTTCGCGCGTAAGCGCGATACTTCATAGCGTCATCGCTGCTTCATTTGACGAAGTCAAACTTCGTTGAATATTACTTGTCTATAGCGGAAAAGTTATAGGAAACAGCCTCCTGCGTCAATTCGCAGGAGGCTGTTGGCGTATATATGGCAGGAGTTTACTGCTTCTTGGCACAGAAATCAAAGTCGTCCTGAATTTCCTTGCTGGGTGCGGGGGTGAGCAGGGAAACAACGACCAGTGCGATGCTGCCGCAGATGAAAGCGGGCAGCAGCTCGTAGATGGCAAATACGCCGCCGAGGGGAGCAATAGCGTACTTCCAGACGAAGACCATTGCGCCGCCGACTACCATACCGGCGAGAGCACCGGGCTGGTTAACGCGCTTCCAGAAGAGGGAGAACAGCATCAGGGGGCCGAATGCGGCGCCGAAGCCTGCCCATGCGAAGGAAGTGATGCCGAAGATGGTGCTGTTGGAATCCCATGCGATAACCATGGCTATAAGGGTGATGGCGACCATTGCAATGCGGGATACCAGCATTATCTGCTTGTCGGAAGCGTCCTTCTTAAGAATGCCGTGATAAATGTTCTTGGCAAGTGCGGAGGTGGATATGAGCAGGTAGGAGTCGGAGGAACTGATGGAGGCTGCCAGAATACCGGCGCATGCAAGACCTGCCAGCAGGGGAGGCAGGAAGGTAACAGCGGTGTCGATGAAGATGTTCTCAGCTTCGGGGTTGGTGAGATAGGCGATGCCGGGGACGCTGCGGCCAACGATACCGATGAAGAGAGCGGCAGACATGGAGATGATGAGCCAGATGCAGGCTACGCGGCGGGAACGGGTGAGTTCACCCTCGGAGCGGATACCCATGAAGCGCAGCAGAACCTGAGGCATACCGAAGTAGCCAAGGCCCCAAGCAAGGCTGGAGGCGATGGTGAGAACGCTGTAGGGCTTGGCCGCGCCGAAGGTGTTGGCTACCTCCGTGGAGGGAGTTGCCACCTTGGTGAGGGAGAGGAATCCGTCGATTTCGCGGGCATTGGCGATGACGGCGTCGATACCGCCGGCATTGACAACGGAGAGAACGAGAATAGCAACAAGAGCCACGATCATGACGATGGCTTGCATGAAGTCAGACGCACTCTCGGCGAGAAAACCGCCAAGGAAGGTATAAAGCAGAACGAAAACTGCGGCGATTATCATCATTTCGTGGTAGCCAAGGTCAAAAAGATTGACGAAGAGTTTACCACAGGAGGCAAGGCACTGACCGGCATATACCGTGAAGAAAATGATGATGAACAGAGACGCGAACAGTTGGATAAGATTGTTCTTCTCATGGAAACGGCGGGAGAAGAAGCCGGGAATGGTGATGGCGTCCACTCGGTCGCTGTAGCGGCGCAGACGCTTGGAAACGATGAGCCAGTTAAGGTATGTACCGATAAACAGACCGATTGCGGTCCAGCCTGCTTCAGCGAGGCCGGTCCAGTAGGCCAGGCCGGGCAGACCCATCAGGAGCCAGCCGGACATATCGGAGGCTTCCGCACTGAAGGCTGCGACCCAGGGACCCAGTGAGCGGTTGCCAAGGAAATAGGACTCTGCATTTTTGTTGGAGCGCTTTGCAAAGTAAAGCCCGATGACCACAACGGCCAACATATAGACGACCATCGCTATCAGATGTTGAAGGTTTGCTGAATTCATAAAAATGTCTCCTTTTGCCATGAAAGGTCGCGGGGCGACCCGGAAGAATTATGAATATGATAGCACATAATTCAATGGAATGAAATAGAGAACGGAGTACAGAATAAAATCCGTACTCCGAAACGTGAAAACATAAAAATATTGTGTAATATAAGGGAAAAACGACTGTACATTTAAAAGAATTAGAATTAGGCGTTTTGCACAAAAATTATATATTCACTCGAAAGCCGCCAAAAAACATGGGCAGCATGGTCTTGCCGTACTGCAGCAGAGAGTAATTTCCGGCCGAGAGACACCAGTCATAAATAAGCGCACGCTCGCACAGAGCGTAGACCCGCACCATTTCGTTTACGGTAACGTCCTGCCGCAATTCGCCGCGCTGCTGCCCCTGCTGGATTATTTGGCGCAGAATTTTATAATAGGTGCGGTTGTGATCCAGTAGATGTTTGTCGCCGCGGGTGATAAGCTGGGAGGAATAGAGCCGCGCCAACAGATCCAGCGAAATGCTGTTTTCTATCATCGAAAACAGCTCGCGGTTCAGATACATAAGCTGATCAAAGCTGTTCATATTCGTGTCCAGCGTTTCCATGAGCTCTTCGTACTTCTCGTCAAATACGTAGGACAGGGTGGAAAGAAGAGCGTCCTTACCGTCGAAATAGTGATAGAAGGAGCCGCGGGAGGTGCCCGATTCACGGATTATCTCGTCCACGGTGGTGTCGTCATAGCCGTAGCGGTAAAACAGATTCCACGCGGCGTCGATAATGCGGCCACGGGTGTTGCGGTTGGTTTTCTTTGACATGGAGCAGCCTCCTTTGCGGATTATAACCTCATTCTATCAAATAATGGGGGAGAAATCCATACTTGTTTTGCAAAGAAGTGTACTTCGGTATGCTGCTTCTCATTATGTCAGTTTTACGAGAAATGGGTATTCTACTTTATGTTGCCTACAGAAACGGGGGGTGGTATAATATAAAAAAGAGGAGGTGCGATTGTGGCGCTGGAAAATAAATTGGGAATTACAAATTCTGCAGAGCTTGCCCGTGAGGAAGAACGCATCAGCAAGAAAAAACTCTGGAACTTTTTGGAAGTGATGTGCTTGAAAAGCTGGAAGCGGGGACGTTTGCAGCGCTGCAGGCTATCCATAAGCACCTTTTTGAGGATATTTACGCCTTTGCAGGAGAGGTCAGGTCAGTCAATTTGGCGAAGGGTAATTTCCGCTTCGCGCCCGTGATGTATCTTGCGGCCGCTATTGAAAGTGTGGAAAAAATGCCTCAATCAACCTTTGATGAGATAGTGGAGAAATATGTTGAAATGAATGTTGCTCATCCTTTCCGCAAGGGTAATGGACGCAGTACCCGTATCTGGCTGGATCAGATATTCAAGGCCGAGCTTCGCAAGGTGGTGGATTGGAGTAAGGTTGATAAAGAAGATTATCTCCTTGCCATGGAACGCAGTCCCATAAGGGACATAGAAATCAAGCACATACTCAAGGCAGCTCTTACCGATGATATAAACAGCCGGGAGCTTTACGTGAAAGGCATTGACCACAGCTACTATTACGAGGGTTACACCACGTTTAAGACGGAAACACTATAATATACGGTGTGATTATGACGAAGTTAGATATCATAGAACGATTGAAGCTATTGAACTATGCCCGCAGCGAATATTGGGTCGTTGCAGGGAGTGCAATGGTTTTACATGGCCTCAAAGATACTGCGAATGATATAGATTTAGGTTGTACCAAATGCTTGGCCGACGCGTTGGAAAGCGGTGGCTGCAGAACCTTGGTTTTGGACGATGGCACAAGGAAAATTTCAGTAGCAGAAGATGTGGAAATTTTTGAAGGCTGGCTGTTTGATAATGTAGTTATCATAGAGGGAATCCCTGTAATTTCATTAAACGGACTTCTTGAAATGAAGAAAAGGTTGGGAAGAGAAAAAGACATTGAAGATATAAAATTGATTGAAGAAGCACTATTAAAAATATAGTTCAAAAACAAAAATCCCTTGGAGTTCATGGCCTCCAAGGGATTTGCTGCATTATTGTGCATAGAAGAGTGCGATGAAAACGATGGAAACGATGAGGAAGGCGAGGCCGGTGAAGAAAAGGAAGCCGTAGCCCCTTACTCCGCCCTTTTGACGCTTTCTTTCAACGTAGTCGCCGTATTTCTCGCGGCTTCTGCCGCCAAGTCCGGGAACAAGAGATTGAATGGCATAGCCGAAAATGTAGGATATGCCCTCAAAGGCACCCTTGTTGGAAACCAGCACAAGGAGTGCGCAGAGCATGAAAATCACACCGGGAATGGTAAATGCGTCGCTGAGAATGCGGTAGCGCTGGGCGGCTGTGGCAGCTTCGGAGTAACCGTAGCCACGAATTACAAGCCATACCATCGCTGCGCCAATAAGAATTGTAATACCATATTTCAGCAGAATGCTTCTCAGTTTTTTGTTCACAGTCCCAGTTCCTTCTTGTACTTCTGCTCCTCGGCATCGTTGCAGTAAACAAAGTGGCCGGGAGAGACCTCACGCATGGAGGGCAGGTCGGTAGAGTAATCATGCTCGGCAAGGGAATTGTAGGTGATTCTTGTGCGGCGCTTCTCGGAATGAGGATCGGGCAGAGGAATTGCGGAAAGCAGGGAGCGGGTGTAGGGATGCAGGGGGTGAGCGAAAAGCTCGTCTGCGGGTGCCAGCTCAACCATGTTGCCGAAATACATAACGCCGATACGGTCGGAGAAGTACTTTACAACGGAGAGGTCGTGGGCGATGAACAGAATGGTCAGGCCAAGACGGTCGCGCAGCTCGTTGAGCAGGTTAATGACCTGAGCCTGAATGGAAACGTCCAGTGCGGAAATAGGCTCGTCGGCAATGAGCAGGTCAGGGCGCATGATAACCGCGCGTGCGATACCGATACGCTGACGCTGACCGCCGGAGAACTCATGGGGATAACGGCCTGCGTGCTCGCGAACAAGACCTACCAACTCAAGAATCTCGTACACCTTTTCGTCAATGTACTTCTGATCACGGATACCGTTGATGATAAGACCCTCGGCAATGATCTCGCGTACAGTCATACGGGGATTAAGAGAAGCGATGGGATCCTGGAAAATCATCTGTATCTTTGTGATGAGCTTGGTCTTTTTTGCTACGCGAAGCTCTTCCTTGTAAGCCTTTTTCAGCTCGGCAAGCTTGGCAGGGTCGTTCTTGGCCTCCTCGAAGCGGGGAGCGTACTCTGCTTCGATCTTAGCCACAAGAGTCTTGGCGTATTCCTCGTCGGAGTGCTCGTGGTCGAACTTAGCCTGACGAATAGCCTCGGTGTTGTCGGCAATTATCTTCTCGAGCTCTGCCTTGCGGGCAGGATCGGCGCTGCGCAGCTCCTTTTTGGCGGCCTTGATGGCGTCCTTGTAGCTGCGGGTACCGGCGCAGATGCGCTGTCCCTTGAAGAAGATGCTGCCGGAGGTGATGTCATAGATCTTGATGATGGAGCGGCCGGTGGTGGTCTTGCCGCAGCCGGATTCGCCAACCAGACCGAAAACCTCACCCTTCTTGATGTCGAAGCTTACGTTGTTGACAGCCTTAAGCTCGGAACTGCCCATTTTGAAGTACTGGCAGAGGTTTTCTACCCGGAGCAAGACTTCGCTGTTGGTGTTGTTGCTCATTGGTCGATACCTCCTGCTTTCTTCATTCTTTCAATGCGGTCGGTGATGATGCGGGGAGGCTCCACCTTAGGCGCATTGGGATGCAGCAGCCAGGTAGCCGCCCAGTGAGTGGGGCTTATCTGGAACTTGGGGGGCTGCTGCTCAAAGTCTATCTTCATTGCGTACTTGTTACGCTCGGCGAATGCGTCGCCGACAGGAGGATAGATCATGTTGGGCGGGGTGCCGGGAATGGCATCAAGCTTCTCTTTGGTGTCCAGGTCGGGCATGGAGGAGAGGAGCGCCCAGGTGTAGGGATGGCGGGGATCATAGAAAATGTCGTCCGCGGTACCGTACTCAACTACCTTACCTGCGTACATAACGGCGATATCGTCGGCCATGTTGGCAACAACGCCAAGGTCGTGGGTAATGAAGATGACGGAGAGATTACGCTCTTCCTTAAGCTTGTTGATCAGCTCAAGAATCTGAGCCTGAATGGTAACGTCAAGGGCGGTGGTGGGCTCGTCGCAGATAAGAATATCGGGATTTGCCGCAAGAGCGATAGCGATAACGATACGCTGGCGCATACCGCCGGAGAACTCGAAGGGATACTGATAATAGCGGATGCGGGGCTCGGGGATACCGACCTCGGTCATCAGCTTGATAGCCTTTTCCTTTGCCATACGCTTGGTGATGCGCTGGACGATCTGAGAAGCCTTGTCCTTGAAATAGTCCACAAGGGCGATGCTGCGGGTGTGGAAGTCCACGGAATCGGCAGCGGCGATGTGGTTTTCGTAGTGACGGATAAGGTTAGCCACAACGGCGGAGATGTTGGCCTTGAGCTCATCAAGATCGTAAACAACCTTGGGAACTACCTTCCAGTCAACGGCCTTACCGCGGGCAATAAGAGCGTCGCGCTTCTTGCTCTGCTTGGCGAAGCGAGCCTCTTCCTTGGGGTTCTTGACGATGGCACTGAAATATCTGTCAATGGCGTTGTCAAGAGCGGTGCGGAAGGTGTATGCAACGCTGTCCTTGCTGGTTTCAAGGCGGTCGATGGAAGCATCGACCTCGTCTGCGATCTCCTTGAGCATCTTGCGGGCAGAAGCCTTGTCAAAGCTGCCAAGATAGAATTCCCGAGCCTTCTCCAGCTTGGGCAGGAGAGCCTTTTTCTTCTCGAGAGAAGCGTTGAAGGAATGGGCGATACCCTTTTCCGCCAATCCGATAAATTCGACCATGAAGTTATCGTCAAGGTAGCGGAGGGTCATCTCGTTAACTTCCTCCACAGGACGACCGCTGAGGTCATCGCCGGGATTCTTCAGCATGTAGTAGCCGATGCGGAAGAAATCGGGACGGGGCTGAGCGAGAATTTCTGCCAGCAGGGTGTTGAGCTTACTCAGCAGATCGCTTATCTCCTGAGGCAGCTGCTGACCGGCAGCGTTGGGCTGATGATAGGAAGCGCGGGCGCGAGCCAGCTCTTCGGTCATGGCGGTCAGCTGAGAGTCGTAATTCTTGGTGAGGTAGGGGGTGCTTACGGTCTTGAGCTTTGCGGCGAAGTCCTTAAGGCGACCCTTAACGTCCTGCTTCTGCTTCTTTTCCATCATGAAAAGGAACTCGTCGATATCGGCGACCAGCTCTTCAGCGGCAGTACGTGCGGTGTTGTAATCGTTTTCCAGCTTGATGGACTCGATATTGAACTTATCGAAGGTGGTGACCATCTCGCCGATCTTTTCCTTGTCGGCATTGCCGGAGGCGGCGATCATGCTGTCCTTGAGAAGAGCGAGTGTGCTGTTGAAATCGTCCCTTGCGGAGCGGCGGGTACCCTTGTTCTTGAGGAGCATTGCCTCTGTGATCTGCTTACCGATCTTTACGATGGGGTTAAGGGAAGAAAGGGGATCCTGGAATATCATGGATATTCTGTCACCGCGGATCTTGCACATTTCCTCTTCGGTGATCTTCAGCAGATCTTTGCCGTCGTAGATTATCTCGCCGCCTTCAATGATGGAGTTACCGGCGAGAATGCCGAGAATGGCCTTGGAGGTTACGGACTTACCGGAACCGGACTCGCCAACAATGGCGAGAGTTTTGCCGCGCTCCAGATCAAAAGAGATATCGCGGACGGCCTTCAAAGTACCGTTGGTGGTGCGGAAGGAGATTTTCAGATCTTTTACTTCAAGTATTTTAGCCATCTTATCACTCCTCCACGCCACGCAGCGACGGGTTGAACGCATCGCGCAGACCGTTGCCGAAAAGGTTGAAACAAATCATCAGCAGGGAAAGGATAAGTGCGGGGAACAGGAGCAGATGGGGGTAATTGGTCCAAATGCCGTTGGCGTCAGCCAGCAGGTTGCCGAGAGAGGTGAACTCAAGGGTGCTGAGCTTTACGATACCGAGGTAGCTGAGCATACTCTCGGAGTTGATAACGCCGGGGATTACCAGAATACTTGCGGTAATTATGGTGCCCAGGGAGTTGGGGAAGATGTGCTTCCAAATGATACGTCTGTCCTTAGCGCCGAGGGTGCGGGCTGCGATAACATATTCCTGACCCTTGAAACGGTAGAACTGAGTTCTTGTACGTGCTGCGGTGCCGATCCAGCCCGTTACGACGAATGCGAATAGCAGACATGGTATTGCGCCGACCTTGTTTGCAAGGTGGATCTGGAAGAGGGTTGCGACAACGATGAAGGGAACTCCGTTAAGGATATCGGAAATACGCTCCATGATCATGTCGGCTGCGCCGCCGTAGTAGCCCTCAATAGCGCCGTAGATAGCGCCGAGGGTCAGGTTGATGATGGAAACGCATACGGCCAGCAGCAGGGAAAGACGTATACCGCCTGCCATACGCAGGGAGAGATCATAACCCTGGCTGTCGGTGCCCATGAGATACTCGGGCTCGAAGCCGTTCATATAGCGGTAGTAGTTGTAGTAGAGAACGCGAACCTTGTACTGAGCGGTCTCGGTGGTGCCGCCGCCGGTGTATTCATAGTACAGGGGATTGCCCTCGGCGTCACGCTTGTAGTTGTCTTCAAGAACCATTCCGGGGCCGTAGGCGATTTCTTTGGCATTGCCGTTCTCGTTGATGTAAACGGGAGCGCCCTTCTTGGTCTTGTACCAGTTGTTGGCATCGCTGGAGTCAATGTTCCACTCGTTTTCGGCAACCAGGGGATAGAGAACCTGCAGACCGGTTTCTTCTTCCCAGGCCACGATCTTGTGGTACTCGCTCTGCTCGATGCTGCGGTAGAGGAAGCCGACCTCGAGATAGTTGTCGATGCGGCCCTCGAAGATGGTCTTGGGCTTTGCGCCCTTGATCTCGGTTATCTCGTAGCTGTTGCCGATCTCCAGCATGGGCTGATAGTAGCTTGCCATGCCTTCTTCGAGAGTTACGTTACCGGTTCCGTCGCGATCCTCGGCAGCCATGCCGATACCGACGGCCTTTATAAGACCCTTGTCGGAGAAGTCGCGGTCAGTGCCGCCGTCAGCAATGCCGATATTCATGAGAGCAAGGTTGCGGGGGGGCTTCTTGGCGTAGAAAACGTCCATGAAGGTGTCGTTGAAATTGGTGGTAAGCAGGGGAGCCGCAAAGGCGAAGACGACTATAAGCAGAATAATAATTGCTGCCACGATAGAAGCCTTGTTCTTGCGGAAGCGGATCCAGGCATCCTTAAAATAGCCGATGGGCTTGTCCTCGAACTTCTTGTCCGAGATGCGCTCGCCGTGATTGACAAACTCGAACTGTTCCTGGGGGATATTCATATAATCAACATTTTTGTTCATCATTTCTTCTGCCCCATTCTTATACGAGGATCAATAAATCCATAGCTGATGTCTACAACGATACCGGCGAGAAGACCTACGAAGGTGTAGAAAATGGTGTCTATCATAAAGATATCGTAGTCAAAGAGTCGGATAGACTTGATGTAAAGCTGTCCGACGCCGGGAATTGCAAAAATCTGCTCGATGATCATGGAACCGGCCAGTATGGAGATAAAGGTGGAGATGATCATGGGCAGGATGGGAACCATAGCGTTCTTGAGAGCATGTCTGGTGGTTGCCTGTCTGCGGGTGAGACCCTTGGTGCGGGCGAGGAGCATGTAGTCGGAGGTGAGAGTTTCGGTAAGCTCGGCGCGGGTGAAGCGGCAAAGACCTGCTATCTGGCTGAAGGACAGGGCGATAACAGGGGCGAGCATACTTACAAACATCTTTCCGGTGAACCACGAACCGCCTGCATCAGCAAGAGAGTAGACGGTAAGGGGCAGCCAGCCGGCCTTGAAGTACAGCAGATACTGCACCAAAAAGGCGTAAACATATACGGGCACGGATACGGCGATCATAACGCCGGTACTGATTACCTGATCCTGCCACTTGTTCTTCTTGATGGCAGCAAATACGCCAAGGACTATGCCGAGGGGTATGGAAAGAACGAAGGAATAGAAGTTGACGAGTACGGTGGGGAGCAGTCTGTCAAGCAGAACGTTCCATGCGGGTGCGCGGAATTCAATATACCAAGACGTGCCGAAATCCCATTCGGTCACGATATTTTTCAAATAAATAAAGTACTGCACAAGCAGGGGCTCATTGTAGCCCAAAGCGTCCCAACGGGCGGTGATAACAGCCTGCAGGTTCTTGTCCTGAGGCAGCTCGCGGGGGAGAAGTCGGATAAGCATGAAGCAGATCGTCACGATGGCGAAAAGCGTCAGGAGCATCAGCAGTACCCTTTTGATTACATATTTGGTCATAAAGTTAGTCTCCTTTTCGTACTCCGGGTATTCCCGGAGGCGAATTTGATGCAGACCTATCAGAAGCCTTTAGTATCACAAAGCAGGGGAGGCCGAAGCCTCCTCTGCTTTGTTCCGTTAATACCTTTCGGCTTCGATCAGTAATTATTCGTAGCTCAGGGTACCGCCCATGGAAGCGACGAAGTCGGTCCATTCAGCGTCGGTGTAGTTATAGGTCATAAGTTCCAAACCACCGAAGCCGTACATGATGTTGTAGTCCTCGGTGTAGTAGCTGTTCTTGAAGGAGAGCAGCTCACAAACGGTGGTACCGCACAGGGGGATACGATAATACTTCTTGAGGTAAGCTTCCTCCAGCTGAGCGGTAACTTCCAGCTTGAACTGGTTGTCGGCAGTGGCGAACTCGCCGGAGCCGATGAGAGCGTTGGACCATGCCTGCCAGGTCTTGGTGTACTCAGCACCGTCGATGGTCAGAGTAATGGTCTCGGTCTTGGGATCCCAGCAAGCAGCCTCATTGATGCTGTACTGATCGGGATCGCAGTAAACCTGCAGGTTACGGAAGGGATAGAATGCTGCGCCGCCCCATGCGCCGTAGCCGATGGCGTACTCGCCTGCGGGAACAGCACTGTAGCGGTTATCAATGTTGCCGATACCCTCGAGGGTGATCTTGCCGAAGCCGGAGCCTTCAGCTGCAGAGTTGATAAACTTGTTCATCAGAGCGATCTGGTTGTTGTCAGAGGACTCGATAGCACCCTTTGCCCAGCCGATACGGATAACGATATCCTGGCCGGCGGTGTAGAGACCCTCGGCTACCAGCTCGTCGCAAGCGGTCTTCATCAGAGTCTTAGCCTCGGTCAGATTGTAACCGGAGACGGACTGATAAGCTTCCTTAAGGGTTGCGTAAGCCTTGCCCTCGCCGTACTCGATGCCGTACAGGTTGCAGACAGCCTGCAT
>CAYYLZ010000042.1:0-16533 GCA_964472725.1 uncultured Oscillospiraceae bacterium
TCTCTGGGTATTTATCCCGCAGTTGACCCTCTGGACTCCACCTCCCGTATCCTCTCCCCCGAAATTCTCGGTCAGGAGCATTACGACACAGCCCGTGCCGTGCAGAATATTCTCCAGCGCTACAAGGAACTGCAGGATATCATCGCCATCATGGGTATGGAAGAGCTCAGCGAAGAGGACAAGACCATTGTCAACCGTGCGCGTAAGGTTCAGCGTTTCCTGAGCCAGCCTTTCCATGTTGCCGAGCAGTTTACCGGCTACACCGGCAAATATGTTCCCCTGGCAGAAACCATTCGCTCCTTCAAGGAGATTATCGAAGGTCAGCACGACGAGATCCCTGAGTCCTACTTCCTTTTCGCCGGCTCCATCGATGAGGTTGTCGAGAAATGGAAGGGTGGTAAGGCATGACACGCTTCCACCTGAAGATTGTCACTCCTGACGGTCTGCAGTTCGACGGTCAGGTGGAGGAGCTTGTTGTTCGCACTACCACCGGTGACATGGGCATTCAGGCAGGCCACACAAACTGCGTTGCCGCGCTGGGTATGGGCAAGGCTATGCTGATAGTGGATGGAGAGAAGCGTTACGCCGCCTGTATTGGCGGTCTGCTCTCCGTTGTAAACGGCGAGGCCACCCTTGTTCCCACCACCTTCGAGTGGGCAGACAAGATAGACTCCGCCCGTGCAGAGGCCGCCGCTAAGCGAGCCCAGGCCGTGCTGGCAAAGCGCGGTGCCACAGCCACCGATATCCGCATCGCCGAAGCCAAGCTCAAAAGAGCTCTGCTCCGCAGCAGCATAGCCAATTCCAAAAGCAAATTCAAATAAAAGGTATATTCCAATAGAAAACGCCCCTGATTTTCTCAAAAATCAGGGGCGCTGTTTTTTGTTGAGATTGTAATCAGAGCTTACTGCTGAGCAGCCTTCTCAGCTTCTTCTCTCTCGATTTCTTCCTTTATGTACAGTTCTTCGTACAGGATACCTTCTCTGTACATCTTGATGACCATATCACGCTGACAGGTGGGGATCTGGGTGAGAGCCATATGGAATGCAAGACACTTACGGCAGTCGCCGAAGAAGGGACACTTTCTGTTCCAACAATTGCAAGTCATAGCATCAGCCTCACGGCCGGCCTGGAATGCCTTCTTCATGTCACCGCGGATTACCTTGGGAGGCTGACGCAGCCACTTTGCAGGATCCTTCTGGTGAAGTACGTCGTTTTCGTCAGTAGGAGGAAGTTCCTCGATCACAAACTTGGGCATAGGAGGAGCTTTGCTGGGATCAAAATCTGCGGGTGCCTTACCGGGCTCAAACTTTTCTTCTGCCATTACAGCACGACCTTTCTATAATTGGATGACCGCCGTGTAGGCGATTTACATGATACTTAGTTAAGTTTAACATAGTTTTCGTGCATATTCAACATCTATATACTCAATTTTTTCAAATTTCACTTACATTTTATCTAAATATCCGACCTAATCCATAAGTATAATTTATCGCTCATGGTTATCCTCCTTTTTACCGCGGTATCGTATAATTACCATCTATGTACAAGTTTCGTTCCTGCGCAATCCAACATTTACTCTATTTTCTTGATATTTCCGCCATGCAAGATTACAATGGAATAAACTGATTTCAGAAAGGTGCGGTAACTATGCTGACTACCCCTATAGCAAGGCTCAAGGCAGCCATCGAGAGCGCTGACTCCATTATTATCGGCGCAGGCGCGGGGATTTCCACCTCGGCCGGTTTCACCTATTCCGGCGAGCGTTTCAAGGAGCATTTTGCCGATTTTGAGGAGAAATTCGGTTTTCACGATATGTACTCCGGCGGCTTCTATCCATATTCCGAGCCAGAGGAATTATGGGCGTTTTGGAGTCGAAATATCTACGTCAACCGCTATATGGACGCACCGAAGCCTGTTTATAATAATCTTCTGAAGTTAGTGGCAAACAAGGACTATTTTGTCATCACCACCAATGTTGACCACTGCTTCCAAAAGGCAGGCTTTGATAAGCAGCGGCTACTGTACACGCAGGGTGACTACGGACTTTTCCAGTGCAGTGTTCCCTGCCATAACGCAACCTACGACAACGAGGAACAGATACGGCAGATGATTGCTGAGCAGAAGGATATGCGGATCCCCTCCGAACTTATCCCCCGCTGTCCTCACTGCGGCAGTCCCATGACCCAAAACCTCCGCTGCGACGACACCTTCGTTCAGGACGAGGGCTGGTATCGAGCCGCAAAACGCTACAACGATTTTATAAACACCCGCGCCGGCGGAAACGTCCTTTTCCTTGAGTTGGGCGTAGGCTACAACACTCCCGGCATCATTAAATATCCTTTTTGGCGCATGACGCTTGACAACCCCGACGCTGTTTATGCAATTATCAATCAAGGACAGGCGGTGGTTCCCAAGGAGCTTGCCAATCGCGCAATTTGCATTGACGCTGACATCGGTGACGTTATTGAGCAGCTGTTGGAGTATTAATCGCAGCGTATCCGGGCAAAATAGGTACCTATCTGAGGTGATTTTCAATGTGTACCGCAATTTCGTTTCTGTCCGCAAATCACTATTTTGGACGGACGCTGGATTTGGAATACCATTACAATGAGGTTATAACTGTCACTCCGCGGCGCTTCCCTTTCAAATTTCGTAAGGCAGGCGAGCTGCTCTCCCACTATGCCATCATCGGTATGGCTACCGTTGCGGATAACTACCCGCTGTATTACGACGCCACAAACGAAAAGGGGCTTTCCGCCGCCGGTCTGAATTTCCCGGGAAACGCGGTATACTTCTCCCCCGAGGAGGGCAAGGACAATATCGCGCCCTTTGAGTTTATTCCGTGGCTGCTTGGACAGTGCGCCAACTTATCGCAGGCATGTGAAATGCTGAAAGTGCTGCGTCTTATTGACACGCCTTTCAGCCCACAGTTTCCGCTCACTCCACTGCACTGGCTGATTGCCGACCGCAGCGGGGCTATAGTGGTGGAGCAAACCTCCGAGGGACTGCGGTTATATGACAACCCGGTGGGCGTATTGACCAACAACCCGCCTTTCCCCTACCACCTCGCCAATCTTGCAAATTATCAAAATCTCACCCGTGAAGAGCCTCACAACCGTTTTTGCCCCGGATTGGAAATGAACACCTACAGCCGCGGCATGGGAGGCATTGGGCTTCCCGGCGATTTATCCTCCGCCTCCCGATTTGTGCGGGCAGCCTTTGTAAAGCTCAACTCCGTATGCGGCAGCGACGAGGCCTCCTGCGTTTCTCAGTTTTTTCACATTCTCGGTGCCGTCGAGCAACAGCGCGGCTGTGCCCGTGTGGGAGATGATTTTGAGATCACCGTATACACCTCCTGCTGCGACACCGACAAGGGCATTTATTATTATACTACCTATGAAAACCGCAGCATAACCGCCGTGGATATGCACCGCGAGAAACTTGACAGCGACCGGCTTGCTTCATATCCGCTGCAGAACACGCTGCAAATATTCCCCCAAAACTAAGCAACCCCCACCGGCTTTTGTACTATCGGTGGGGGTTCTGTCATCACTTTTTATCTGCGCCGGATTTGCCGAAATACATAAGTTCCCAAACCGCAGAGGGTTCGGTGACTTTCTCCACGACCTGACCGTTCTCAATGCGCTCCACGCTGGCATCGCCTTCAAAGCGGAGGTAAGCGCCGTCAAAGCCGATAAGCTTCGCGCCAAACTTTGTTACACCAGAGAGCAGGTCGATAAAATTCTGCTTGGAAATGTCGCCTTTGCGGTCATAGGTGATGCGGTAGTGCTCGCCGTCCTCGGTGGTGTACTCGTAGATGACCTTACCGTAGACGGGTTTGCCTGTCTGCTCATCTATGTACTCGTCTGTGGGCACGAACTTCAATGTATGGTTGGAGTTGTCGCCAAGTATCTTGTCACCCTTGGCAAGCATGAATACGTCAAAAGCCTTGTAACCATACTTCTTTTCGCCGGTTATCCATGCGGAAATAACCTTATAGTCACCGATTTTGGCGCGTCCCCAGTACCAGTGGTGCATCTGCAGGAGCATAATCTGGTCGCCCCAGTTATGGTCATGGTAGCCGCTGCCTTCCAGATGAAGGGTACGTCCGTCAACGGTAATGTCAGCCACCGCACGGCCTTCGGGAATGGAGGGCAGCCATGCGAAATAATGTTCCTCGTTGTCGCCGAAGAAAATGCTGCCACTTTGAGAGCGCCATGCGGGAATGGTTCCGTCCAGCGTCAGCGTTGCCTGAATTTTCTCGCCCTTGAAGGTTATATCATAATGCTTCAGGTCGCCTACAATGCGGCTCTCCCCTACCCTTACGTCGCAATGGTCGGTTGCAAAATGGCTGTTTTCAATAGTAGCAGCTACCTCATCGGCATACTTTGTTCCGTCGGGCAGAGTGATCTCTATTGTCGCCTGAGGCTTTACCGGACCGTTTACCTCAATGGGCGATTTGGAAAAGAATATGATGACCATGATCGTACCGTCCGGGAAATGGGCATCGGAATACCACCATTCGTATTCGCCCTTTACACCGGTAGTACGCAGACCGTCCTCCCACGGCTGGACAACTCCGCGGGTAAGTCCCATGGATCTATAATGCTGATCGTCATCGGGATGTATGGATTTAAGTATCTTGCTCATGGGATTCACTCCTAAAAATAAAATTCATCATTATTTGTATCAATCTTACCTCAGAGAAAAATAAATGTCAATTATTTGACACTCAACTCATTTGTTAAACAGCAAAATCTATTTGATAGCTATAATAGGAAAAAGCCCGGCCGAAGCCGAGCTTTTTCGTGTTCGTTATTGAGCTTACTTGCCGATGTCCATGGCTACGTTATAGCCGAGGCGGTTTGCCTCGTAAATGGTCTTGGCTGCAAGGCAATCGCCCACAGCGTAGAATATGGGGGCGCTGAGCGCATAAGCAGCGGCTTCCTCCTGCAGGGGCAGGCGGCCGAGGGCGTTTACGATGCTGTCGGTCTCTATGGTGAGAGCACCGTCGGCGGTTTCGCATTCGACGCATCCGTCCCTGACGGCGACGGCCTTTGTTCCGGTATGTACGGCTATGCCGCGTTTGGTGAGCTGCTCGTTTACACCGATGGCGTGGCAGGTGTTTGCGCCAAAGTTGAGCTGGGCGGCCTGTTCGATTACTACGGCTTCCCTGCCGAGGGTGTTGAGGTAAATGGCCAGCTCGGTGCCTGCCATGCCGCCGCCGAGAATTGCCACCTTCTTGCCGAGCTTCTCAGGCTCGGAATATGCTTCGGTGACGGGAACGGCCTTTTCTATGCCGGGAATGGGAGGCATTGCGGCCTTGCCGCCGATAGCAGCGATTACCACATCTGCATTAAGAGCTTCGACCTGCTCGGGAGTGAGGGTCTCACCAACGTGAACCTCAACGCCGGCCTTATCAAGTCTGCGTATCTGCTTTTCGATGTACTCGGCAAGGTGCTTCTTGAAGGGCACCTTATCCTCGCAGAGAAGCACACCGCCCAGACGGTCGCTCTTTTCGTAGAGCTTTACGCTGTGACCGCGCTTTGCCGCAGTAATTGCGGCCTGCATGCCGCCGATACCGCCGCCGATAACTACGACGCTCTTAGGCTGGGCAATAATGGGCTGGGTGGAATATTCCTCCTCGCGGCCTACCTGAGGATTAAGGGTGCAGCAGAACTGTCCGGCGCCCATTGCCTCACTGTAGCAGTGATTGCAGCGCAGGCAGAAATTTATCTCATCGGTGTTGCCGGTGCGCGCTTTGTTGGGCAGGTCGGGGTCGCAGGTAAGTCCGCGAGCCATTTCAACGATGTCAGCCTGACCGGAGGCAATGATCTCTTCAAGATATTCGGGGTCGCTCAGTGCGCCAACGGTGGCCACCTTGGACTGATGAATGTAAGGCTTGATGGCAGCGGCAAGGTTGACGTTCATGCCGTCGGGCTGGAACATGGAGGGGTGAGTGATGGTGAAGCCGCTGTTGCCTGCGGAAATGTGCAGGATATCGGCGTAGCCGTCAAGACCCTTTGCCATGCGGATACCCTCTTCGATATCGTATCCGTCGTGAGTTCCCTCGCTGCCGCTTATTCTCAGCTCTACGACCATGCCGGGAACTTCCTTCTTTATTGCCTTGCATATCTCCTGAGGAAGGCGAATACGGTTTTCAAGGCTGCCGCCCCAGCGGTCGGTGCGCTTGTTCTGCAGCGGGGACATGAACTGGTGGATAAGCCAGCCGTGGCCGCCGTGGATAGTGACCATGCCAAAGCCAACGGACTTGGCGTATTTTGCGCCTTTTACGAAGTCAGCGATGGTTTCCTCGATAATTTCCTCGGTCATGGGCAGGGCGTGGTGTCCCTTATAGTCTGCTTCCATGGGGCCGTATATCTGAATGCCCATGTCAGCGGCCTGAGTTGCGTGAATACCGCCGTGCTGCAGTTCCAGCGCTGCCATACAGCCGTGGCGGCTTATGGAATTGGTAACGTAAGTGTAGAAGGGGCGACCGCGGTAATTCTCATAAGGAAGCATGCCGCCGCCATACGCCATACCGCGTCTGCTTACACCGCCGCCGCTGATACATACAGAAGCAGCGCCGCCGATGGCCTTGCGCTCATAGAACGCGCCGACCTCGGGCATAAGAAGACCTTCGCTGTCAAAGAAGGAAACACCCATGGGTGCGCCGAAAATACGGTTACGGAAAAGCGCACCGCCCGCCTGAACAGGCGTAAAAAGGTGAGGATATTTCTGATTGCTCATTTTCATATTCCTTTCGTAGAAACAAAGAGTATCAATAGCGGCCGATAAGGTTTGCCATCGTCCAGGCCTCGCCGGTAGCGTTTATAATGTTGCGAGGTGCGCGGCAGTCGCCGGCCTGATAGAACTCGCCCGCAAAGTTGGACAGTGCGTCTACTTCTTCCCAAAGGGGAGCTACGCCCAGTGCGAGAACAACGGTATCGGCTGCAATGAACTTTTCGCCCTCGGCGGTTTCGCAGAGAACACCGTCTGCCTCGATTTCCTTCGCCTTTGTACCTGCGGTGATTTCAAGACCGGTCTCGCCAATCTTTACTGCGTAAACACCGGGGTCTACGGTCTCGCGGGCCTCGATAACGCTGATATCCTTGCCCAGCTCCTTGAGCCAGATGCCAAGCTCGGTGCCGGAGCGTCCTGCACCGATAACGAGAGCCTTGCCCTTGACCAGCTCGGGATTTGCAAAAGCCTGCTCAACGCCGATAACGTTTGCACCGTCGATGCCGGGAATATTGGGACGAATTGCCTTGCCGCCGATGGCTACGATGAGAGCATCGGGATCAATTTCGTCTACAAGCTCGGGAGTCACGGGAGTATTGAGGCGAACCTCAACGCCATTCTTCTCGATCATGTACTTCTGACGCTCAATGTATTCGCCGACGCGGGTCTTGAAGTAAACCCCGGTCTCGCAGAGAAGAACGCCGCCGAGACGGTCGGTCTTTTCGCAGAGAGTTACCTTGTGGCCGTTCTGGGCTGCGGTGATGGCGGCTTCCATACCGGCAATACCGCCGCCGGCTACGAGAACGTGCTTCTTTACAGGCACGGTATGGTGGCTGAGAATTTCGCGATCCTTGCCGGATTCGGGGTTGATAGCGCAGAAGAGACGACCGTGCTGGTACATTTCGTTTACGCACTGGAAGCAGCGCAGGCAGCGGTGAACCTCTTTTTCACGTCCGGTTCTGAGCTTTACTGCCATGTCGGGTTCGCAGATGAGACCGCGAGCCATTTCGACTACGTCTGCCTTGCCGGTGGCAATGATCTCCTCAAGCTGGTCGGGGTCGGACAGACCGCCGATGGTGGCTATGGGAGTGGATACAAGCTTCTTGATCTCGGCAGCGAAGTGAACGTTGCAGCCGCCTTCCATAAAGATGCCGGGGTGAGTGTATTCAACGCTGGCAGGATGCTTGGGATTACCTACGGAAACGTGGATAAGGTCAGCATGTCCTTCGAGCTGCTTTGCAAAATCAATGCCGCCGGCTATATCGTAGCCGCCTTCAAACATCTCGGAGCCGGAGATACGAATTTCCACAGGGAAATCCTTACCGCACTTTCTATGTATTTCGTCGATTATGGCAACGCCGAAGCGGGCGCGGTTTTCAACACTGCCGCCCCAGCGGTCGGTACGCTGGTTGAAGAAGGGAGAGAAGAACTGGTTGATGAGCCAGCCGTGGCCGCCGTGGATCTGAACCATGCCGAAGCCGCGGCTCTTTGCATAGAGGGCTGCATCGGAGAATTCGTCGATGACTCTGTAGATGTCTTCCTCGGACATTTCGTGGCGCATAATGGTGGGATCAAGAGGATTGGGGCCGCTGCTGGGCGCCATCTGATTCTTGCCGTTTCTCTTGCTGGCTGCGCCGGGATGCTGAAGCTCGATGGTAGCAACTGCGCCCTGGCGGGTGATGGCGTCAGCAAGCTTGCCAAGCTCGTTATAGTTGTAGATGTGATCCTTCATCATGAAGATATTATAACGGCTGTCGCCGGGGTCATAGTCACAGACAAAGCTTTCGCCTATATTGACGGAGGCAGCGCCGCCCTTCGCCTTGCGTTCAAAGTACGCAAAGTGGTCAAAGCTGGAAGCGAAGTGGGGCGTAAGGTCAAGGAGACCGGTTGGTGCGGAGAAAATACGGTTGCGGAAATAGGTATTTCCGAGGCGCAGAGGCTTAAGCAGATTGGGATAACGTTCAATACCGGACATTAAAATCACCTTTCTTTATCGAAATATGCCTGATAACCGTGTGCAGGAAAATTATATATTTACTATTATATTTTAACACCTAAACTTTTTCAATAACCACTTTACTGTTTACCGCATTATTTCACAAACGCTTACTCTCCTAAAGTAAAAGCGCCTGCCGAGCTCTACTCAGCAGGCACTTTGCAATTCCGTAAATTTACCTTACCTTATTACAGCTTCTCCCCAAGCCACTCCAAAACCACATTGAAGCATTCGTCGGAGTTGAAGCCGCCGGTACCGTGACCTGCGCCCTCCAAACGATAGAAGATTGCTTCTTTTCCAAGCTCCATAAGCTTTTCGTACAGGCGTACAGACTGATTAAAGGGTACTACGTTGTCCATGGAACCATGCATGATCAAGAACGGAGGCAGCGCTTTATCGGCAGAAATGTAATTTATGGGGTTCACCTTCTGCGCCAACTCCATATTGTCAAAAACATTCACCTTACCAAGCAGGAAGCCCTCGGGGCTGTCCGCGCCGTGATGATCCATGGCGCTGGGATAGTAATTCATCAGCGAAATATCCGTGGGGCCAAACCAATCAACTACACACTTTGCCAGCTCAGGCTCCGTTACCGCAACGCTTACCACCGTATGACCGCCGCTGCTGTCACCCCACAGACCTATTCTGTCCGTATCTATTGCATACTGTTGGGCATGCTCTTTAAGATAACGAATGGCTGCCTTGGTGTCCTCGATCTGAGCAGGATAAGGAGCAATATCGCTGGGGCGATACTCTACGATAGCAACAGCATAGCCTTTGGACGCAAAGAAACGGGCCTTATCAAGCCCCATCCACAGATTCTGTCTGTGCCACGCAGAGCCCGGCACATAAACCAGCAGCGGATATTTCTCAGGAGCTGCTCCCGGCATGGCGAACATATTCATGGGTGTGAAAATGTGCATATGCTGGTCTTCGCCGCTGAGAGACTGATAGACCACATCAGCGTTGACGTTTATCATAGCGCCATCGGTTCTGTCCTGCCAGGTTACGCTGATGGTTCCCTCCGGCTTCTCGGGCGAATCCGGGAAGAGCTCCGATCCGGGTCCAAAAAAGGGATAAGGCTCAATTAACTTCAGTTCCTGCATAATATACCTCCTAATTTTTAATAACACGCTGTTGATTTCCTTAAAAAGTGTAAACCGTCATTTCAGGTTTCCACGAATTTTCCTAAGCAGTTCGTAAAACAGCTTGGCCTCCACTTGTGTAAGCCCCAGCTTTTCCTCAATGCTGTCCATATGCTCATGGGCTTCATCGCACTTCAGCCGCCCCGAAGGTGTGATCCTCGCATGCTTTACCCGCTTGTCAGTTTGGTCGTCCTCAACTGTCAGGAATCCCTTTTGTCCCAAAAACTTCACAAGCCGCGCCACCGCCGCCTGAGATACGCCCAATCGCACCTCCAGTTCCTTGAACGGCAGCTTACCGTCCTCCGCTTCCGAAAGGCGTAGCAAAAGCTGTATCTGCGAATAGGTCACATTCTGCTGGCGCAAAGCGTTGTTGATTTCCCGCTCCACTCCATCGCATACCTGTTTGATCAACGGCACATTCCGGTATTCCTGTTCCATCGGTTCCTCCTGAATTATTGCTTTAGACAATTAAATCACATTCTCTCAACAATTTCAATAACAAGTTTTCATTTTCACCCGCAAGATACATAATTTCTGTGGAAAGTCGATATTATTTGTTGTATAATTATGGCATAACAAAGCAGAAAGGACGCAATGCCATGGACAGAAAGAAAAGATTTGTACAGGTAGGCACCGGAGGACGCGCAAGATTCTTCTACGAGGCCCTTGCCCGTCAGTATTCGGACACCTCCGAGCTTGTAGCTTTTTGCGATATAAACCCTGTACGGTTGGAGTATGCGCAAAAGACTTTGACCGAAGAATACGGATATCCCAAGGTTAATCTCTACGGTGCGGACGAGTTTGAGAAGATGATCGAAACGGAAAAGCCCGACTGCGTTATTGTTACCTCCATTGACCGCACCCATCACCGATACATAATCAAAGCGATGGAAATGGGCTGCGACGTTATCACCGAAAAGCCCATGACAGTGGACAACGTCAAGTGCCAGCAGATACTTGACACGGTAATGCGCACCGGCAAGCATCTGCGAGTTTCCTTCAATTACCGCTATGCTCCCCATAATTCCCAGATAAGAAAAATACTTATGGAAGGCGCAATCGGCGATGTAAAGCAGGTGCATTTCGAATGGCTGCTGGATACCTCCCACGGCGCTGACTATTTCCGACGCTGGCACCGTGACAAGCGCAACAGCGGCGGTCTGCTGGTACACAAGGCCACTCATCACTTTGACCTCGTCAACTTCTGGCTGGGCACAAGACCCAAGCAGGTATTTGCTTTTGGTGATCTGATGTTCTACGGCAGAGAAAACGCAGAAAACCGCGGCATCACCAGGTTCTACTACCGTGCCCATGGCTCCGAAAACGCCGCAAACGATCCCTTTGCGCTGAAAATGGAGGAAAATCCGCAGCTCAAGGCGCTTTATCTGGACGCGGAAAAGTCCGACGGCTACCTCCGTGACCAAAGTGTATTCGGCGACGGAATCAGCATCGAAGACGTTATGAACGTTCTTGTAAAATATGAAAACGGTGCCATCATGTCCTATTCTCTCAACGCATTCTCCCCCAAGGAGGGCTTCCGTGTAGTATTCACCGGCACAAAGGGCAGATTGGAGGCCGAGGTCACCGAGGTTTCCTATGTAAACGCAGGCGGCGACAAGAACATGGAGGGCGCGGCCAGCACCCGCTCCATCAAGGTTTTCCCCATGTTCAAAGCCCCCTACGAGGTTCCTCTCGAGGAGGGTATCGGCGGTCATGGCGGCGGCGACCCCGTTCTGCTCAATGACATCTTCGGCACACCCACACCCGATCCCCTCAACCGCGCAGCCGGTCACATAGACGGCGCCATGAGTATCCTCACCGGTATAGCCGCCAATAAATCCATCGCCACCGGCATGCCGATAAATATCGACGACCTTGTAAAATTCTGATTTTCACACATATGCACCAAGCCCCTGATTTAACGGAAATCAGGGGCTTCGTCATACTCAAAGGTTGTTCTTTTATTTCAAATTCCAACCGCTGATTAGCCAGCGCTCTTCTCCGCACAGGCGGTCGGGCGAATATTCGGCAGTGATAGTCCGACTTTCACCCGGCATCAAGCTCAGGTAGTTATCGCTGTAAAACACGGGCAGCACCGCCGTTTCGTCCTCGCCAAGCAGGCGAATACGCACTCCCATAGCAGGAAATTCCCCGTTCTCCAACCGCAGCGTGCAAACGATATTGCCGTTCTCGCTCACAGCTCTTTCTGTCAGTTTCAGCGCCACTTCCGCCGCAGGCATTTCGTTCAGCGCGCGGTAATTCTGATACTCAGCCCTGTTGTGCCAATAGGTATTGCGGCCTAACAGTTCACCGTCCGCAGTCTCCAGGCTGAGACGCAGGAACACTATATCGGTTGGCGAGCCGCCGAAATCCGCCACGGCTATTTTCACTCCGAATGCATCTGCTTCAAGCTGTTCGGTCGTGTATTCTCTGCTGTAAACCGGCTTGCCGGTCAGGTCGAACAGCTCTACGGTGGTTTTTACGTTGTCAAAGGTGCGGGACGACGCATTGGCAAGCATAATACCGTTATCCCGCGGGTCAAATATGGCACGGGTGGGCTGATTGCCTGCCTTGGTGCCGAAATATCCGCCGTTTGTATCCAAATAGTAGTCATAGGTCTGCCACATGAAGGAAGGCCAGGAGGACTGGCTCATCCACATAAGCAGGCCGTTAGAGCGTCGGCTTGCCAGCGCGTCGAACAGACCGCGGTGGTTATCGTAATTTATCAGCTGCGCGGCACGGGAAAAATCCTCTATCGTCCAGCACTTTCCCGCCTCTTCGCACATTTGCGCCACAGACGCTTTATACTCGCGGTAAACAGGGTCGTTCTCCTGAGGCTCCTGCCCCTGCACTCTGTCCACGGGAATTTCAAAATCGCCGCCGAGATAGGTCTGCAAAGCCTGCATATAGGTATTGGCAGGGCCGTTCATGTGATATGTCCAATCGTGGAGCGCCCACACTTCATTTATAGGCCACAGATTTTCAGGCTTCAGGAACCTTTTCAGCGTTTCCATGGCAGGCACATTGGGTATACCGCGCTCGCTGCGCAGAACAGCGGAGGACACATCGCTAAAATACTGCTTGATGCCCTTGCTGCCGCCCGGTGCAGCCAGCGAATAACCGCCGCCGCTGCCTACAGGCTGACTTGCGGAATTGGGTATATATACTCTGCTGCCGTCAAGGCTGCGAGCAAGCTCATCAAGACCCTTGTTTATCACCTCGTTGGGGTCACCCTCGTTGCGCCCGCAGTACAGCGCCAGTGCGGTATGGTAGCGCACCCGTCTGATTTTATCCGCAGCGTTTTCGAGGAACATGGCAGGGTCGTTGGGTTCGGGGCCATCCACCGGGTTAGCCAGCCAGAAATCGTCCCATATAAGTATTCCGTATTTGTCGCAGGCATCATAGAAAGCCTGATGATTGGTCATGCCCACCCAGTTGCGTATCATGGTAAGGTTAGCTTCCGCGTGCAGGCGCACCTTATCGTCCAAAGTTCTTGCGTCATCGCGCTTAAGGCCGTCGTCCATACCCCAGTTGCCGCCTTTGGCAAGTATGCGGGTGCCGTTGCAGTAGAGTGTCATTATCCCGCCGTCGATGGGATAATCAAAGCGGCGCACACCAAAACGGAAGCTCTTTTTATGGCTTATTTCCTCACCGATCTCCAGTTCAAGCTCAGCTGTATAAAGGAACTGTTCGCCGTAGGTATTGGGCCACCAGAGTTTGGGGGTGTCCAGTACCAGCGGTACTTCAATCGGCGACACCTCACCGGCAGAAAGCTCTACGGTCTTCGTAAATTCCGGCCCGTTAGGCAGTATTCTGCCGCTGAGGCGAGCAGTTACCGTCTCGGAGCTGCGGTTTCTAATCTCGCCGCGCACTGTCAGCTCCGCCTGCTTCGTATCCAACTGATAGCTGTGTTCCGTAGCCTGCTCTACCTGCTGAGGACTTTCCGAATATACTCGTATCTCATTGATACGAGCGTCCACCGACCTGCCGTTCAGTTCGCGCCGTTTAAGTACAGTGAAGCGCAGATATCTCGCCTGCTGCTCCGCAAAAACGGGCATATCAACCATACCGCTGCCAAACATTGAGAGGTCAAGAGGCACGAATGCCGTGGAGCCCTGCACGCTGTCCGACACGGCGTGTCCCTCAAAGTACTCGCTGCCCACGTTGGGTTCGGCCTTTTGCAGGCCGAAGAACATTATCTCCACCTCGCCGCCGGGATAGGCATTGAAATTACGCCAGCTTTCCCCATCGTCGGAGATTTCAAGTTTGAACAGTTCGGGGTGGCGGGATTCAATATCCGCCGCCGCGCCGCCTGCCTCTGTACCCCAAACGAAGGTAACACAGCCAAGACCCACGCTCTGACCGAAGTCAACGGTAAAACCGTCATTTTCGCCGCCGCGCCAATCCCGCAGCGGCTCTTCTCTGCCATCTACACGCACGCCGCGGCGCAGCATCATATTTTCGCAGGGGATAGCTGATTTTTCACCAAGCAGCCGCAGTTTTGTTTCGATCCACGGGTCAACTATTTCGGCAGCTCCACTGTAGGAAAGGCGTACGTCACCGTAAATTCCTATGTTACGTCCGCGTATTGTGGGCAGCCAGTCCCAGCCCACAGATGCGTGGAGAGTGGGATTATCAGCACCCAGCAGGCCGCCATTTGGTCCGGGTCCGAAAGCAAGACCCTGCGTTGTCACCCTGCCGGGTGTATCGTTCTTGCAGATATACACAGCAAGGTAATTCTCGCCGCCGCAGTCAGCCAGTTCCGTAACGTCAAAGCGTCCGCGGATAAACGCTCCCTCTATCGAGCGCTCCCGCTCCGCCAGTTCGTTTTCAAGGCGTTTGCCATTGAAGAAAACATCGGCTTTCCAGTTGATGGCGTCAAATTCAAGGTAAACTCGTCTGCCTTTCTTATCGGCAGGTATTTCAAAGCTGCAGCGATACCAGAAGTCCGCTGTAAAGTACGCTTCGGATATCTGAAACTGCCAATCGTCATAGTTGGGGTCGGGTATAGCTCCCGCGTTAAGATAGGACACCAGCGCCGTTCCCGGAACGGTGGCGGGCAGCCACTGGTGGGCATCAAAGTCAGCCGTTGAAAGTTCCTCACCGCTGACCGCCGCCTGTTCGGCTCGGCATATTCTCCAGCCGCCGCTAAGCGGCTGTGTTCCGTCTTCTTCAACCGCAGGCATTGGCGGAAGGGTATATTCAAGGTCATTTTCACCTATGACCTCAACTCTGCGGATAACGTAGTTTTCGCCAGAGCATCGGCGGCAAATAATTTTCACATACCGCGCGGATTTGCCGACGGCGGTTTCCACTGACGTTTCGACCACGCCGGCAGCCGTGGCAGCAATGCTCCACTGCACGCCGTCCAAGGACAGCGCCAGCTCATACTCCTCGGCAAAGGCGTCGCCCCAGTGAACCGCAACGCTCTCCACTTCGGATACCGCGCCAAGGTCAATATACAGCCACTCCGCACCGCTGCCACCGCTTATCCACGGAATATCCGCACCGCCGGTAACAACATGGGCCGTATTGTCATAATTAGCCGCGCTGGAATGGACGGCGGCGCGGAACTTTGCAATATTTCTTTTCATATGACTCCTCCATTCGACATTCTGCTATAATTACATTATAGGTTAGCTGCACCACCATTTCAAGGCGCAAAAATCCCCGAAGACTTCCATGCATCTTCAGGGATTTTTACTGGTACAAATAAGTTCCGGCTTATTTTTCCTTGACAGCGGGTATAGTTTTCACGCCAAAGCAGAAATAGAGGATGTGGAACAGCCATACACAACCAAGCACGATGCAGCCGACCACAACACCCTTCATGCCCATCATAACGAAACCGATGCTCATCAGCACTGTAACAGTGATCATAATACGGATCTTGGTCTTCCAGGTCATACCGCGTCCGGCTACGAAGTCTTCCAGATTGTCCTTGTAGAGCTTGGTGCTTTTGAACCAGCGATCCAGCTTTTCGGAGCTTCTGGCAAAGCAGAAGGTTGCCAGCATCAGAAAGGGGAAGGCGGGCAGCATGGGGACAACCGCGCCCACAGCGCCGAGACCTACACCGCTGCAGCCGAGAATGATGTAGAGTAGTTTTTTGATGTTCATTTGGTTTCCTCCAGTCGTTTCTTTTCTTTCCTGGTTTCCATGACATGACGGATGGCCATGATGGGATGATGAAAGATCATCCTTGGACCGGAGAAACGCATGACTTCCCGGATTTTTTCACGCATGTCGGGTTTATAACAGTGGACTTTGCAGTTGGAGCAAAAGGTTTTTGTTTCCATAAAGTGGCATTTGTCGGATCGCTGCCGGGCATAGGCTTCCAATGCAGCGCAATCGGGGCAGAGTGTCTTGCCGCCGTGCTTTTTACTGCAGTAGATGGCGATCATCAGAGATACGATTTCCTTTTCCCGTTGGCGCTTGCTTTGAACGTTCATCAGCTCACCCTCCCATGTTCCACCGAGTAGGCTTTGTCCACGATGCCCATGGTGGACTTTCGATGGGACACCAGCACAACGGTTTTGCCTGCCCGCTCCTCGTGGAGAGACTTCAGAATGACCGCCTCATTGAGGCTGTCCAGATTAGAAGTGGGTTCGTCCAGCAGCATAAAGGGCGCATCATGGAGGAAAGCCCTTGCCA
>CAYYLZ010000043.1:0-14992 GCA_964472725.1 uncultured Oscillospiraceae bacterium
GACCTTTCCCGCTTGGGGCGCAATTACAGCATGATAGGGTATTACGTGGAGTCGTATTTTCCCGAGAATCGGGTGCGGTATATCTCAGTGACAGACGGCACTGATACTGCGGTGGAGTCTTCGGCAAATGATATCATGCCATTTCGCGCAATAATGGACGACATGTATGCCAAGGACATCTCCAAGAAGATAAAATCCGTCAAGCACAATAAGCAACGCAAGGGGGAATTTATCGGAGGAAAGCCGGTATACGGCTATAAGATGCATCCCACGGAGAAGAACAAGATCGTTGTGGACGAAGAGGCGGCACCGATAGTCCGCCGCATCTTCGCCATGGCGCTCGATGGAGAAAGCTGTCGCAAAATCGCATCTATTCTGAACGAAGAAAAGGTGCCCACTCCGGCAACTTACGCCAATCTCACCTTGGGGCGTACCGGACCCTACACCGGACTGTGGTCCAGTGAACGCATCTCAGACATGCTTCAGAACGAAACCTACATTGGCAATATGGTGCAGGGAAGGAGTAAAAAGGTCAGCTATAAGTCCAAGAAGAGCGTCCGACAGGCTCGGGAAAACTGGATCGTCGTAGAAGGTACTCACGAGCCCTTGGTGGACAAAGAGACCTTTCAAAAAGTGTGTATGCTGGTGGATAGCCGTAAGCGCACACGAAGCCGTACATACGATTTCCTGCTGAAAGGTCTTATCTTCTGCCATGAATGTGGCTATCCAATGGCTGTACTCAATCGCAAAAATGCGGCGGGGGAGGATGTACTGTACTTCGTCTGCCGCACCTACCAGCGATTTACCAAGGCGGGAGTTTGTTCCAGTCATACCATTAAGGAGACGACCGTTACTGAGGCGGTGCTGGATAAAGTGCGCGAGGTCCGCGAGGCATATTTAAGGCCGGAGCAGCTTCGGCCGATGGCGCAGGACGCCATTGAAAAGCAGCAGCGCGAAAGCCGAATAGCGGCAGAGATTAAAGCATTGAAAGTGAAAGTCGATACCCTGACCAACAACTTGGATAAAGTGTATATGGATCGCTTGAATGAAATCATAGCGGAAGACGATTTCCAACGTATCTATCAGAAAATGAAGACGCAGCAGAAAGAACTGATTGCCAAGCATGATGCTTTGGCAAAGCAGGCAGCCGATCCAACCCGGGCTGAAGATGAGGCCCGGGAACTGGTTGCCGGGTTCGTGGAATCTGCCTGTACTAACCGTGAACTTCTTATCAGCCTTATCGAGCGTATCGAACTGACGGAAGACAAGCAAATAATCATAAAGTTCCGCTTTCGCGAACTGGAAAAAATGGAGTAGACCCTTGCCGCGTTGATTTGGCAGTTGGTCTACTCCATTTTTTGTTTGTGAAGAGGTTATCATCCTGCGAAAACATTTTCTTTCGTCCCGCATTACGTGGGTTCTTGGCGTTGATGTTCTTTGCCAGCTTTTTCAACTCATTCACATCGTCTGTGCCGAACAACTCCACACACAGCTTGCGATAATCGGTATTCACTTTGCGCACCTCCTTAACATATATATTATGTGCAATTATTTTAATTTAATTACATTATAACTGGGGATTTGAGGTTGTCAATTGATATTGTATTTGAGATGATATATGTTCTTGCTGCAATGGCAACACCGCTGATGCCCGTAGCGATAATTCGGCCATCCGGGTATCGCTTGCATTAAGCGCGGCGCGATACATAGCTGCGGCTTATGCCGAAAAGCTTAGCCACCTCCCGCTGGGGCTGGGGCGGCTTGCCGGAAAGTCCGTAGCGGAGGGTAATAATTTCCGCCTCACGGGGAGAGAGGGAGGTCTCAACGCAGCTGCGAAGCTGCGTATAGCTTTCTTTGGCGCTGATAGAGTCCAGCATATCGTCCTCGGTGGAGAGAATGTCCATGAGGGAAAGGCTGTTGCCGTCGCCGTCGGTCTCAATGGTGTCGGAAAGGGATACGTCCCCGGCTGATTTGCGGGAGGAGCGGAAAAACATAAGTATCTCGTTTTCTATACACCTACTTGCGTAGGTTGCCAAGCGCACTCCCTTGTCAGGGCGGTATGTGGAAACACCCTTTATCAGCCCGATAGTGCCGATGGATATAAGGTCGTCCTGATCGGCGCTTTGGGTGTAGTACTTCTTCATAATGTGCGCCACAAGGCGGAGGTTGTGCTCGATGAGCTTGTTGCGGGCCTCGATGTCGCCTTCATTTATCCAGCGCTCAAGATACTCCTGCTCCTCGGCGGCCTTCAACGGACGGGGAAACGACCCCGCGCTGCCAAGGCGCAGCATCCACAGCACGCTGTTTATCAGTACGAGAAAGGCGGAAAGCATAATAACAACTCCTTATTCCAGATTGTTATATCATATTGATAAACGGCAAGTCCCCATTCCCGGAAAGTTGCGGGACAAGGTGTTGTGGTATAACAATCCATAAAAGCGCAAAGCTTCTTCTTGACACCACATAATTTAAATGATAAAATCATAGCAACAAAATACGACTCATGTATCCGCCTTGCGTATGGCCGGCGGATAGAAGGAAGCAGGTGCAAAACCTGCGCGGTACCGCCGCCGTAAGCGTTCTGACGCAGCTCGTCGATGAAAGTCGGTCACTGGGTAACACCGGGAAGGCAGAGCTGGGTCGCGTACATGGAACGTGAGCCGGAATACTTGCATGAGTTTGAATACGTTTGGGATAGGCGGCGGAGTTCTGTTTTATCCTCAGGCAAGCGCATTTGTATGTGCTTGTCGGTTTGGGCGTATACGGCTATGCGTAAATACGGACGCGGCGGAGTTTTCCGCCGCGTTTTTGCGTTCTTCAGGCTTGTAAAGCATAGCGCTATAGTATAGAATAGCCGTATAAAACCTATTACCATAAGGAGGATAAAATAATGAAAGTTCTGGCTCTTAACGGAAGTGCCCGCAAGGATTGGAACACCGCAAAAATGCTGGAGGCCGCGCTGGACGGCGCAAAGGCTGCCGGTGCGGAAGTGAAGATGGTCAACCTCTTTGACCTTAACTACAAGGGCTGCCACGGCTGCTCCGCATGTAAGCTGCTTGGCGGCAAGTTCTACGGCGCCTGCGCTCAGCAGGACGACCTGACCGAGATCCTTGAGGAGGCAAAGAACGCAGATGTTCTGCTCCTTGGCTCTCCCATGTACTTTGGTGACGTTACCGGCATGATGAGAAACTTCATCGAGCGTTTCCTGTTCCCCACCCTTACATACAGCAAGGATATGCACCGCCTGTATACCAAGAAGGTAAAGGTAGGACTGGTTTATACCTATAACGCTCCCGCCGAGACCTATACCCAGTATATGCAGGGCCAGTGCGCCATGTTTGGCGGAATGATTGGCCCCAGCGAATACGTATTCGCCAGCGAGACCCTGCAGTTTACCGATTATTCCAAGTATGACGCTGATATGTTTGATCCTCAGCAGCGCTGGGATCGCCACGAGAACGTTTTCCCCGAGGATTGCAAAAAAGCCTACGAGATGGGCAAGCGCCTCGCCGAAATGGAAGTTTAAATTGCCATGTCAGCGGAGAACAGAACTCTTGTTATAAAGATAGGCACCAGCTCCCTTACGGAGCATGACGGCTCCCTGTCCCACACCAAGGTAGGGGAGATAGTGCGGCAGGTTTGCAGGCTCAAGGACAGAGGCGACAGCGTAGTCATCGTCACCTCCGGTTCCATCGCCGCAGGCTTCCGCCGTTTGGGTCACACCCAGCGCCCAAAGGCCATCGCCGCCAAGCAGGCGGCTGCCGCGGTAGGTCAGGGACTCCTTATGGAGGAGTACACCCGCGGTCTCCTTGAGGGCGGCTACGTGGGCGCGCAGATATTGCTCACCCGGGGCGACTTCACCGATAAGCGACGCTACGACAATGTGTTCAACGCTCTTATGGAGCTGCTGAAATGCGGCGCGGTGCCTATAATCAACGAAAACGATACCACCTCCATCGAGGAGCTGCGCTTCGGCGATAACGATACCCTTTCCGCTCAGGTGGCAGCAATGATCCATGCGGATATGCTGCTGCTCCTTACGGATATCGAGGGACTTTATACCGCCGACCCGCGAAAGGATCCCACGGCGGAGCATATACCCTACGTGGAGGCCGTAACGCCCCGCATAGAAGCTCTGGGCGGCGACGCTGCCTCGGCTCTTTCCAGCGGTGGTATGCGCTCAAAGATAACCGCCGCTGCCCTTGCAACCGCGTCGGGCGTGCCGGTGTTCATCTGCTCCAGCGGCGGCAAGAACGCCGTCATAAAAGGTGTTGACCGTGTTTCCAAAGGCACGTATTTCGCCGCGGGCAAGAACCATCTTAAAACCCGCCAGCAGTGGATGGCCTTCTACACTCAGGGCAAAGGTCGGCTTTACATTGACTCCGGCGCGGCGCGAGCGCTCACCGAGGGCGGAAAGAGCCTGCTGCCCTCGGGCATAGTAGCCATTGAGGGTGAGTTTGCCAAGGGCGAGGTAGTGGACGTATATTCCTCGGAAAACGTGTTCCTTGGCAGAGGTATCTCCGGCTACGATAAAACCGCTCTTGCTGCCGTAAAGGGCAGACATACCGGCACCCGTCAGACCGTTGCCGTTCACCGCAACGACTGGGTGAGCGCGGAGAAAATACGCCTTATCAAGGACGATGAGGAGGTTGGCGAATGAGTGAAGTTAGAGAAAAAGGCGCGATACTGAAAAAGGCCGCCCGTCTTACCGCCTTGGCAAGCACGGAAGAGAAAAACGAGGCGCTGGCGAAAATCGCCGACGCTCTTGAAGCGAGCTGCGAGGAAATAATCGCGGCTAACGCTCTTGATATGGAAAACGGCAGAAAGAATGGCATTTCCCAGTCCATCGCCGACCGCCTGCTGCTCACCGAGGTTCGTATAAAGGATATCGCAGCCGCCGTGCGGGAGCTTATCGACCTGCCCGACCCCATCGGGGAGGTAATGGAAGAATGGACACGACCCAACGGCATGAAGATAAGCAAGGTTCGCGTACCCATGGGCGTAATCGGCATGATATACGAAGCGCGCCCCAACGTCACCGTGGACGCGGCTACCATAGCGCTCAAAACCGGCAGCGCCATAATGCTGCGAGGCAGCTCCAGCGCCCTCAATTCCAACAAGGCGCTGACGACTGTAATGCAGAGGGCCTTGAAGAACACCGCCCTGCCGCCCACTGCGATACAGCTTATAGAGGACGGCTCCCACGACTGCGTAAAGGAAATGCAGCGGCTCAATGAGTATCTCGACCTGCTCATTCCCCGCGGCGGAGCGGGACTTATCCGCGAGATAGTCGATAATTCTAGCGTGCCCGTAATTGAAACCGGCACCGGCAACTGCCATATCTACATCGACGAAAGTGCCGATGTGCAGATGGCGATAGATATAGCCCTAAACGCAAAAACTCAGCGCCCCTCCGTCTGCAACGCTGCGGAAACGGTGCTGATAAACGAAAACTGGGCAAAGAACAATCTCGCTACCCTTGTGACAGCGATGGAGGGAGCGGGAGTTCGATTCCACGGCTGCGAGAAAATGCGTGCCATCTATCCCGAGATGGCGGCAGCAGGGGAGAAGGATTGGGCGGAGGAGTATCTCGACCTTGAGATAGCCGCCAAAATCGTTTCCGGCCTTGACGAGGCGGTGGAGCACATCGACCGCTACGGCACCAAGCACACCGAAACCATAATCACCGAGAACGGGGAAAACGCGGCGCGGTTCCAGCGCGCCGTGGACGCTGCGGTGGTCAATCATAACGTAACCGGCAGAATGACCGACGGCGGTATGTTCGGCTTCGGTGCGGAGATAGGCATCAGCACCCAAAAGCTCCACGCAAGAGGCCCCATGGGGCTGCGTGAGATATGTTCCTATAAATACCTTGTTTCCGGAAACGGACAGATACGGAGGTAACTATGGCAGAGAAGATCGCCCTGCTGGGCTGCGGCTTCATGGCCGGAGCCATAGCCAAAGGGCTTATTGAAAACAGCGTTATCCCGGCGGAGAATATCATCGCCATCAACGCTCATAATCCCTCGTCGGCTGAGAATTTCGCCGCTAAATACGGCACTTCTTTCGGCTTGGCGGAGGCTGTGGCGGAGGCAGACGCGGTCATTACCTGCTTCAAACCTCAGAACTACAAAACCGCAATGCCCGAGTACGCTCGGCATATGCACCCCGGCCAGCTTCTTATCTCCATTATGGCCGGACTTACCACCCGGGATATAAAAAGTCTGCTCCCCGAGGGAGTGGACGTTATCCGCACCATGCCGAATATGGCGCTGGCAGTCGGCCTTAGCGCTACAGGCTATTCGCCCCAGGGAGCAACGCCCGAGCATAAGGCTCTCTGCGAGAAGATATTCGGTTCGCTGGGCATTATCAGCGAGGTGCCGGAGGAGGATCTCACCGGCGTTACCGCCATCGCAGGCAGCAGCCCCGCCTATTTCTATTATCTTGCCGAGTGCATGATAAAGGCGGCGGTTGAGGCAGGCATGGACGAGAATGCCGCTAAAATGCTCTGCAAGCAGGCCTTTATCGGCACTGCCGAGCTTTGGAAGAATGACGATGCGCCGCCGGACGAAATGCGCCGCCGCATCACGTCTGCCAAGGGAACCACGGACGCCGCCATACGCACAATGGAAGCGGGCAGCATGGCGAATATTGTAGCAGAGGGCATGAAGGCCTGCCGCGAGCGCTTCGTGGAAATGGGCATAGAGATGATGAAGTAATACCTCCGCGCAGCGGTGGAAATATAGTAAAAATGGAGGAACAAACATGAAAAAGATTGTGGCTATTATTCTTGCTGTGGCAATGTGCCTAAGCCTTGGTACAGCGGCTTTCGCAGCTGAAGACATTATCCTTATAGCTCCCGCTCCCGCAAAGGGCGTGAATGTAACCGTCACTATTGCCGACGCGGGCAATCTTGTTCTCGTTCAGGCTCCCGTTAGCGTTACCGACCTTGACGAGGACGGTGCAGTCACCATCAACGACGCACTTATCGCAGCTCACGCAGCTTATTATAAGGACGGTGCGGCAGGCTATGTTTACTACAGCAGTGATTACGGTCTGACCATCGACACCCTGTGGGGCGTAGTCAACGGCGGCAGCTATATGTACTATGTGAACGACCTCATGCCCCTGAGCCTCAGTGATGCTGTCAATGAGGGCGACAGCATTGTTGCATACGGGTTTGCAGACCTTGAATATTGGAGCGACGCTTATACTTTCTTCGATGTAAAGAATGCAGCTGTTACCGCAGGCGACACTGTTGAGCTGACCCTGTCCAGCCCCGACTGGAGCGGAAATATTCTGCCCGTAGCAGGCGCAGAGATCGTCGTTGACGGTGTTAAGACCGGTGTTGTTACCGACGAAAACGGCAAGGCAGCAATCGTTCTTGACAAGGCGGGCGAGCACATTGTAAGCGCCAAGTCCGAGACCGCAGTTCTCGTGCCTCCTGTATGCAAGGTCAATGTAAGTGTTAACGAGGCTGCCGAGGCAACCCGCGAATTCGCAGTAGAGTTGCTCTACGACGCAGCGTACGATAACCTCGTTCCCGAGGATTTCGCTGCCGATTTCACTGACACCGACAGTGCGGCATTTCGCTGGGCCGCCTTTAACGGCATCATCGAAGGCTACGGCAACGGCAAGGCAGGTCCTGAGGATAATCTTACCCGCGAGCAGATGGCCGTTATCCTTTGGCGTTATGCCAAGAAGATCGGCGCTGATGTCAGCGTAGGGGAGAAGACTCATGTTCTTAGCTATGACGATTCTGTGGAAATAAGCGATTGGGCCATCTCCGGCATGGAGTGGGCCATCAGCGCAGGTATTATTACCGACGTTGACGGCAATATCCTTCCTGCAGGTGCAGTTACCTGCGGCGAGATAGCTGCAGCGGTTGCGGCTGTCGCAGCACTCATCGGCTAAGATAAATACGCAATATTCAAGGGCGCAGGTCTTGAACCTGCGCCCTTTCCTGTATCCGCACAAACGTTGAAAAAAACGGAAGAATGTGATAGAGTAAGCAGAGAGATAAACTTTAAATTGAAAGGTCGGTGTCAAAATGGATATCACGCAGACTTTTTATGATAGCCTGGCTTCTCACTATGACAAGCTGTTTCTTGATTGGCAATCAGCAACGCATGAGCAAGCTGTAATTTTGAACAGACTCTTTCGGGATAATGGCTTTGACACATCGGCAAACGTTCTTGATTGTGCTTGTGGAATAGGAACGCAGGCAATCGGACTTGCTGCTCTTGGATATTCTGTAACAGCTTCGGATATAAGCGACGGAGAAATCGCGGAAGCAAAGGTAAGAGCGGCAAACAATCATGTAAAGATAAGCTTTGAACACGCTGACTTCTGTGCTTTATCGGAAACCTTTTCAAAACAGTTTGACATTGTGATTTGCATGGATAATGCGTTACCGCACATGCTGTCAAAGAGTGCGTTGGAAGCTGCGATCAAGAGTATCACAAACCAAATTGTGCCAGGAGGTATGTTTGTTGCCAGCATAAGGGATTATGATGCGCTGCTTATGGAAAAGCCACCGTACTCTCCGCCATATATCCATAAAACCGACAAAGGACAAAGAGTATCTTTTCAAACATGGGTCTGGGACGGCGAGCATTACAAACTTACGCAGTACATCATTGACGATGAAGAAACTCTGCAAATAAGCAAATTTGATTGTGAATACAGAGCGACACGCAGAAAGGAACTGACAAACCTGCTGATTGCTAATGGTTGCAGTCAAGTGGAATGGAAGTTCCCGGAAGAAACGGGCTTTTATCAGCCGATTGTAATTGCTAAAAAATAAATGATGTACTAAACCAATTCCGATTTATCGGTATGTTGCCATCTATGGTACCTCCCTGCGTCATCTCGACGAAGGGAGGTTATCTATGACGTGAAGCCAAATGCGAAAGCTGGAATGTTTCATCTGGCCATTGCTTTTTGCGTCCGATTGATGTAAAATATAATGTGATTTTTTCAGGGAGGCGGCAAAATGAAGGTAGGTTTTGATAACGAAAAATATTTTGAGCTTCAGACCCAGCGTATTCGTGAGCGAGTAGACTCCTTTGGCGGCAAGCTCTATCTGGAGTTTGGCGGCAAGCTCTTTGACGATTTCCATGCGTCCCGTGTTCTGCCCGGTTTCCAGCCGGACAGCAAGATGCAGATGTTGCTGAAAATGAAGGACGAGGCGGAAATCGTTATCGCCATCAACGCTGCGGATATCGAGAAGAACAAGGTGCGCGGCGACCTCGGCATTACCTATGACCTTGACGTAATGCGCCTTATCGACGCCTTCCGTGAGTACGGCCTTTATGTAGGCAGTGTTGTTCTTACCCAGTTTTCGGGGCAGAGCTCTGCCGAAAAGTTCGAGCGCAAGCTGCAGAATCTGGGCATAAAGACCTATCGCCACTATATGATCCCCGATTATCCCACCAATATTTCCCTTATCGTTTCCGACGAGGGCTTTGGTAAGAATGATTATATTCAAACTACCCGCCCCGTAGTCGTTGTCACCGCTCCCGGACCCGGCAGCGGCAAGATGGCAACCTGCCTGAGCCAGCTTTACCATGAGCACCTGAGAGGTGTGGGCGCGGGCTATGCCAAGTTTGAGACCTTCCCCATTTGGAATCTGCCCCTGAAGCACCCGGTAAACCTTGCCTACGAGGCGGCGACCATCGATCTTTCCGATGTGAATATGATCGACCCCTTCCATCTTGAAGCCTACGGCGAAACTACCGTTAACTATAACCGCGATATCGAGATATTCCCGGTGCTTGAGGCTATGTTCCGCAAGATACACGGCCAGTGCCCCTATAAGAGCCCTACCGACATGGGTGTAAATATGGCAGGCTATGCAATTATTGACGATGCTATATGCCGCGAAGCCTCCTGCCAGGAGATAATCCGCCGCTTCTATGATACCCAGTGCTCAGTAAGAAAGGGCAATTCCGAGCCTGCTCAGGTGCAGAAGCTGGAAATGCTTATGAATTCTCTCAATCTGGAGTGCTCTGCCCGCCGCACCGTTCCGGCCGCACTTACAGCCGCCGAAGTTACCGGCGGCCCCGCAACCGCCATCGAGCTTACCAACGGCACGGTTGTTACCGGCAAGACTTCCGACCTGCTGGGCGCGTCCTCCGCGGCTCTGCTCAACGCGCTTAAGTCCCTTGCGAATATTGAGGACAGCGTGGAGCTGATCCTGCCAAAGGCTCTTACGCCCATACAGAATCTTAAAACCCAGCATTTGGGCAGCAGAAATCCCCGCCTGCATACCGATGAGGTGCTTATCGCCTTGGCAATAAGCGCCGCGGATAATCCCGAGGCGGCCCTCGCCCTTGAAAAGCTGGACGAGCTTAAGGGCTGTCAGGTGCATTCCTCCGTTATCCTATCCTCCGTTGACGAGAATGTGTTCAAGAAATTGGGCACCAGCCTCACCTCCGAGCCTGTCTATCAGAACAGCAGATTGTACCATAAGTAAATAGCGACGTAAGTCAGATAATAAAAGGGAACGCTCCCAATAGAGCGTTCCCTTTTTGCTTGCAGGAAAGATTACTGAATCTTGTTCTCGTAATCCTCAATCATCTTCTTGAACGTGTGACCCGTACGACGTTTGAGATTTTCGAGATATTTAGCCGTTATTTCGCCGGTGAATATCCGTATCTGCAGTTCCAACGTGTGTTCATCAACGGGGGTGGCAAATATCTTGTCGATATACTGTTCAACGAACTCTTTGTTGATAATACCGTCGGCTGCATCCTTCTGCGCCTCACGCAGAGTGCGGCGAAGCGTGTCAATGTGCTTTTTGAAATCGGCAGCGGAATCACGCTGCTCGGTGAGTTCGATGAGTTCCGTTTTTGCGGTTTCTATCTCGGCGGAACACTGCCTGTTCATGCTGAGAAAGTCACTGTCGGAAAGCTCGCCCATAGCGTTGTAGCTCAGCAGCTTCTGCTTTTTCTTTTCGGCAACGTCTATGGTGTGCTCAAGCTCCGCGATGCGCCCGCTGAGATCATCCTCCCGCTCGAGGGATTTATACATATCGATGTATTCCTCAATGATGTCCTCGGCGCTGCTTTCGCCGTCGCTGAAAAGCTCGAAAAGCAGAGGCTTCAGCTCGTCCTCGTATATGGCGAAGGAGGGGCAGGAGTCCGCGCCGTTTTTTATCTTGCCGGAGCACACCCACTTGCTGTTCTTGTTGCCCTGCCTGTCCACAGAGTCGCGGCGGTAGTAGGGGAGACCGCAGTGAGTGCAGTGCAGCTTGCCGGTGAGCAGGTTTGCGTGATTGCAGATGCCCTGACGGTTCTTGACATCATCGCTGCGTGCCTTGAGTACGGCATTGGCACGATCCCACAGTTCCTCAGATACGATGGCGGGCACTATCTCGCCGGTCTCGTCCTTGAACATGACCCATTCCTCGGGGGGCAGGAACTTCTGCTTCTTGGTGAAAAGGTCAACAACCTTCACTTTGTTGCCTACATAGTAGCCCTTGTATTTGGGGTTGGATATGATGCCCGACATGGTGGTGTGGGCTATCTTTTTGCCGTTGTGATTGCGGTAGCCCTTGCCCCAGAAGAGAGTTTCCAGCTGCTTCATGGAGTAGTCGCCGCCAGAGTAAAGCTCGAAAAGCTCGCGGATCATGGGCGCTTCGCTTTCGTCGATCACAAGGCGTCCTTTTTCTTTGATGTAGCCAAAGATGCGGCTGTTGCCGAGTACCACATTGTTTTTTATGGCCTGCTGATGACCGAACTTGACGCGGCTAGAGAGCTTGCGCAGCTCGTCCTGCGCGATGCCGGACATGATGGTCAGGCGCAGCTCCGAGTCTTCGTCAAAAGTGTTGATGTTGTCATTCTGAAAGAATACGCCCACGCCCGCGCTCAGCAGAGTGCGGGTGTACTGTATGGAGTCGAGGGTGTTTCGGGCGAAACGGGTTATCTCCTTGGTGATTATCATGTCGAACAGACCGGACTGCCCATCCTCTACCATGCGGTGAAAGTTTTCACGCTTCTTGGTTGTCGCCGCGGAAAGCCCCTCGTCAATGTACCCGGGTACATACTCCCAATTGGGATTCTTGCGTATCAGTTCCTCGTAGTACTGCACCTGATTGCCCAGCGAGTTGAGCTGCTCATCGCTCTCGGAGGAAACACGGGCATAGAAAGTCACCCTCAGCGGCAAATCATATATCGTCCGCGTCCTCAGCTGCTGCCGTATGCCGTGAATGTCCATATTGCCCTCCTTGTTTTCATTTTATCATGATTATTGTGAGGATATCTTATCATGCGAAAATGAAAATAGCAAGGAGGAAATACGATTAAGAAAAATAGTAAGTCAACAAATGGAGTATTGTGTATTTTAGCAGAAATCTTATCACACATGCCCTAACAGAAACAAATCCCGGACAAGCCTATATCCAGGCCCGTCCGGGTATTACTTTTGCTAAGATTACTTAAAAGGTACTTTGTATATCCAATGACCACCTTTGTGAAGCTTTAAAAGTTTATTTTCTGCAGCCAATCCTGTAAGAATCCTATTCGCCGTTGCGGAAGATACATCACACAACGCTCGCACGTCTGCGTTCATAATAAACTCATGGGTTTCCAAAAACTTTTCAATCTGCTTCCGGCGCAGTGTTGCCTTGTCCAGGGGTTCATCGCTTGTATCTATCGCGTCCGTGAGGGCTGCCTTTATCGTTGACAGCATGAACTCGATGAACACCGTGGACTCGCCGGCAGCGTTGGATGCGTTAATTGCTGAATAGTATTCCGGCTGGCGGGCGTGGATCATTGACTCCACCGGAAGCCACGCAAAGGCGGGATTCCACTTGGAGAGCAGCAGCGTATGCCACAAACGCCCGATACGCCCGTTGCCGTCAGCAAATGGGTGGATAAGTTCCAATTCATAGTGGAACACACAGCTGCGGATCAGCATGTGTATGTCGCTGGTCTTAACCCACTCCAGAAGCTCACTCACTGCGTCCGGCACATACCTCGGCAACGTTCCGAAGTGCAGTACGCGTCCCTCTTGGTCAACTACGCCGACAGGTTGCGAACGGAACTCACCCGACTCCTCAACCAGCCCCTGCGTCATAATACCGTGAGCGGTCAGCAGGTCGTCCACAGAATACGGGTCAAGCTCATCCAGCCGCTCATAAATCTCGTAGGCATTCTTGACCTCGGCAATATCCTTGGGCGGTGCCAGTACCTGCTTTCCGTTTAGAACCGCCGTCACCTGCTCCAAGGTGAGCGTGTTCTGCTCAATCGCCAAAGAGCCGTGAATCGTGCGGATACGGTTTGTCCGCCGCAAAGTAGGGTTAGCAGAGAGCTGATTGGCAAAAGTCAGCTTGCCCACCAGTTCGGCAATTTCCGCCACCTGATGTATCATCGTATTTGTAATTTCAAAAGGAGGTTTCTTGCTTCGCATTAGCGCACCTCTATAGTAATTGATTACATAAATATTATACCACACATCGCTCAAACCATCAATCAAAATTTGCGCGCCTTGATTGATGGATAACTGTTTTTGCTGTAAAGGTCCGTTAAACGATATAGGCACAGAATACTTTGCTCCCCTATAAATGGTCGAACCAATGACCATGTGACAAAACCAAAAAATATGAGCAAACAGAAGCGAGGGTTTACCGGCAGACGGTAAACCCTCTTCGAGTCAGTGGCTGTGTAATTATAGATCCATGGTTTGGAAAGACGACGAATCGTTTTTGTCATCACGCTCCCGCAGCCCCGCAACGAACACCGCAATAGCTATGCTTGCGCCTTTGACGAACAGGGCGATAGCTTGAGCTATTGCGGCGGGAATCATTTTACTGCGCAGCTGCTGCGGCTGGCGATGAGTGCTGCGAGGGTAAGGGCAAAACCCAGTACGAACCAAAACATATGGTCACTTCCTTTCTTTGACCCGCCTGTAAAAGGTGGTCTTTGTCATATTCAGCCGCCTCATGGCTTCAACGGCGCTTATCTCGCCCTTGCACCACAAAGCGGTTACTTTATCAAACTCCGGCACGACTTTGGGCGGTCTGCCGGTGTACTTACCCTGCGCCTTGGCGATGGCAATGCCCTCCCGCTGACGCTGGAGAATATACTCGCGCTCCAGCTCGGCAACGGCGCCGAAGATGGTGAGCATAAATTTGCCGCTGGGTGTGGTGGTATCGATAGCCTCTTTCTTTGATACAAACTCCACGTTCTTCTCGCGCAGACGCTCCACCAACTCTAGCAGGTCGCGGGTATTGCGTGCAAATCGGTTGATGGACTCCACGATGACCGTATCGCCCTCGCGGACGAAGCTCATCATGCGCTGCAGCTCCGGCCTGTCCATGGATTTGCCGCTCATGCGGTCGATGAATACCTGCTCCACACCAAGCTCCTGCATCAGCACCTCCTGCCGTGCGGTATTCTGGTCAGCGGTGCTGATGCGTATGTACCCTATTTTCAAAGATGCTACCTCCCGATAAAACAACAATCCCGACCTGCATCTATCAGTGCAAGTCGGGATCTCAATATATTTTAGTCTAAAAGCTCTGCTGCGCGCAAGGAAACCTGCTTCTCAATCAAGGCAAGTCGTTCCGGCGGCAGATTGTAACGGCTGTGTCGCTTAAGCCTGAAGTTCAACAGTTTCCGCAAACGATTTCTGTCCTCGAGAGTCATAACGGCTTTTGCTTCTGCCACAAAATCATCGTAGACGCATGGCAACAGAGTGGCAGCATATTTCTTCATGCCGCTTTCGCTTTCCAACGCATCTTTGCCTGCCAGGGAAAACAAGGCATTTCCGTGGTCGAAAAGCGGCGCAGGTGCAACGATTTGATTTGTGCGGCTGTCTACAAGAACACCGAAGTTTCCATAGTGGCGGTCTGTATTATAAATCACGGCGTCAAACAGAATCATTTCATTCAGTGCGCGGGTGAAAGCCTCACCCTGCTCTGCGTAGAATTCTCTGACAGCCTTCATACCGCCGGTTTTGACAAGTCTGCCAATAGGCACGAAAGACA
>CAYYLZ010000043.1:15092-16440 GCA_964472725.1 uncultured Oscillospiraceae bacterium
CTGACAGCCTTCATACCGCCGGTTTTGACAAGTCTGCCAATAGGCACGAAAGACAACTCCTTGCTGGTGAAAATGTCACACACGGAGCAAAGACGGTCACGCCACACACTGAGGGTATATGGAATTGCGTTGACCTCAAGCAACTTTGCAATTTCTGAGGCGTAAAACTCTGAATAAGGCTCATTTCCCAAATTGGAAGCGCCCTCGGTGCCGCCCTTATACAGCTTGATACCGCCCTCTCTGCGCCAGCACTTGGGGAGCATACCATTGGTGGTAAATTCCGGGCTGGAGGTCATACCGGATGGGTGATCGCTTCCGTATCCGGTGAATGCAATCAGACCAAGAATACGGCTGAATCGGTTTTCGTAGAGGTTGAATTTTTCAAAGCTTCCGTCAAAACCCGCTTCTGTGACCCAATAGCAGTCATTAAGAGAAAGGCCTTTGGATGCCTTGATAATATCCAGCGGTCGGTTGGGACTCAAACCCATAGTAGCCAGCAGGGAATTCACATAAGCGCGGTTTTTAGGAACGGTGCGGTGACGAATCCACGATGCCACAGCCTCGGCACTGTTATCGGTCAAATCAAGCGGAAGCAGCTTGCGATTTTCAGTTGTCCATAATACTTTGATGTTGCTTTCTGCTCCATCGTCTGCAGAAAACTGCAGTACCGGTGTATCGAAATGCCTGATTTCGTAGTTCATCGCCTTCACCTCACTCAAATAGCTGATTATCAGTATAACAGCTGTAGTCTTGCGTAAAAAAGGTTTTTTGATACATGGTGGAAATACTTATGATATTTTAAGCTTTTTTATTGTAGCATACCCCCGCTCAAATAGCAAGTGACCCGTTGGAGTGGGGAGAGAAATCGGCACCTCCCAAAAGCTGGGAACCGACTTAAATGGTACGCTTTTTCGCCGTTCCGTATGGGTGTGCCCTAATGGGTCACTGATCTGTAAGTACAAACACAACGTCATCGTTCAGCGGGAAGAATATCTCCGGGAAATGGAAGCGCCGGGTGTAACGCTCGATCTGCTCATCGGACAAGGACGCAAATCTCTCTCCATCAGGCGGGGCGGCGCAGAGAAAGAATGTGCCGTGGATAATATCGCCAGTCTCTTTTAGCTGCCGGTTCATGGGCAGGCCAAGCAACTTGCCTTCCTCGTTGCACACCAGTGCCACCGGTTCCTCAAAAGGATAGACGGCTTGTATCAGTCCGCCTACAATTCTCTGCATTGATTCCAGACTGCCGTCAATCTCACGAACAACAGGCAGCTTGCCTTCTTCAACAACTAAAATCTTCATAGTTCACCTACAAATTCATATCCGTACATTATTTCCTCAACCTCGG
>CAYYLZ010000044.1:0-16285 GCA_964472725.1 uncultured Oscillospiraceae bacterium
TTTACCACAAAAACGCGAAAAAGCCCAGCCAAGCTGGACTTTTTCGACGGACTGAAAGCACTTGCGAAAGCAAGTGCTTTTTACAATGAAGCGCACCTTGCGGTGCATGAAAAATGAAGCAGGGCGATGCCCTATGAAGCGAGCCTTTGGCTCACGGAAAAATTAATGTGCTCTTCTCTTCATGTTTGCGAAAGCAAACACTTCACACGAGTGTAACGAGTACTTCATGTCGGCATTAGCCGATACTTCGTTGTATACCCTATTTTCCATTGACAAACCCGCTGCAATATGCCCTAATATAACTATAAACAGAAAGGGGGCTGCCGCGTGAAGCGTGTTATCATAAATATAATTCTTGCCCTTGCTGCCGTTGGTGCGCTGGGCTTGTCGGTGCTTATTGCAATAAACAACCGTGTGCTGCTGACCACCTCGGAGCGGATAATCACCGTGGAGGAGGCGGCGGAGCTTGACGCGGATTGCATACTGGTTCTCGGCGCGGGAGTGAACGGCGAGCGACCCTCTTTGATGCTGGCAGACCGCCTTGATCGGGGGCTACAGCTCTATTTCGCGGGCGCTTCCGACAAGCTGCTCATGAGCGGCGACCACGGACGGGTGGAGTACGACGAGGTGAACGTGATGAAAGAGCAGGCGGTTGCCGCCGGAGCGGCGTCCTCGGACGTGTTCATGGATCACGCGGGCTTCTCCACATACGAGAGCCTGTACCGTGCCCGCGATATTTTCCTTGCCCAGCGCATAATCATCGTCACTCAGCCCTACCATCTGCCCCGTGCGCTCTATATTGCCGAGGCGCTGGGCATCGAAGCTTGGGGCGTGGGCGCCGAGGGCGAAAATTATTACGGACAGAGCTACCGTGATTTCCGCGAGGCCCTTGCCCGGGTCAAGGACGTTATTTACTGCATGACCCAGCCCGAGCCTACGTTTTTAGGCGAACAGATTCCCGTATGGGGCGACGGCAACGCGACAAATGATTAAACAAAAAAGGACGCAGAAAAATCTGCGTCCTTTAACTTTATATATCAGCCTATCATCTGAACGTTCTTTATCTTGTCGCCCGCGAAATGCTTGCGGAAGAAGAATATGCAGAGAACAAGGGAAACGAGGCTTGCGCAGGGGGTACCCAGGCCAACGTGGAAAAGGGTTGCGCCGGGGAGTTTGCTGAGGAAGTAAGCGATGGGGATACGAACAAGGAAGGCTGTCGCCATGCTGTGGGCGGCAACGAAGGCTGTCTTGCCGCTGCCGTTGAAAAGTCCGTTCAGGCAGAACATGAAGCAGACCAAGATGCAGTCCCAGCTGAAGGGGTAGAGGTAGCCGACGCCCGCCTCGATAACGGCGGTATCGGTGGTCAGCAGACCCAGCAGGGTGCGGGGAATAATGTGGGCGATGGTAACGAAGGGCACGCCGATGCAAAGGGAGAAGGCCATGCCGTAAAAGGCGCTCTTCTTTGCGCGCTCGGGCTTGCCTGCGCCGATGTTCTGGGCGGTAATGGTGGAAAGAGCGGAGGACAGTGCCCAGGGGAAGGTCATGCCGATGTCAACGACCTTGCCCACAAGGCTTGCGCCTGCGGCTGCGTTAACGCCCATCTGATTGGTGACCTTGGTGATAACGAGGAAGGAAATGCTTACGAGGGTGTTCTGCAGGCTCATGGGAACGCCAAGGCGGAACATGTTGGCCACGATCTTCATATCAACGCGGATGTGCTCCTTCTGGAACTCGTAGGGGAAGCCGGTCTTCCAAATGTAAAGGCAGGCCAGTGCGAAACTAAGGAACTGGGAAATTACGGTGGCGAGGGCAGCGCCGGAGGCGGCCATGCCGAAAATTGCCACGAAAACGTAGTCCAGTACGATGTTGGCCACGCAGGCGATACCTACAAATACCATGGGTGCGGTGGAGTTGCCGAGACCGCGCAGCAGGGAGCCGGTGATGTTGTAGCCCATGATAAACACGTTGCCGAAGGAGCAGATCTTCAGGTAGTTCCAGCATTCGTCAACGGCCTCGGGAGGAACGCTGAGGAGCTTGATAAGGAACTTGCCGAAAACCAACTGGATTATCATGACAATAACGGAGATCAGCAGGCACATGAAAGCTGTGCTGGTGATGGCGGCAGTGGTGTCCTTATGACGCTTTGCGCCGAAGTACTGTCCGATGAGGACGGTGCCGCCGCTGGTGATACCCATGAACAGGTTGGTGATAAGGTTCATAATGCTGCCGCCGGTGGAAACGCCGGAGATAGCGCCCGCCGTTGCGAAGCGGCCCATAAAGGTCACGTCCGCAGCGCCGTAAAGAACCTGAAAAATACTGGAGATGAAGAAGGGCAGAGCGAAGCGAATCAGCGTTTTGGCGACGCTGCCTTCGGTGAGAGAAAGAGGCTGCCGCTCCTTTTTAAGAGTCTTGGACATAGCGATTTCCTTTCCTGGAGATTAATTGCGTCTATTTGGGCGCAAGCTTTAGTATAACACGTTCAGAATTAATGTCAAGCGCTATACAGTGATTATTTTGCGGTTATTTGCCGGTTTGCGGAAAGACACCGGGAAGATCGCTGACACCACAAATAAAATCCATACTGACGTTATATAGGCGCGCAAGTGTTATCAGCCGTTCAACTGGAATGCGGGTTACGCCTCTTTCGTAATCGCAATAGGTTCTCTGGCCTACGTTAAGAAGGCTTGCTATTTCTGCTTGGGTCATATCGCGATCTTCTCTAAGTGTGCGAATGCGTTCATAATAAGTCATAAGATCACCTCGTACAGATAATACAATAGAGTTTATAACTCTATTGGCTTTTAGAGTTATAAACTCTAAAATATGAAGCGAGGTGATTTTATGGACAAGCATATTTGCAAAAACTGCCGCCATTTCAAGCAGCACTATGCTTTCAGTGAAAACGTGTGTCATTGGGTGGACTGTGGGCATTGTCTAAAGCGAAACGGAAAAAGCAGAAAACTATGGTCTAAGGGCTGTGAGAGCTTTGAACAGAGGGAAGAGGAAGCGGCATTGATTACAAAGCGGTTTTTATCAAAGCGTTTGTTGGAATATGTGCTCAGTCTTGGTTTGCCTCCGGAAATAACAGACGAGCCGCCCGATGAAGAGCGGCTCGAGGAAGTTAAAAATGTGTCAGATTGATTTGCCGGGTCGGTCGACTGTTACTTCAAAAGGAATGGTTATCTTGCCCAACTGCGGTTTGCCGCTGTCAACGTCGAAGCGGAAAGGGGTGAGCGCGCCGCTTTTGAAAAGCTCGATGAAATGAGCCTCGTCGGTCACGGGAATTTCGCTGGCCATGCCGCCGAGTGTGCGCTGGAAGTGTGCGCTGTGGTTGTCAGTACCCGCAAAGGGCGGCAGCCCGTAGTGCTCGGCGTACTGCGCGGCCATGCTGTTCTCAAAGTCGCCACGGCAGGCGTTGTATATCTCAATGCCGTGAACGTGGCGGGGGAAAAGGCGGATGTGGTCTATGTATGGTGCCTCGCGGAAGGGGTGCGCCTGTATGAGCAGCGCACCCGCCTCGGCCATGAGCGTCAGCTGGGCAGTGCGCTCCATGCCCTCGATTTCCGGGTGAGCCATAAACCAGTCCTTGCCGAGGCCGTAAATGAGAAAATCCGTGCCCAGATAGCTTGCCTCAACGCCGCAGAAAACGTCAATGCCGATCTCACGCCCCACGCGGTACGCCTCCTCGTAAGCGGAGAAGTAGAATTCTATGCGCTCGGCATAGGGCAGGCTGGGGTCGATGTTGATGTTGCCGTCGATGAAGTGGTCGGTTATGAACAGACCGGCGTAGCCGAGAGATTTGTAATATTCCACGCTTTCGCGCACTCCGCCCCGGGCGCAGCGGCTGACGGGCGCAGTGTGCAGATGAGTTTCGTAAAGATACATGGCGAGGCCTCCTTTGAGGGTGGTTTATTTCCAGATGGTGATAATATAACAATTTGATTTTCATGCGCAGCAGCGCGCTTCATTCGAAAAAGACCACATTTGTCATATGACAAATGTGGTCTTTTTCGTGGCGGAGAAGGAGGGATTCGAACCCTCGAACGGCTTTTGACCGTTACACGATTTCCAATCGTGCGCGCTCGACCGGGCTACGCGACTTCTCCACATAGATCCGCTCAAGAACTCCTGGCTATTAAATTGCGCCGGATGAACCAAGCTTTGTTATTATAAGCTATACTTTTTATAAAGTCAATAGGTTTTTGAAAAAATATTTTTGGGAGCTTAAGTTTGCGGCGGCTTGAGGGCAAGCCGCCCTACGCGCGTTTACCTTACTGCGGTGCTTGCGGCCGAGGCACGCCTCAGCCCTACGAAATAATAATAAATCTTACAGCTTGAACGTAGGGCAGGGGCGTGCCCCTGCCGTTTGTGGCAATGTAATCATTTATTCTCGGACAGCTCGTCCAGATCGTAGGGAGTGGTCTGGTAGACGTAATAGTTGAGCCAGTTGCTGTAGAGCAGCTGGGCGTGGGCACGCCACTTGACCAGGGGACCCTTTGCGGGGTCGTCGTCGATGAAATAATTTTCGGGAACATCGGGGTCGATGCCCTTGTTTACATCGCGCTCATACTCCAACTGAAGAGTGTCGGGGTCGTACTCGGGGTGACCCATGATGAAGAAGCGGCGATTGTCTTCGCTCTTCACGGCGAAAACTCCTGCCAGATCGGACACAGCCAGCAGCTCCAGCTCGGGATTGGCGAGGATATCCTCCTCCTTCACACCGGTGTAGCGGGAGTGAGGGATATAAAACTCATCGTCAAAGCCGCGGAAGAAGGGGGACTGCTTCTTGATGGCGGTGTGCTTGTAGACTCCGGAGAGCTTCTTGGGCAGATCGAATTTATCGATACCATAGTGATAGTAAAGGCCGGCCTGAGCGCCCCAACAGATGTGGAAGGTGCAGTGGACGTTGGTCTTGGACCACTCCATGATGCTGCACAGCTCGGGCCAGTAGTCAACATCCTCAAACTCCAGCTTTTCTACGGGCGCGCCGGTGATGATCATGCCGTCATAATGGCGGTGCTTTATCTCATCAAAGGTGCGGTAGAAGGAGGCGAGGTGATCCTCGTCCACGTTCTTGGCCTCGTGGCTGATGGTGCGCAGCAGTTCGACCTCTATCTGCAGAGGAGTGTTGGCAAGCTTACGAAGGAGCTGCGTTTCCGTGACTATCTTGGTGGGCATAAGGTTGAGAATGAGCATCTTAAGGGGACGGATATCCTGATGCATGGCGCGGTACTCGGTCATAACAAAGATGTTCTCGCCCTCGAGAATGCTGCGTGCCGGCAGAGAGTCAGCAATTTTAATAGGCATAACAGTTCCTCCTGTCTTACGAATGAGAAACGGGGACGCCGTATGGCGTCCCCGGTGAATATCGCTTAGACCTAACAAAGCAAGCTTTGGTTGCTAATTCAATTAAGCCTGCTGCTTTGCGGCGTTGATCTTTACGCCGGGGCCCATGGTAGAGGCGGTAACGCAGCTCTTGATGTACTGACCCTTTGCAGCGGCGGGCTTGGCCTTGATGATAGCGCCGATGAGAGCCAGATAGTTCTCATAGAGCTTCTCCTTGCCGAAGGAAACCTTGCCGATGGGGCAGTGGATAATGTTGGTCTTGTCAAGACGGTACTCGATCTTACCGGCCTTGATCTCCTTGATACCCTGAGCCAGGTTGGGGGTAACGGTGCCGGCTTTGGGGGTGGGCATCAGACCCTTAGGACCAAGGATCTTACCAAGACGACCAACAACGCTCATCATATCGGGGGTAGCGATAACAACGTCGAAGTCGAAGAAGTTTTCCTTCTGGATCTTCTCTGCCATCTCCTGACCGCCGGCGTAATCTGCGCCTGCGTCAAGAGCTTCCTGAATACGCTCTTCCTTGCAGAAAGCAAGAACCTTAACGGAACGGCCGGTGCCGTTGGGAAGAACGATAGCGCCGCGGACCTGCTGGTCAGCGTGGCGGGAGTCAACGCCGAGCTTTACGTGAAGCTCAACGGTTTCGTCAAACTTAGCCTTGGAAGCCTTTACGACCAGATCGAAGGCGTCCATAGCGTCATACTGAATGGATCTATCAACAAGCTTAGCGCTTTCTTTATAGTTTTTACCTCTGAACAACTTATTTTCCTCCTTAATATTGAGGTCCGTTCCGAAACCTGTTTTCGGAACTTCCTCCATGTGGTTTTTTCGGAATAATCCTCCCACGTTAGGGGTGACGAGTCAAACTCAGTCAGCCACCACGATACCCATGCTGCGGGCAGTACCGGCAACCATGCTCATGGCTGCCTCAACGCTTGCTGCGTTCAGGTCGGGCATCTTCTGCTCGGCGATCTTCTGCAGGTCTTCCTTGGAAATGGTTGCGACCTTGTCACGCTGGGGAACGCCGGAACCCTTCTCGATGCCGCAAGCCTTCTTCAGAAGAACAGCTGCAGGGGGGGTCTTGGTGACGAATGTGAAGCTGCGGTCAGAGTATACGGTGATAACGACGGGAATGGTCATACCCATGTCGTTCTTGGTGCGCTCATTGAACTCCTTGGTGAAGGCAGCGATGTTAACGCCGTGCTGACCAAGGGCAGGGCCTACGGGGGGGGCGGGAGTTGCCTTACCGCCGGGAATCTGCAGTTTTACGAATCCAACTACTTTCTGTGCCACTTTATGTGTACCTCCTAATAATCTGTGGTGCACGGCGGGACGCCCCGCCGCGGTTCTGTCGGGAATCTCTTCCCTCCCACTCTTTACGGAACCTTTGGTGTTTTGTTAATTTGCTTCCGTGACTTCGACCTGATCCAGCTCAAGGTCGACCGGAGTTTCGCGGCCGAACATGGAAAGAACAACGCGCAGGCGGTTCTTCTCTGCATCGACCTCGTCGACAGTTCCCAGGAAGCCGTCCAGGGGGCCGTCGATAACCTTGACGGTATCGCCCACCTTTACGCCAACGACGATCTCGCGCTTCTCAACGCCCAGGGCAAGAATCTCTTCCTCGCTCAGGGGGATAGCCTTGTTCTCGGAGCCGACAAAGCCGGTGACACCGCGGACGTTTCTTACCAGGTGCCAGCTGTCATCGGTGAGGATCATCTTGACGAGGACATAGCCGGGGAAAATCTTGTGCTCCGTGACTTTAGTCTTGGAATCCACTATTTCGGTAACGGTTTCGACAGGAATGTTTATCTCATGGATAAGGTCGTGCATTTTTCTGTTTTCAACGGCCTTCTCTATGGAAGCCTTGACCGTGTTTTCGTAACCGGAGTATGTGTGGACGACATACCATTTGGCGCTTTCTGCCATTACAAAACCATTCCTTTCCCGTTAATGATCGTTAGCCGCCAATGCTGATGAGGGACTGAACGATAAGGTATGCAAGCTGGTCAAAAGCCCAGATGACTATGCCGGCGAGAACCATGACGACAACAGCAACGATAACGTTGTTGAGGGTCTGCTTGCCGGTGGGCCAAACGACCTTCTTCAGCTCGCTCTTCATCTCACGGAACCAGCGAGCAGTACGCTTGGTGGCGCGGGCGAAGATGTTTTTCTTTTCCTTCTTTGCCTTTTCGGGCTTGGAAGTGTTGATCTCTTTAGCCATTAGAACCTCTATCCCTTCTTACTTGGTTTCGGTGTGAACGGTGTGCTTGCGGCAGAAACGGCAGTACTTGTTCATCTCGAGACGGTCGGGTGTGTTCTTCTTGTTCTTGATGGTGTTGTAGTTGCGCTGCTTGCACTCATTGCATCTCAGGGTAACTCTTACTCTCATTTATCGGCACCTCCTTAGTTATTTCCCCTTTGATGACCTCCGTTTTACGGGGTCACAGGTAGGGGTTGTTGCCTCCCTGTACGGGGTTTGGGCATGGCTGGACAGACCTCTCCCTTGACAGGTAGAGATACTATATCACACCGATTGCCCGCGGTCAAGCACTTTTTTAGTATTTTTTGAAGAATTGAGAATTGAGAATTTTCGTGATCTAAATCGGCGCGGTGGTGTGCGTTATATTTCGTAGGGAACAGGCCTGTTCCGATTGTGACGATACCGTCGGCAGCAAACTTACAAACGGAATGGGCAGGCCCATTCCCTACGAATGTATTTGAGGTTTTCGTAGGGGCGACCCTGTGTTGTCGCCCGTTGGGCTTGTGTAAAATCAACGTGAAACCATGTCCTGCTGCGGAGATTCTTCACTGCGTTCAGAATGACATGTGTTTTGGTGCCGTACAAAACATATCAAGCCGCCCCGTATTGAACAGGGCGGCTTATATTTATGTATGTATATTACAGATTGAAGAATGCCTTCATGCCGGGGTACTGAGCGGAGTCGTAAAGCTCCTCCTCGATGCGCAGCAGCTGGTTGTACTTTGCCACGCGGTCGGTGCGGCTGGGTGCGCCGGTCTTGATCTGACCTGCGTTGAGAGCCACGGAGATGTCGGCGATGGTGGTGTCCTCAGTCTCGCCGGAGCGGTGGGAAACAACGGCGGTGTAGCCGGCGCGGTTTGCCATCTGAATAGCGTCGAGAGTTTCGGTGAGGGTGCCGATCTGGTTTACCTTGATAAGGATAGCATTGGCAACGCCCAGCTCGATGCCCTTTGCAAGGCGTTTGGTGTTGGTGACGAAAAGGTCGTCGCCAACCAGCTGGATCTTCTTGCCGAGAGCGTCGGTGAGCATCTTCCAGCCCTCCCAGTCCTCCTCGGCCATGCCGTCCTCAAGGGAGATGATGGGATACTTCTCGCAGAAGTCAACCCACATGTCAACCATTTCCTGGCGGCTCATAACGGTGCCGCGCTTGGGCAGGTGATAGCTCTGATCCTCGTCGGACCACCACTCGGAAACGGCGGCGTCCATAGCGATGCGGAAATCCTCGCCGGGCTTGTAGCCGGCCTTCTCGATAGCGGTAACGAGAGCCTTCAGAGCGTCCTCGTCGCTGTCAAGGTTGGGAGCGTAGCCGCCCTCGTCGCCCACGCCGGAGGAGGGAACGACCTTCTTCAGGGTGTGGAAAACCTCGGCGCACATGCGCAGAGCTTCACGGAAGCTGGTGGCGGAAACGGGCATTATCATGAATTCCTGAATGTCAACGGAGTTGTTGGCGTGAGCGCCGCCGTTGAGAACGTTCATCATGGGAACGGGCAGGGTCTTGGCGTTGATGCCGCCGATGTAGGAATACAGGGACTGGCCAAGGCTCTCGGCTGCGGCTCTTGCGCAGGCCATGGAAGCGCCGAGGATAGCGTTTGCACCAAGGCGGGACTTGTTCTCGGTGCCGTCAAGGGAGATGAGCAGAGCGTCGATGGCGGGCTGCTCGAGAACGTTCATGCCGATGAGAGCGGTGGCGATCTCGGTGTTCACGTTGTCAACTGCGTTGAGAACGCCCTTGCCGAGATAGCGGCTCTTGTCGCCGTCACGAAGCTCGCAGGCCTCGAAAATGCCGGTGGAAGCGCCGGAGGGTACTGCGGCGCGGCCTACGGTGCCGTCCTCGAGGTAAACTTCGACTTCAACGGTGGGATTGCCGCGGGAGTCCAGTATTTCTCTGCCAATAACGTCGGTGATTTCAAGATAAGCTTTCATTTTCGGTTCCTATCCTTTCCGCACATATTATTTTTTAAATTGAAAATTGAGAATTGAAAATTATTATTTTTTGTCGTTATTGCGGCCGGTGGCTTTGTCTTGCGCAGGTAAACGGGGAACGAGTAATTGAGAATTCTGCAGTTTATGAATTGAACTGCACTGAAAATCAAGAATTAAGTGCAAGAGCAGTCAGATGATACGTACGCACAAACGGGATTGTAAATCCTCTTAATTCTCAATTAATTATAAGGCTCTCGCCGGTCATTTCGGAGGGCTTTTCAAGACCCATCAGCTCAAGCATGGTGGGCACGATGTCGCACAGGCGGCCCTCTTTGAGCTTTACGTCCGCACCACGAATGATAAAGGGTACGGGATTGAGGGTGTGAGCGGTGTGGGGGGAGCCGTCGGGCTCCTTCATCTGCTCCGCGTTGCCGTGGTCGGCGGTGATGATAACGGTGCCGCCCAGCTCCTCGGTGGCGGCAACCACCTTGCCAACGCAGGCGTCGACGGTGCTCACGGCGCTGACCACCGCGTCGAATACGCCCGTATGGCCAACCATGTCGCAGTTTGCGAAGTTGACGATGACCACGTCGTAAAGTCCGCTGCGGATACGCTCGCAGACCTCGGCGCAGACCTTATGGGCGCTCATTTCGGGGATAAGGTCGTAGGTGGCGAACTCCTTGGGGGAGGGAATGAGCACTCTGTCCTCGCCCTCCAGCTCGGCCTCGGAGCCGCCGTTGAAGAAGAAGGTAACGTGAGCGTATTTCTCGGTTTCCGCAATACGCAGCTGAGTCATGCCGATGCGGCTGAGGAACTCGCCGAGGGTATTGTGGGGAAGCTCCGGGGGATACGCCACGGAAACGTTGGGCATATTTGCGTCGTACTGGGTAAGGCAGACGAACTTCACGGCGAAGTAGCCGTTTTTGCGCTCGAAGCCGTCAAAATCCGGGTCGACGAAGGCACGGGTTATCTCACGGGCGCGGTCGGGGCGGAAATTCATGAAGAATACGGTGTCGCCCTCACGAACCATGCCCTCGGGGGCGATGACAACAGGCTCGATGAACTCGTCGGTCTTGCCTTGAGCGTAGGAGTCCTCAACAGCACGGACGGGGTCGGTGTAACGCAGACCCTCGCCGCAGACGATGGTGTTGTAGGCACGCTCCACGCGCTCCCAGCGCTTGTCCCTGTCCATGGCGTAGAAGCGTCCGCTTACGGTGGCAACCTTAGCTATGCCGCTTTCCTCGCACTTTGCCACGCAGCGCTCCATATAGCCCTTGCCGGAGGTGGGGGAGGAGTCGCGTCCGTCCATGAAGCAGTGGAAGAAAACTTCCTTTGCGCCGTTGCGCTTGAGCAGCTCCAGCATTGCCCAGAAGTGGGAGTCGTGGCTGTGAACGCCGATATCGGAGAGCAGGCCGAAGATGTGGGCACGGCCACTGCAGCATTTTGCGGCGGCATCGGCAAGAACGGTGTTCTCGTAGAAGCTGCCGTCCTCGACGGCGTTGGAAATGCGCAGCAGGCTCTGATAGATGATGCGGCCTGCGCCGATGTTGGTGTGGCCTACCTCGCTGTTGCCCATGGTGCCCTCGGGCAGACCCACGTCGGGGCCGGATGCGGAGAGGGTGGTATGGGGATTTTTGGCCCAAAGGGCGTCAAGCACAGGGGTGTCGGCGGCCTTGACGGCGTTGCCCTCGGTCTTATCGGAAAGACCGAAGCCGTCCATAATGATTAGTGTAGTTGGTGTTTTCATAATTCCTTACTGATTGGCGGCTTGTATTATTGCAATAAACCTTTCCGCGTCGAGGGAGGCTCCGCCAATGAGGCCTCCGTCTATGTCGGGCTGAGCGAGAAGCTCCGCCGCGTTTGTGGGGTTCATGGAGCCGCCGTACTGAATGGTGATGGCTCTTGCTATGCGCGCTCCGTACATTTCACGCAGTACCGCGCGCATCTGACTGCATATCTCCTGAGCGTGAGCGGGAGTGGCGGTCATGCCGGTGCCGATGGCCCATATAGGCTCGTAGGCGAGGATTATTTTCCTTGCCTTTTCGGCGGGAATGCCGAAGAGCGCGGACTTCACCTGGGCGCGCACAAGATCCAGAGAAGCGCCCGCCTCATGCTGCCAAAGGGTTTCACCTACGCAGACGATGGGGGTAAGACCTGCTTCGAGGGCACCCTTGACCTTGCTGTTGACGGCGCGGTCGGTTTCGCCGTGGTACTCGCGGCACTCGCTGTGACCGATTATTACGTATTTCGCGCCTGCGTCCTTGAGCTGGGCGGCGCTGACTTCACCGGTATAGGCACCCGCGTCGTGCTCGCTTACGTCCTGAGCGCCAACGGAAATGCGGGTGTCCTTGAATGCCTTCACCGCGGCGGGAATGACCACCGCGGGAGCGCAGATGACTACGTCACAGAACTTTACCCGACCGGCGGCAGCCTTCAGCACCTCGGCGTAGGGCTTGACCTCGGAGGGTAGGATATTCATTTTCCAGTTGCCCGCGATAACGGTTTTGCGGTATTTTCTGTTCATCGTATTCCTCCGTTTTTTGGGGGATAATGGGATAATTATTCCTTGTCCATCAGGCAGGCGATGCCGGGCAGCTCCTTGCCCTCCATGAATTCAAGGGAAGCGCCGCCGCCGGTGGAGATGTGAGTCATGTGCTTGGCGAGACCGAACTGCTCAACGGCGGAAACGGAGTCGCCGCCGCCGATAACGGTGGTACCCTTGCACTCTGCCATGGCGTTGGCAATGGCGCGGGTGCCGTAGGAGAAAGCGTCGAATTCGAAAACGCCCATGGGGCCGTTCCATATAACGGTGCCTGCGCGGCGGATCTCGTCGGCGAAGATAACGCGGGTGCGCTCGCCGATGTCAAGACCCATGCGGTCCTCGGGGATACGCCAGGTGGGATAGGTCTCGGGCTCGGAATCGGGAGCGAATTCCTCGGCGGTAACGGTGTCCTCGGGCAGGAGAAGCTTTACGTTTCTCTTGGTGGCGCGGGCCATGGCATCCTTGGCGTACTCAATGTTGGCCTCGTCCAGCAGGGACTTGCCGATGTTGCCGCCCTGAGCCTTCATGAAAGTGAAAGCCATGCCGCCGCCGATGATGAGGGTGTCGGCCTTTTCGATGAGGTTATTGATAACGCCTATCTTGTCGGCAACCTTTGCGCCGCCGAGAACGGCGACCAGAGGACGCTTGGGGTTATCCAGCGCGCCGCCGATGCCCTTCAGCTCAGCCTCGATAAGGAAGCCACATACTGCGGGCAGGTAGGCTGCAACGCCTGCGGTGGACGCATGGGCGCGATGGCAGGCACCGAAGGCGTCGAATACGAAAACGTCGGCAAGGGAGGCCAGCTCCTTTGCAAACTCGGGGTCGTTCTTTTCCTCGCGCTTGTCAAAGCGCACGTTTTCCAGCATCATCAGCTCGCCGGGCTGAAGCTCGGCAGCCATCTTCTGAGCGCTGGGGCCAACGATGTCGCTGGCCATCTTTACCTTCTTGCCCAGCAGCACGGAAACGCGCTTGGCGATGGGCATAAGGCTCTGATCGGCTACGTACTCGCCCTTGGGTCTGCCAAGGTGAGAGCAAAGGATTATAGCAGCGCCCTGCTCGAGGATATAGCGAATGGTGGGCAGGGAAGCGGTGATGCGGGTGTCATCGGTGATAACGCCGGTGGCCATAGGAACGTTGAAGTCGCAGCGGAGAAGGACTTTCTTGCCCTTCAGATCAATGTCGGCAACGGATTTCTTGTTGTAATTCATAGCTTTCGTTCTCCTTACTTTGTCTGCAGTAGTCCTTTGTAACCGTTTTGGCGAAGCGCCTCATAGCACATTACCGCAACGGAATTGCCCAGATTCATGCTCCGCGCCTCTTCCCGCATGGGTATGCGGATACAGCGGTCGGGATAGCGCAGACGCAGCCACTCGGGCAGGCCGGCGGTCTCCTTGCCGAATACGAGCCAGCAGTCCTCCTCAAAGCTTACGTCGGTGAAGCAGCGGCTGCCCTTGGTGGTGGCAAGCCACAGCTTTTCCTCGCCGTGCTGCTCAAGGAAGCTGTCGATATTTTCGTAAACGTGAATGTCCACAAGGTGCCAGTAGTCGAGTCCCGCGCGCTTTACAGCCTTGTCGGAAATATCAAAGCCCAGCGGACGCACAAGGTGCAGCCTGCTGCCGGTTACGGCGCAGGTGCGGGCGATATTGCCGGTATTCTGAGGTATTTCGGGTTCGACCAGAACTATATTTATCATTATCTGTTTCTATCCTCTTTTAGCATACTTTTACAAATATATATTTTACTCCTGTTGCCATGTTTTTTCAAGGTAAATAACATATAATCACGACTATTTTACAGCTAAAAAGTTGCGAAATATGACTAAAAATACGAAAATCCCGCAAGAATTGCGGGATTTTGATTGTATGCGAGTCTTTTTGGCTTATCTGCCGGAATTGAGGTAGGTCTCCAGTATCAGCGTGGCGGCAACGGCGTCCACCACGGCCTTATGCTTTTTCATCTTCTTGCCGCTCTGGGAGAGGATACGGTGAGCGTCCACGGTGGTGCGGCGCTCGTCTATCATCACTACCTCCGCACCGGTAAGTTCTCTGAGCTTCGTGCCCATGGCCTCGCTCTTCTCGGCGCGGGGGCCGCGGCTGCCGTCCATGTTCACGGGGCAGCCCAGCACTATTTTGCCCGCATTTCGGGATTTATACAGCTCCGCCAGCTTTTCCGCCAGCCGATCGGAGTTCCAGTCCTCTACAACCAGCGTTTCGCCGGCAATGATGCCGCTTATATCGGAAAATGCAACGCCGGTGCGCGCGTCGCCGTAATCTATGGCCATAATTTTCATATAAAAACCTCCGAGTTTTAATTGAGAATTGAGAATTGAGAATTGCGGGTGCGCTGCTTGCCGTTATTACACCGCACTAACGTCTTGCGCGGTAGGGCGGCTTGCCTTCAAGCCGCCGCGGCGGGATGTGGGCATCCCGCCCTACCCGGTGCAGCGCAAAGCGCAAACAATACGCACTAACTAAAACAACAGGGTTAGCCTTCCTCTTGAGGGGAAGGGGGGCCTTCTCTTCAAGGAGAAGGTTAACCCTGTGGTCTGTGGTTCATCGATGTTCGTACAGTACTGCGCCCGGTAGTCAAGCCGCCGCTTTGTGGCAAAGTAAAAGTATGGTGTCATTCAGAGGGCGAAGCCCGAAGAATCCCCTGTATAGAGGCATTGCAGTTGTTGCTGCACAGCGTTCAACCGGGGGGGGCCTCGCAAGCTCGGAATGACGTGTTATGTGTTGTACGACACCGCAAAATCGACAACCTGTAAAACCGTAAAACAACAAAAATAATTGTCAATTATCAATTATTAATTATCAATTAAAAAAAGTCAATTATCCCCGTGAAAAAACTTGTTGCAAATAGAAAATTTCGTGCTATAATCAAATTAGCAATCGAAACCCGAGAGTGCTAAACGATACATCTTTTATCCCCAAGGAGGAAAACACAATGGCAAAAAAGCAATTCAAGGCTGAATCCAAGCGTCTGCTTGGCCTTATGATCAACTCTATATATACTCACAAGGAGATTTTCCTGCGCGAGCTTATCTCCAACGCCAGCGACGCCATCGACAAGCTGTGCTACAAGGCTCTCACCGACGAGGGCGTGGGCATGAGCCGCGGCGATTTCTGCATCAAGGTGGCTGTTGATGCCGCCGAGCGCACCATTACCGTTACCGATAACGGTATCGGCATGACCGCCGAGGAGCTGGAAAAGAATCTGGGCGTTATCGCAAAGTCCGGTTCCCTGCAGTTCAAGAAGGAGCTTGACGAGGAGAAGAAGGAAGAGAGCGGCATTGACATTATCGGCCAGTTCGGTGTTGGCTTCTACTCCGCCTTCATGGTAGCCGACAAGGTTCGTGTTGAATCCCGCGCCTATGGCAGCGATGAAGCCAACGCATGGGAGTCCACCGGCGCCGACGGTTACACCGTCGAGCCCTGCGAAAAGGACGAGCACGGCACCAAGATAATTATCTACGTCAAGCCCGACAGCGAGGAAGAGAACTACGGCGAATTCCTTGACAGCTACCGCCTGCGCGGCCTCATCAAGAAGTACAGCGACTACGTGCGCTATCCCATCAAGATGAACATTTCCAAGAGCCGCAGCGTTGAAACCGATGAGCTGGACGAGAACGGCAACAAGAAGAGCAAGTGGGAGACCTACACCGAGGAGGAGACCATCAACAGCATGGTTCCCATCTGGCAGCGCTCCAAGAGCGAGGTTTCCGACGAGGACTGCATTGCCTTCTACAAGGAGAAGTTCCACGACGCCGACGACCCCGTGAAGGTTATCCGTATCAGCGCCGAGGGCGCAGTTTCCTATAAGGCGCTGCTGTTTATTCCCAAGAATGCTCCCTATAACTATTATTCCCGCGATTACGAAGCAGGTCTGCAGCTTTATGCCAGCGGCGTTATGATAATGGACAAGTGCAAGGATCTGCTGCCCGAGTGCTTCCAGTTTGTCAAGGGCGTTGTGGACTCTCAGGATCTGTCCCTGAATATCTCCCGCGAAATGCTCCAGCATGACCGTCAGCTCAAGACCATTGCGGGCAATATCGAGAAGAAGATAAAGTCCGAGCTGAAAAAGCTCATGGAGGACGCTCCCGAAACCTACGGCGAGTTCTATAAGAGCTTCGGCCTGCAGCTCAAGTACGGCATTCTCGCCAACTACGGCATGAAGCGCGAGCTGCTCAAGGATCTGCTCATGTTCTATTCCTCCAC
>CAYYLZ010000045.1:0-15693 GCA_964472725.1 uncultured Oscillospiraceae bacterium
ACCGCCGGTACCCTCGCCTCCATGATGTGGAACAGCGAGGAAATGGCTCTGTTCATCGACCTTGGCACCAATGGCGAGCTGGTTTTCGGTAACTCCGACTTCCTTATGAGCTGCGCCTGCTCCGCAGGCCCCGCTTTCGAGGGCGGCGACATCAGCTGCGGTATGCGCGCAACCGACGGCGCAATCGAAAGCTGCACCATTGACAAGGAAACCCTCAAGCCCGATCTGGGCATCGTTGGCCCCGAGGGCACCAAGCCCATCGGCCTTTGCGGCTCCGGCCTTATCGACATGGTCGCCGAAATGTTCCGCTGCGGCATCATCAACCCCCTTGGCAAGATCAACGTAGAGGGTGAGCGTATCCGCACCGACGAGTACGGCATGAAGAGCTACGTTATCGCTTTCGCCGACGAGAGCGAAACCGGCCGCGAGATCGCCCTCACCGAGGTCGACCTTGACAACTTCATTCGCGCCAAGGGCGCCATCTTCTCTGCAATCAAGATCATGCTCGAATCTCTCGACTTCCCCATCGAAGTCATCACCAAGGTCATCATCGCCGGCGGCATCGGCAGCGGCATCAATATCAAGAACGCTATCCGCATCGGTATGCTGCCCGACATCGAGCACGAGTTCTACAGCTATATCGGTAACTCCTCCCTCTCCGGCGCTTATGCTATGCTGATCTCCGAAGAAGCACGCGACAAGGTCACCGAGCTGAAGAACAACATGACCTATATGGAGCTGAGCAGCAACCCCAACTACATGGACGAGTTCGTGGCTTCCTGCTTCCTGCCCCACACCAACGCAGCACTCTTCCCCTCCGCAATGGAAGACTAATAACTAACCGCGATGCCGCCTACCTGAACGGGCAGGCGGCATCTTGTCAGAATGGAGCGATACCAAATGGAAAAAAGGGAAATAGTTAATAACCTGCAGGGCAAGCCCTTTGAGCATTACAGCGCGCTGTACCGGGAAATCGACCCCGAGGAAGCTGCCCGCCGCTGCGGCGTGGAATATTACGCAGATGAAGGCGAGTTTGAGCTGACCTTCATGGGTAACCGTTACCGCGTGAGCTTCCCGGAATACGATACCCGCTGCATAGATAAGAAGTACCCTGCCGACCAGCTCAACGGTCTCGGCAAGGGCTATATCCTGCTGCTTCGCCACCTTATTGAGGGCAAGCGCAGCCCTTGGCAGGGACACTTCTGCGCCTATAAGGAGCTGCCCTGGGGCAACCTTTATAACCAGCAGTTTTCCGGCCGCTGCCTGAGCCGTATGGCCTTTACTTACGGCAAGCGCATAGACGACTTCCGCGGCATTATGGAAAAAATGGGTGCCGAGCCTATTAAAAGCGGCGATGCGGGCTACGAGCTGGAGTTCATGCCCGGCCTGCGGGTGCAGCTGATGCTGTGGGAGGCCGACGACGAGTTCCCGCCCTCTGCCCAGTTCCTGTTCAGCGATAATTTCCCCGAGGCCTTTGCCCCCGAGGATCTGGCCGTTGTGGGCGATGTTACCCTTAACGCCATGAAGGAAACCGAGGCATGGCTCAAGGCCAATAAGTGAGGGAATAGTGTGAAAATTCACACTATTATTATTTGAAAAGCCCATCGCCTCGCCCTTCGGGCAACCGGCGATGATGGCAAAAATCCTCCCTGCGCGGGGATTCTTAATGACTATTTGTGCGGCTGTGCCGCATGGAGGATTACTATGGCTGATAAATCCGATAACATCTATTTCCACGATCACGGCGACGGCAACGTCCACGCCCATACCCACGGCCCCGGCGGTCATACCCATTCTCCGGAGAGCACCAAGGCTATCGTCAACCGCCTCGCCCGTGCCATCGGCCACCTCGAATCGGTGAAGAAGATGGTGGAGGACGGCCGCGACTGCTCCGAGGTCCTTGTTCAGCTTGCTGCGGTGCGCAGCGCCATCAATAATACCGGCAAGGTCATTCTGAAGGAACACCTTTCCACCTGCATTGTGGACGCCATAGAGTCCGGCAGCAACGAGGAACTTGACGAGCTTAATCGCGCCATCGAGCGCTTCCTGTAAGGGACGCGATAGATTGCCACTGGCAAAATTAAGTACTTGACAATTAGTAATATGTGGAATATAATATTAAGTGCTTAATGGTAATCTGCCATTAGAATGCCAATGGAGGTTTTTTGAATGTCTGTTGAAATTAAAAAGCTTGCGTGGATGATGGACAATCTGTTCCTGCTTCGCCGTACTTTGCTTACGAAAACTATGCTCAATACGGGCCTGTACTTCGGCCAGCTACCTGTTTTGATGTATATTTCCAATCATGACGGTTGCACTCAGAAGGAGATTGCTGACTGGATGAAGGTGTCCCCCGCGTCCATAGCGCTTTCCACCAAGCGCCTGCAGAAGGCCGGACTTATCGAAAAGACCGTTGACAAGGACAATCTCCGCCGTAATATGCTCAGTATAACCGAGGAGGGCAGGGAAACGGCTCTTCGCTGCCGTGAAAATCAGATAAAGTTTGACAAGAATATGTTTGACTGCCTCAGTGATGAAGAAGCCACCGATCTTGCCAAGATAGTCGATAAACTTATCGATAACCTTACCGAGGGCAAGGGCTTCGATCTGGACTTCGTTCCTATGATGGAAATGGACGACCGAATCCAGCAGAGACTCGAAAATCCGGATGAGGACGAAAAGCTGGAAAACGAAGATTAATGTAAATACCAGGCGGTCGGATTTCCGGCCGCCTTTTGCTTTGCTGACCCGGGAGGGAAGACGATATGATGATATCTACAAAAGGGCGCTATGCTCTGCGCGTAATGATAGACCTTGCCGAGCACGATAACGGCGAGTATGTGGTTCTTATGGATATAGCCAAAAGAGAGGAGCTGTCGGAGAAATATCTCGAGGGTATCCTTGCTTCGCTCAGCCACGCAGGCTTCGTGAAGGCACTTCGCGGCCGCGGCGGCGGCTATAAGTTGGCGCGCGCCCCCGAGACCTATACTGTTGGCAGTATTTTGAAGCTGACCTCCGGCTCCTATGCGCCCGTAAGCTGCCTCGACGATGAGAAAAATCATTGCGAGCGCGCGGGCAAGTGCAATACGCGGCCCATGTGGACGAAGCTAAACGAGCTTATAAACGACTTTTTCGAGAGTGTGACACTGGCAGACCTTATGACCAAGCCGGAAGAAGCCGCCGCAATACTGGAAGAATAACCAAATAAAATGGACAATGCCGCAGTTCGCCATTTGAACTGCGGCATTGTAGTTAGGAATAGAGAAGTGAGGAAAGAGAGTTTTTGAAAATAACCGGCGCTGGCATTGCGAGCCGGTGTAGGCAATCCGCGAAGTGCTCCGCGGCATCACCCGCCCGCGCTACCGATTTTCTGATATAATAATGCTCCGCAATTATCAACTGACAATAAACCGCCCGTGAATAAATTGTGAATATTGGAAAGAGTTCCTTTGGGATAAAAAACGCAGCCTGCAAATCGCAGGCTGCGTAAATCATTGCGAAATCCAAATTACTCGTGGTCTACCTTGTACATGTGCTCGATGAGGTCGAGAACCTTGTTGCTGTAGCCCCACTCGTTGTCGTACCATGCGACAACCTTGAGGAAGGTGTCGGTGAGGGCGATACCGGCGCCTGCGTCGAAGATGCAGGTGCGGGAGTCGGTGATGAAATCTGTGGAAACAACGGGATCCTCTGTGTAGCCCAGAATGCCCTTCAGCTCGCCCTCGGAGGCAGCCTTCATGGCGGCGCAGATCTCGTCATACTTGGCGGGCTTTTCAAGGTTTACGGTCAGGTCAACAACGGAAACGTCCAGAGTGGGAACACGCATGGACATGCCGGTGAGCTTGCCGTTGAGGCTGGGGATAACCTTACCTACGGCCTTTGCGGCGCCGGTGGAGCTGGGGATAATGTTGCCGCTGGCTGCGCGGCCGCCGCGCCAATCCTTTACGGAGGAACCGTCAACGGTGCGCTGGGAAGCGGTGATGGAGTGAATGGTGGTCATAAGACCGTCCTTGATGCCCCAGTTGTCGTGGAGAACCTTGGCAAGAGGAGCAAGGCAGTTGGTGGTGCAGGAAGCGTTGGAAACGTAGTCCATGTCCTTGGTGTAGGTGTTGTGGTTAACGCCCATTACGAACATGGGGGTGTCGTCCTTGGAGGGAGCGGTCATAACGACCTTCTTTGCGCCGGTTGCCAGGTGGGGAGCTGCCTTTTCCTTAGTGAGGAACTTGCCGGTGCACTCGGCGACATATTCAACGCCCCACTTGCCCCAGTCGATGTTATTGGGGTCGCGGTCGCTGCAGGTGGGGATATCCTTGCCGTTGATGATGATGGAATGGTCGGTGTAATCGATGTCAGCGTCGAAAATGCCGTGTACGGTGTCGTACTTGAGCAGATAAGCCATGTAATCGGGGGTCACGGTGCTGTTGATACCGGTGAACTCGATGTCCTTGTGATCCAGCCCGGCGCGCAGAACGAGTCTGCCGATACGTCCGAAGCCGTTAATGCCTACTTTAATTGACATAGTTATCTCCGATCCGTCTCCGCTGAGGGAGGCTGTATGTATTGTTTTGGCGGACGGAAAAATGTCCACACTACTCCTATAATATACCTGCGCAGGGGTGAATTCAAGACCCTTGCAGCAAAAATTTCCCATGGGAAATAATGCTTGTATATGCTGCGGCAAAATGGTATGATAATAATATCCGAATGGGCAGAAAGACAGAACTTGTGAGGATAAAACATGTACGATTTCAGCGAAGGCCGCTCCCTGAGCGGGCTGCTTGAACAACTTAAAGGCGCTGCGATAGCGGTGACGGAGGGCGTGGTCGCAGAGTATAACGCTGCGGCCGGACGTCTGCTGCCCGAACTGAAGGCGGGCGAGCGTGTGGCCGTGCCCGAGGACGGCGTTATCGAGCTGTGTGGCAGTCGCTTTGAGGCTGTAGCCTATGAAGTGGAGGGCTGCGAGGTCTATAACTTTGCCGCGCCTGCCAACGTGTCCGTGGCAAGCGCGCTGCCCCTGCTGGAGAATATGAGCAGAGCCATCATGGATAATCTGAGCGCGTCTTTCGCGGCCTCGGAGCTTATCGCAGGCACTGCCGAGCGGGAGCAGATGGATAGCCTGGCGCGGCATAACGCCATACTGCGCCATGAGCAGTATAAGCTGCTGAATATTGCGGAGAACCTGCGGGAGCTTTGCGCGCTGGAGAGCGGGGAGGACGTGCTTTCACCCACGCTTTTTGAACTGGACGAGCTTTGCCGCAGAGTTATTGATACCGTTGCTGCCCTTGTGGGCGAGCGGGGGATAGAGCTTGAATTTTCTGCCGAGGACGTGGATTTCGTTCTTTACGCGGACTCCCGCAGAGTGGAAAGAATGCTGCTTGCGGTGCTGGCAAACAGCGTTGAGAGCTGTGGCGGCGGCGGCCGCATTTCACTGAGCCTGAAGAAGAGTGCCGGGCAGTATGAGCTGCTTGTGCAGGATAATGGAGCGGGTATTCCCGACAGTGTCTATGCCGACGTGTTTGAAGGCTTCGCGCGTCCTGCCGATATTTCCGGCGGTGTCCGTGGAATGGGGCTTGGGCTGGCGATGGCCCGCAGCGTGGCACTGCGTCATGGCGGCAATCTCATGCTGCAATCTGCCGAGGGCGTGGGCACAAAGGTGCTGATGAGCCTGCCTGCGGTGAAGCCTCGGAGGGCGGAGTTCCACAGCAGCGGCATTGAGTACGCGGCCAATCCCATGCGCCCGGTGCTGGCGGCTTTTGCCCGGGTCCTCAGCTATAAATATTATGCCCCGCCTTATCTTTGAGCGGAGTAAAACAGACGGGAAACGGGAAAAATAAAAAATCGAATTTTTTTGAAAAAAGCTATTGACAAATCCGTCAGTAATGTTTATAATGAACAAGCTTTGTGAAGTGAATATGCGAGAGTGCTGGAACAGGTAGACAGGCACGTTTGAGGTGCGTGTGCTTAGTGGCGTGTGGGTTCAAGTCCCATCTCTCGCACCAAAGCTTGGAGGATCGGGCGAAAGCCCTTTCCTCCAATTTAAACAGAATATGCGCGCGAGTGGTGGAATTGGCAGACTCGCTAGATTCAGGTTCTAGTGTGCAATACGCACGTGCGGGTTCAAGTCCCGCCTCGCGCACCAACATTTAAGACTTCAAATCGTAAGATTTGAGGTCTTTTTTGTTGTTTTCGTAACTTTTTAGGGTATTTTGGTATTGAAATAATGTCGGCATCTTATGTCGGCGTATGATGTTCCGAACATGCTTCCGAACAAATTTCAGCCTTTTGAAATACCTCGTCCATGATGCTTGCGGCTATTTTCATGTCCTCCAAATCCGTATGCACGTAAATTCCATAAGTAGTGCTAATATCTTCATGGCCTAAAAAATCTCTAACTTGATTGAGTGTTGCCCGCTTTGCCATTAATGAAGCTGCGGTATGTCTCAAGTCATGCAAGCGGAGTTTTTCTAGGCCGTACTTTTTGAGTACCTTTTGCTGCTTGTGAGATATATACGATGGAGTGACGGCAGTTCCGTCAGGCCATTGGCAAACTTTGTCAAGCGGAGTTCCTGCGCTCTCATGCATGGCTTTGAGGTCTTTTAAGTATTGCACAAAGAATGTACCTAGATCAAGAGTTCGGTTGCTCTTGGCTGTTTTAGTGGCCTCTTTTTCCCAAAGATGCCCCGCGTTTTCGACAACTGTATTGCAGATGTGCATAGTGTTACGTTCGAAATCGATATCTTTCCAACGTAATCCGCATATTTCAGACCTACGCAAGCCGTAGCCTAACCCGAGGGTGATTGCTGCACGTATAGGCTCGCCCTCTTGCTCGATTGCTTTTAGCAACTGTGCCACTTGCTCTATCGAATAGGCTTTACCCTCATACTTTGCTGCGGTGGGTAGTTCAATGCCTGATGCTGGATTGTCGGGACGAATACCGGCCATAACAGCGTCTTTCATAACACCTAGAATGATTAAGTGTATTTTCCTAACGGTCTTAGCAGATAAGGTCTTTAGTAACTCATCATAAAAGCCACGTATGTGATACATGCTAATTTCACGAGTACGCATTTTCCCAAAACGTGGCAATATATGCCCGTTAATATTATACTCATATGCCGTTATAGTGCTTTCGCGAAGTACAGCAGACTTATGCTCAAGCCACAGTTTAACGCTTTCGGAGAACAGCGGGTTTGCATGAATAACTTCTGCATTGGACTCCCGCTCCCAATCTGCAACGAAGCGCTTTAACATTTCTTCTGCTCTTCTTTTGTTGCCTTTTACTGATAATCCAGTTGTTTTAGAGCGTTGGCGTATGCGCCCGGTGGTTGGGTCGTATACTCTAGCCCTTACAACGTATTTGCCATCTTCAACCTGTAGTGAAGCGGAAACATGCTTCTTTTTGTCGCCCGTCATTGATAATAAACTCCTTTCTTGACAGGCTGAATTATTACCGTCGCCATTGTAGATTGTAGCCGGGTGTTTTTCAAGTGTCTTTTTCAAAAAATGCTATCGCTCCTATTCGTTTTATTTTATTGCGCCAACTTACAGTGTAGCGTCTAAGCGCCCGAGGACGGGGATATCTTATATTTACAAAGCCCATAACGATGGGAATTTACTTGAAAATATTTCTATATAAAAACATTGTTTTATAAGCATAGTGTAGGTAAAATAAGCCCTTTGTTATGGCATATTTGCGAGTATCAAAAAAATTAACTGTTCTGCAAAACAAACTGTTGACAAAGTTAAGCGCCTAATGAAGTGGTGGACGAAGTATATATATCAAACTCGTCCTCGTTCATTCCTGCTATTATTTCTTGGAACCTTATAGAGTGTAGAATATCGTCCAAAAAGCAGCCGCCTTTCGGTTGCTTCCAACCCCGGGAGGTTTTTAAGGGTGATACCATTTCTAAACCCCGATAATATATACCACCATTGGCAATTTGTTTAAGGTGTTCAACGAAGTCCTCGGGGGTACTACAGATACACTTCCTGCTTATAGACATTACAGGAGAACCCGCAATTAAAGGCATTCCCGCGTTATCGAGTTTTACGTTAATATCAGCTATCACGCGGTCAAAAACTACTTCTCGCTGTTCGTAATAAATTCGATAACGTTCGTTGACATATGCCGTTACAACTAATGTGGGTATTGTAAATCTGGCAGTTATATCACTCTTAGCAAGATTTGGCGTTCTGCCCATTAAAGATAAATTATACTTGGTATTGTTTCTTATATGACCGTCTGCATGGTCAACCGTTAAATCAAGTCTTGATTTGTATTCGATAAACTTCTGCATATCGTCTAAAAAAGTATTAACGTTAATCTTTCCAAGATAACAGGCAATTGCTACATCATACATATACATTCCAACATCGGAACCGTTATGTCGGATTTTGATACGAAGCCTACCGTCATCTCGGAACGGTTTCAATCTGTCCAACTTTAAAATACTTAGTAAAGTTTCATTATATGTAAAATAATCCTGTACTCCATCACACTTTAACGTGTAGACTATCAAGATTCCTCTAATATCAATTTTACGGGTGTTGCTCTCCATTGAGCTTGTTGTTTTGCTTTGAAATTTTGCCATTAATTAGTATTCCTTTCGTTAATATTATATTTATTTAAAGCTCGCATCGTGTTCTAAAAGACTATCGCCAGCCTCCCTTTCACTTTTGGATTTTAAGAAAGGCGATGAACACAATGCTCGCTCTTTTATAGACTTAGCAAGGGTATAGATTAGTAGATGGACTCGTCACGAGAAAAATAGCCAAAGTTGTTGCGGCGCAACGTATTTCAGCTATTTGCCGCCTGCCAAATTTGTCGAAGTGCATACGGGGTGAAAAAGCCCATAATGAAGCGCATTTTTGGCTGTATGCCTTGCTTTTCACGCCTTAACAATGGGCTTTTTAGCATTCGGCAAATTTGTCGAAATTACCCCGCCAAATTTGTCGATTTTACAGCGAAAAGGGTTCGACTACCCTAAACCGTAAAGGGGGAAGCCCTGCCGGCGCTCTGTAGCCGTAAAGGGGCAACCCCTTGAAATTATCATTTCAATTCGGTCTGCAAAAACAGCCGAGTATTCTTACTCTTTCGTAATTTGACCCGCTGTATATAACGTGTGGATTAACGAAAATTTTGGTTATTCCACCAGCAGTCACAAATGCACAGAAAGGCTCGAGCTCACCGTTTACCTCCACGCGGATATTACCGTATATTTTTTTCAGCCTTGCCATTGTGCTATAATCATAGCCAACTGCCTTGCAGAACTCGGGGAGGGTAAGAAATTCGATATTCTCCAAGTCTTTCTCGAAAATGTTTTTGCAAATGATATTGTGCTCAATATTGATATACGGCAACATTTGAAAAATATATCCTAATTGCCTATGGTTACTCGTGGAAGTCCTGCGATAAAGACTTCGCACGGCGTTCATATATATTTTTTGGAAAGAGCCAAGCTCAGCACTTTTACTAAGTGCTCCGTAGCGGAATATCCCCGGGTTCATATGTAGAGCACCGTCCTCATCTTCGTACATATAGCGGGGGCAAACTTCATCTAAAAAGCGGCTCACAGTTCTTGCAGAAAGCCCCGTTAGCTCGGGCAAATGTGCGCGAGTCAAAGCCGTGCGCTGTGAGCGAAAAAGTCCGTCTGAATTGTATTTAAGAAATGTGCTTAAATATATAAGGCGGGCTGTTGTTTCGGGGGAAAGCCCCTCGAATTGCTGATTGGCAGATACAAAAGCGAATTTGCCAAGCTCTTTGCTGACAATCTCCGCGTTTTCGCGGCGTTCTTTCCAACGTTCTTTCCAACGTTGATGCCTCTCCTTGTCTTCCGGGGTGAATATCGTTGAACCCACGGGAACTATAGCTGTTGTAGCGTCTACAACTTCACCTGTGGAGCGCCGCACAGCTATTGTTTCCCCAGTGGTTTCGTTGGTGTGGTATTCGTAACCTTTTGCCTTGTATAATTCGGTATAAGCTGTAATATTCGTTTGTTATCCCTCCTATATAGTATTACTAAGGGTGCTGCTTATCTCGCGATATAATTTATCAAAGCAGTCACCGCACACCTCTATGGTTAATCGGGAGCCGTCGTGGATACTTTCATAACGAGCGTCCAGTGTTACTATAGAGGTAACTAAGCACTCAGCGCCGCATATTTCACATACGGGCGTTTCCTTTATAGTCATGATAATTCTCCTTTCTGCGGCGTAAATGCGCCGCTCTGTTGTTTTTTTTTCGCTGTTTTCACGTTGGTTCCTGCCCATCTGTCAAGCGGCGTTCTCACCTGCGTTTATGCGCTCTCACCTTGTTTTGGCGGTCATGGCGGCACTTCGCCCGGTAGTATCTCTCGCGCGCAGCGTATTCAGTTTTCAAGGTGCATTGGGCTATATTTGCCCGTATGGCTAATTACTCATAATGCAATACCCTAATTGCTATTAAGCCAAAAACAAAAAAACGCAGATACAGTACCCGGGGAGTTGCCCTCAGGTGGTAGTATCTGCGTTTGCTTTTTTAAGCGGTCGCGTTTGCTATGTTATTTGATTAGATAACTATAATATCATATGTAGCCGAGAATGTCAATAGCTATGACGAAAAATATGAGAATATATAGACTATTATATTAGCTGTGATTTTTAGCCGTGTATGGGAGATGAAGCGACTACATATTAATATCCTCTGCGAGGGCGGCGTTAATACCAAAACCAACCCCCTGCTCCCGCTCCATGCGTTGGAGAATAGCGGCATAGATATACGCGTTCACACTTTCGCCGTGTGCAGTGGCAATAGCCTGTATAACTTCTTTCTGCCCCTTGGGAATAGTTAGGTTAATTCTATCGTATGTCTTTTTATTAAATTCATTATTATACTTAATTGCCTCGCTCTTTTCCTTGTATGCCATCTTATATCACCTCATACCTACTATATCACCATATGGAACATTACGCAATGTGCTGAATGCACAAACCTTTTCCTCGAACATTGTACAATGTGCCAATTGACGACCATTGCGCAATGTGCTATGCTGTAATCACACAAGGGAACCCCGGACGGGTCAAGACGGATAAAGTAGGGTAACCGAAATAAGAACGTAAGACAAGAACGGGAACGGATAAGAGAGATTGAGATTGCCAAAGAGCATAGATGTTTAAGGCCGCCCGCCACCCGTCCAAAGCCCCAAGAAAGAAAGGAAGATAAAACAATGTCAAGTATCGAAATCATTTCCAAAATTGAAGCTCTTAGAGAGTGGGAGGCTTTAGCTGCCGAAGCTGCTGCCGAAATCGAAGCCCTAAAGGACACCATAAAAAAAGAAATGGATAACAGGGGTGTAGAAGAATTAGAGGCAGGGCAGTATATTGCAAGATTTACAACCGTTGTATCTAATAGGCTTGACACAACCGCGCTAAAGCGTGAAAACAACGCCCTATATCAAAGATACATTAAACAGACAACCTCCCGCCGCTTTTCCATTGCATAAAAAGAAGTCTGCTACCCCAACCGACCAAAGTTAGATAGCAGACCTCTACACCACGCAGCCAATCACGGGAGCGGGTACAAGTGAATTATAGCTGTATTCGCTCCCTATTTCAACATCAATTTTTTTGAATGAAAGGGAGTAACAAAAGATGAAAGAGATAACCAAATACAGCCGCCTTGCCGGTTACCTTGAAAAACTTTATGACAAGCTAAACGCGGCCTTTTTCGATGGAGAACTCGAACGCCCTGTTATTACAATCCAAAGCAGCAGCCGCAGTTACGGGCATTATACGCTCTATGACGCGTGGCATATTAAAGGGGAGGGGTACAGGGAGATAAATATAGCCGCCGGAACGCTTGACAGACCTATAGAGTATACGGTATGCACGATGCTTCACGAAATGTGTCACCAATACAACAACGAGGTTATAAACGCGCAGGATTGCTCGAGGGGTGGAACTTACCATAATCGATACTTTAAAGAAGCCGCCGAAGCGCACGGGCTGATTGTTTCCCGCTCCGAAAAATATGGGTGGAGCATAACAAGCCCCTCGGAAGAATTGCTGTGTTGGATATTTGAGAATGATATACAAGAAATACAACTAAGCCGCACCGATTACTATGACCTGCGTATTATTGGAGGGAATACGGTTGTAAGCGGTGGAGCGCCTACACCTACCACGCGACCCAACCACAATTACCGCTACATATGCCCCTGCTGCCATAACATAGCCCGCTCCGGCAAACCGATTAGGCTTATATGTGGGGATTGCTTGCAGACTATGACAATGGAACTTTAATGTGTGAAAGGTAGTGAAAATAATGGGTAAATTGTTCGCGTGTGCTTTGATATGTGCGGTAGCAACGGTATGCCCCCCTGTAGCGCTGTTGCTGTTGGCATTAATGAAGAGTAAGGATTGAATATGCTGAAAGGGCGAGGGAAAAACCTCGCCCTTTTTCTGTCACGCACTTATAACCGCAAAGTATCAACCCCACACCCTAAACCGCAAAGGTTCAACCCCCTGTAGTTGATTTGTATATATAACCACAAAGGTGTAACCCCTCTGTATTGAATTTATCCATTCAATTTATAAAAAGTGCTGCGTTTAACGCCTGTTCTCCGCATAGCCTCGGCTGCGGTTATTTCTCCGCGCCTCCAAAGTGATATAACATCGTCCCAATTAGCGGGTTTAGCAATTGGGGGGCGGCCTAAATGCTTGCCTTTGCTTTTGGCAATGGCTATGCCCTCTGCTTGACGCTGGCGTGTGGTTTCCCGCTCCTGTTGAGCTATAGAGGCTAATACCTCGATAAGTATATTGTTTACCATATCAAGCACCCATTCATGCCCTGCGGGGTATTCTATAAGCGTTGTCGGCAAATCTAATATCTTTAGACGTATACCGTTATCCTTGAAATACTGCAACTCATTCTTTATGTCTGCTTTGTTGCGGCTTAGACGGTCAAGAGACTTTACAACAAGAGTGTCACCACGGCGCAGCATAGCCGTTTTAAGGGCTGTGTAGCCGCTCCGGGTCAAATCCTTTCCACTTTCCCTGTCGGTAATAATATCCCGCTCGGACGCACCAAGAGCGATAAATGCGGCTATTTGACGGTCAAGGTTTTGTTCGCGGCTTGATACTCGAGCATAATAATATGTGCGGCTTTCCATAATAAAAAAGCACCCCCGTTCTGTTTCTCTAATTACAAGATAACAGGACGGGAGCGCGTTGCACACTTCAATTTCCATAAAGGTTGTTCAATTTTCGGATATGTCCATAAACGGTATAAGGTATTTAATGGACGCTTAACCATGCTGTTTTAGCTTTGTCCATAAAGGTAGACTTTGACGGATTACCACATATACTCACACTCGTCACATCTATAGAGCCGACCAAGGGTTTTGCTGCCTAACCCCCAAACCTCTGCGGATACGGCTTTTTTTACTGTGGAGATATTCATGATCTTATTTGAACCACACATAGGACATTTATACGATGCTATTGTGATTGCAAAATATGGTCTGTTTGTTGTTGAGGCAAAAAACTGGGGCTCCAAGATTACAATTTGTTCTGATGGACGCATCCGCTGCGACCGTTGCGTCAAAGATTTTCTAGGCAACGCGAGTGCGAAGGAAGCCATCTTGATGAATACTCTGAAAGAGTTGTTCCCTCCGGCATACCACACACTGCTTTATGTCGCTAACGAATTTGCGGAAGTAGAAGGGCATCACGATAATATCGAGGTTGCCCGGGGTGATATCTCATATCGAATTGCCAGCCATGCTGCAGACAGAGCCGTGCTTTCTAATGAGGAAATCGAAAAAATCGTTGAAATACTTGAGTTATCTCAAAAAGAACAATGTGGGACGTGTACCGTCAACTGTAAGGAGATTATCGAGGATTACGCAACGCTTATGACTCAGATAGAAGATACAACGAGTGTTGGTATGGAATTCTCGGCTGATACACACAGTCAAGAACCTATTGTGGAAACTTCGCCTGAATCTGCCCTGCGCTCATGGATTAAACGTATTGATTGGGGCAATGTAGTAGCTGGGCTTTTGACTATTGCGATACCAAGTATTGCTGCCTCTGTTGTAATCCATAAGCAATAAGGAGGAGCTAATGAAAACGCATATCAACAAGCTTCTTGTATCAATCACCGGTACAGCTGCCGATATGACCCATACAAATAAATCAACACTGCCATTGATGGCATAAAATTTGAAAGGAGCTTTCTACATGAAAAATGACACTAGTTTGATTAAGGGTTCTGCCATTACCTCTCTTGTATTTTCAGCAGGTATGGGCATTATCCTCTATATTCTGAAGCAGTATCATACGGACAAAGTCGGTCAGGCTCGTATCGAAGGTGTTAAGGATTTCATAAGCTTCAGCAAGGCTGCAAAGTATGCCTATAACGAAACACAGCGGGAATAATCCTCCTGTGAGTACATACACACAAATATTCCGTTAAAAGCATAACCGTGGTTGTAAACATTCAGTGCAAACACACTACTAAATTATCAGGAGGTCTACATTATGGCTAAGTACAAGATTATTTTTGACGGCGAGGAACAGGATGAGGTTTTCAGCACCGAGGAAGATGCAGAAGAGTACGCTCTTTATCTGCGTTCATGCTCTCGTGATGGAGCAGAAATTCTGCACATGTCTAACCCCGGCGACTATGACTACGACGAAGATTCTTTCGAGGCTCCCGACTACGAAATTATAGATGTCGATGATAATTAAAGTGAGACCTTTGCTATAGGGAATGAAGGTAAAGCGGTATAGCAACCCTTGCAATACATCCTTTTGGTCGGCACGTCGGCGAGAAGTCGGCGGGTGAAAGTGCAGAAAAACGGCCTGGCGAGCCGATATTCGACAGGTCGAAGTTGGGTGTGCCGCCTTCAAGTCCCGCCTCGCGCACCAACATTTAAGGCTTCAAATCGTAAGATTTGAGGTCTTTTTTTGTTTTTGCAACTTTTTGACCTGCTTTTCGATTCCGAGGTTTTAGGCAAAACGCGCCATTTCTAACACTTTTTCTAACGCGATTCGAAGAGACTTTCGGAGATATTATCAGCCAAGGATGCTTTTGCCCGCTGGAGCAGAAAGCTTTTTTGGCGATGCTAATAACGAGAACCTTAAGTTGCTTGATGACCAAATACGAGCGATTCGACTGCTGCAGGAATGTACACTGAGGTGTAAGAAAAATTCATTTAATATATATGCAGAGTGGGAATTGACAGGTGATGCCTTTAGTGAGACAGAGTCACTTAGATTAGAGCGTGTTGACAAAATTCAAGCTGTATAATATGCCCGTAGAAAAAATAATAAAAAATTCTTGACGAAATTGATTTTGTCTGCTATAATTCACTATTGTTGCCGTAGTGCGGCTTAGCGTAGCTGTGCCTTAGGCAAAAGTGTGATTTTGGGCGGATAATTCAAGAATTTTCTGCTTAAAATATACAAAAACAAAGGAAAGGAGGAAGCATATGCCTACTTTTAACCAGCTCGTTAGAAAGGGTAGAGAACAGTCTGTTTACAAGTCTACTTCTCCTGCTCTTCAGAAGGGCCTGAACACTCTCCAGAACAGAGAAACCAACCTGAGCTCCCCCCAGAAGCGTGGTGTCTGCACCGCAGTTAGAACTTCTACTCCCAAGAAGCCCAACTCCGCTCTTCGTAAGGTCGCTCGTGTTCGCCTGACTAACGGCT
>CAYYLZ010000046.1:0-15330 GCA_964472725.1 uncultured Oscillospiraceae bacterium
CAAATAAAGCCGTCAGAACAGCCGCGTCCCGCACTTGCAGGAAATCATACCCCTTACAGGATTGAAGCATACGGCGCACGTCAGACGGCTTAAACGCCATAATAACGGCCTTTTCCTGCTTGCACCACTTGAAGTTTTTCCTTGTATTGAAGCCGCCGTAACCCTCGTCGTAGCAGTATTGGATGAACGCCTTTGCGACTTTCAAAAGTCCGTTGATGTAACTGCCCTTTCTCCCCTTTCCGCTCATGTAAATGGAGAACTGCCGCACCACAGACAAGGTCAATTCCTCAACCTCCGAAATCCCCGCTTCTTCCTCGCAGAAACGCAAAAAGAGATTAAGGTTATTCCGATAACTCTTAATCGTTTTAAGAGTGAACTTCCTAACCTCAATCTCTGTGAGATACTCTCTTTTTGCAACGCTGATTTTCATTGTTTTTCCTCCTTTTGTATGTCGCAATTGGAGGGTAAACGTATGTCGCAACAGAATTGATGTATGTCGCAAGTGAGAAAATTTCAGTTGCGAAAATCTGTTGTTTTCTTGAAAATCAGCTTGTTTTCTGCTGGAAAAGTCGAATTACTCCTGCTCCCAGTTGTGCCAGACGTTCTGAACGTCGTCATTATCCTCGAACATATCCAGCATCTTGGTCATGTTCTTGATATCGTCCTCGTTGGTGAGCTTGATATAACCGTTCTGAGGCAGCATTTCAGCCTGAGCTGAAAGGAGCTTATAGCCCTTCTTCTGCAGCTCTTCGCTGACGGCGGCAAAGCCGTCGGGATCGGTATAAACGGTGAATACGGGGCCGTCTGCCTCAAAGTCGGCAGCGCCGCAATCCAGCGCGTCCATCATTACGACCTCTTCATCAAGATCCTCGTCCTCGTTGTCGATGACGACAACACCCTTCTTCTCGAAGGACCAGGAAACGCAGCCGGTTGCACCCATGTTTCCGCCGTACTTATCAAAGTAATGGCGAACCTCGGAAGCGGTACGGTTGCGGTTATCGGTCATGGTATCTACGATAACGGCAACGCCGCTGGGGCCGTAGCCTTCATAAGTAATGCTTTCGTAGTTGGAGGTATCTCCTGCTCCGAGAGCCTTGTCGATAGTACGCTTGATGTTATCGTTGGGCATGTTGGCAGCCTTTGCCTTAGCAATAACGGAAGCAAGACGGGAGTTATTATTGGGATCTCCGCCGCCTTCCTTAACTGCAACTATCATTTCACGGGCAATCTTGGTGAAAGCCTGCGCACGCTTGGCGTCCTGAGCGCCCTTAGTCTTTTGTATGTTATGCCATTTAGAATGTCCTGACATTGTAAATACATCTCCCCTCTGTGTTGGCAACATATTGTATCACAGAGTTTGGAATATATCAAGTATTTTAGCGTTTTTTTGCTATAAGCAGCAGTTCACCCTTTTCCGGAATACCGTCGCCCAGCCCGGGATTTGCCTCATTTATGGTGCAAATAGTCGTATTGAACTGCTTCGCCAAACTCCAAAGAGAAGTGTTTCCGTCGGCTTTCACTACCACGATGGAGGGCTGCCGGGATATATCCTTTACGTTTTCTTCATCAACAGATATTTCTTCAGGAGTTGCGAATCCGATTTCGTCCTCAATTACCGAGCTGTATTTAACCGCGATACGCAGCTCGATTCCACCCGAAATTACTTTCACCGTAATATCGCCCGTTTCCGCATTTACGTGGGTGCCGGAATCTGTTTCGTTTTTAATTTCCACACTGCCTGATGCAGAAAGTATTTTGCCATCTTCACCTTCGCACAGCACCCTTGCCCCCAGCGGCCACACGCAAACTCCGCTTTCCACGCGCTGTTTACCCAAATATGTATATGCGTCTATAACTCCTTTAACGGGCGCAGGCGTACTGATAACGAGCGATACACTCTCCTCCTTTGCCGCACTTATCTTCGATTCCTTAAGCCTGGAGCTGCCAAGTGTCAGGGATATCTCGTTTTGAGTACTGTATGCGTCGCACAAACAGTTGATGTGACTTTCGCTCCATGCACAAAACTGCGCAACAGCGCCAATCTCAACTCTTATGCTGTCCGTCGCTTCTCCCGTGGCTTCGTTGGCGTCAACGTAAATCCCCGTCAGCATAAGCGCCGCATCTGCAGCGGTTATATCATTGTCACAGTCGGTATCGTAAATCTGTGAGAACGGAAGAGTAAAGTCCACACAGCAAAGCTCGCCGCCGTCAACCGCCTTGTAAATAACAGAAAGTGCAGCATTACCTTTCACAACAAGACGGCTGCCAACAGCCTTGACCTCGTTGCAGCAGAGCTTTGACCGATATTTCATAACGCTATCTATCTGCGGCTTACCTGCCGGAATATGCAGTTCTTCCGAAATTGTGAAGGTTCTCTCTCCCACCGCACAGATATGATTGAAGCTGATATTTTCGTTAAGTAGTTCCAGCTGCTCACACTCGGCTCCATTTGTATATTCACAGCTGACCATGTGGAATATCTCCGCCGAAATGGCCACCTCCGCTCTTAGAAGCAGCTTACGGGAGTTTATTATCCTGCCTTCAAAAGACGACACCGTCAGTTTTACAGCACACCTGCAGCTTTGAGTTATAGAGCTGTTATCCCAATGGGCAGAAAATGGCAGCTGCACCGGCATGCGCCGCAAATCACCGTCCTCGGAACGATATAAAATGTATCCGAAAATCATACCGTTCACGGTAAGGCGTCCGTCACTTATATCTTTACCGCGCAATATTGCCATTGCGTCTGCGTCAATGACCGTGGCAATATCCGGCAGGGTATCGGGAACTATATTTTCCGCGGTCTCCTCCTGAGAAAACTCTACACACAACACTTTGGAATAATATGAAATACTGTTTTTATTCAATTTTACTTCCATGACCGTTTACACTCCTTTGAATATGTTATGACATGTCTTTGTTAGAGTATATTCGGGCATGGTGTTACTTATGCTCTGAACAGCTTTTTCAGCAGGTTAGCCAAAAACTTCGGCGGTTTGAATACGTATATCTTCATTCTCTGACTCACCTTCTTATAAACGAAATTCCTATAATTATCAGGACCGCGCCTACGATAAAAAGGCACAGCGAGGACGGCATGAGCATTGCCAGGATAACTCCTATGCCGAGAAACAGGATAAGCGGTCCGAATTTTCTGCATCTTCTCAAATGAAACGCCCCTCTGCGCAAAATGGTTTCTCGATCCATTATACGCAAAGGGGCTTGGTCAAATTTACAATTAAATCAATCAGCTTTCTTCATGTACTGAGCTGCTGACTTCAGCATCAAGCGCTTTGTTCCAACCTTATCGAAGATTATCTCAACAAGGAAGTCACCACCCATTTCCTGCATGGAGGATATTACACCGACTCCGAAAGCCTTATGCACAATGCTGTCACCTTTGCGGAACGCAGCCGTGGGCGCGGGTGCGGAGGCGGGTTTGGAGGACACAGAGTACTTCGCCGCGGGGGCCGCGGGGGCGGAATAGGAATATCCACCGCTGTATCCGCCGGTCTTTGGTCTATAGGCTCCGCTGCTACCGCTCTGGTAAGCAGAGCTTACGCTGCGCACAGCCTGAACGGTTTCAAGACAATCCTCCGGTATTTCCTTTACAAAGCGGGACACGCTGTTACAGCTGGTACGACCAAAAAGCATTCTCTGCTTGGCTGCGGTTAGATAAAGCTTTTCCTTGGCGCGGGTCATGCCAACATAGCACAAGCGGCGCTCTTCTTCGATTTCCGCCGGGTCACCTATGCTGCGGGTACCGGGGAATATATTTTCCTCAACTCCAACAATAAATACTGTTGGGAATTCGAGACCTTTGGCGCTGTGCATAGTCATCATTACAGCACAGTCAGAGTCCTTCTCCATTTGGTCGAGGTCGGTATACAGAGCCATTTCGTCAAGGAAGTCGGAAAGATTACCCACTCCGTTTCTGTCCTTGATAAAGCTGACGATATTGGTCTTCAATTCTCGTACGTTCTCCGCGCGGGTCTGATCCTCCTGAGTGTTCTTGGCTTCAAGCGCCGCAAGATATCCGGATTTGGAGAGTATGAATTCGTAAAGATCGTCGAGAGTGCGCTCGGGAACTTCGCTACGCATATCGTCGATCATATTGGTGAACAGCAGAAGCTTTGCGGCGCTGCGCTGAAGAGCGGGATAATCTCTGCACTTTCTCAGCAGGCTGAACAGGGATATTCCCTCCTGTGCCGCTATTTCAGCGGCGGTTTCAACTGTTTTATCGCCAATTCCACGGGGAGGATTATTGATTATCCTGCGCAGACGCAGGTCGTCATCAGGATTATTCACAACGCACAGATATGCCAGCATATCCTTGATTTCGGCGCGGTCGTAGAATTTCATACCGCCAAAAACTTTATAGGGTATGCCGTTGCGCTTGAACGCATGTTCAAGCTGGTTGGACTGAGCGTTCATGCGGTAGAGCACCGCAAAGTCGCTCCAGTTTGCGCCCTGAGAAAAGCCGTTAAGTATCTTCGACGCCACATACTGAGCTTCATCGTTTTCATTAGCGGCAACATAGAGAGTAAGCTTCTCTCCCCTGCCGTTCTTAGTCCACAGTTCTTTGCCCTTACGCTCGGTATTGCAGCGGATAACGGCGTTGGAGGCTTCCAGTATGAACTCAGTGGAGCGGTAATTCTGCTCAAGGCGAATCACGCGGCAATCCTTATACTGCTTTTCGAAGCTGAGTATATTCTCGATGGTTGCACCACGGAATTTATAAATGCCCTGATCATCGTCGCCGACAACACAGATATTCTTTCGCTTATCCGCAAGCAGGCTGACAAACTTATACTGGAGCATATTAGTGTCCTGATACTCGTCAACGAGGAGGTAACGGAATTTATTTTGGTAGAATTCCAGCACTTCGGGGCACTCCATGAAGAGCTTGACTGTATAGAGTATAAGGTCATCAAAGTCAAGGGCGTTGGAGTCCATCATGCGTCCGGTATATTCCTTATACACCTGGCCGATAGTCTTACGCCATGGGTCGCTGCCGGCAGCACCAAGGAATTCATCTGCGGAAATCATCTCGTCCTTCGCTCCGCTTATGACGCTGAGTATGCTGCGGGGCGCAAACTTTTTTTCGTCTATATCCAAGTCCTTCAGGATATGCTTTATCAGTGAAAGACAATCCGAGGTATCGTAAATGGTAAAGGACTTTGAGAATATCCCCAGCCGGTCGATGTCCTTGCGCAGTATTCTGACGCATGCTGAGTGGAAAGTAGACGCCCATACATCGTTTGCAGCTTCGCCCAGCATAACCTCAAGACGGGCTTTCAATTCGTCGGCAGCCTTATTGGTAAAGGTAATGGCCATAATGCGCCATGGCTCAACAGGCTGATATGCGGCCAAAAGCTCGGCACGCTGAGCGTCCTCAGGTGAAAACATTACAGCGTAACGCTCGAGGAACTTAAGCTCTTCTTCCGTTGCGTTCTCATCAATTTCGTCACTATCTGATGCCTTACCGAAGCGAATAAGGTTAGCAATACGGTTTATTATAACCGTAGTTTTTCCGCTTCCCGCTCCCGCAAGCAGAAGCAGGGGGCCTTCCGTAGTCATTACACCCATTCGCTGTTCGGGATTGAGCTTACCAAAGCTGTGCTCTATTATTTTGCGTCGGGCATTGAGCCAACGCTGCTTGAAATTAATATCGTTCATATGTCATATCCTCGCATGATTTTCTTTTCATACAAGTATACAACAAATGTTTGCTTTTCGCAACGTGTTACTCCAGATAGCTTTTGAGTTTTCCCAAGGCTTTTCTCTCAAGTCGCGATATCTGTACCTGAGATACCTGCATGATGCGCGCCGTATTCTGCTGGGTAAGACCTCTGTAAAAGCGCAGCTTGATAACCTCCCGCTCCTTTGGCGGTAATGCTTCTATGCCCTCCCGCAGAGCAACATATTCAAGCAGTTTTTCCTCCTGCGTGCTATCGTACAGCACATCTTTAAGTGAAAAACCGTCGTCACCGCTTTCATATTCAAGCGATTGAGTAGAAGCAACGGCACATTCCGCACTGGCAATCTCCTCCGGAGTAAGTCCTGTTCTCTCGCTCACCTCGGACAGCTTAGGCTCTCTGCCCAGCTTCTGCTCAAGCTCGTTTTTTACCGAGTATATTGCAGCCGCCCGTTCTTTAAGTGTTCTGCTTACCTTGATGCTGCCGTCGTCGCGCAGAAAGCGGCGTATCTCCCCCGCTATCTTGGGCACTGCGTATGTGGAAAAACGTGTGCCGTAGCTTTCGTCGAAGCTTTTTATGGCCTTTATGAATCCAACGCAGCCAAGCTGATATAGGTCATCACTGTCAAGTCCCCGACCGAAGTAGTGTCGGGCCACGCTCCATATAAGTCCGGAATTTTCAACAATCAGCTTCTCAGCAGCTTCTTTATCACCTGCCTGAGCGCTTTTCACAAGGCTGTCGTCTACAACAAATCCCATATCATCTTCTTCCGTCAAGGGTCTTGCGCATAACAACCGTGGTACCCTTCCCCGGCTTTGAGCGAATCTTAATCTTCCCCATAAAGCTCTCCATGATAGAAAAGCCCATTCCCGCTCTTTCGCCGGGGTCACCGGTTGTAAACAGCGGCTCTCGAGCCTTATCAACGTCCTCAATACCTACGCCTGCATCGCGAAGCGATATTTCTACAGTCTTATCGTCAATAATGCGGCATTTCATATGTATCGTACCTATTTCACCAGGATAGGCGTGAACTATACAATTTGTCACAGCCTCGCTGACTGCTGTTTTGATGTCGCTTAGCTCGTCCAGCGTGGGGTCAAGACGTGCAACGAAACACGCGGCGCAGCTGCGTGCAAATCCCTCGTTACTGGAAAGTGAGGGAAAGGTCACCTTGATATAATCTTTTGCTTTCATAAAAATCCTCCCATGCGGTATTGCCGCACAAATAGTAATAAAAAATCCACGAGCATGGAGGATTTTTCCATCATCGCCGGTTGCCCGCAGGGCGAGGCGATGGTTTTTTTATAACATTGTGTGGTATTTCACACTAATCCTCCATGCGGCGTTGTAGCATGTTTTTTAACGCTACTGCTCCTTTATATTTACTATCCTTTCGATTCCCGAGGCTTTTATCACCTTCATCGGCTGCCTTGCTACATTTTCCACACGCAGCCTGCCGCCGATATTACCAAGCCTTTTATTTACGTTCAGTATCAGCGCGATACCTGAACTATCCATAAAGTCAACGTACTTAAAATCCATAACGCAGTTACGCGGCACATGTTCATCAATTATTGCCGCAGCGGAGCTCATCACTTCTTTTGCGCCATGATGATCCAACTCCCCGGAAAGGTTGAGCAGGAGTGCGCCGCCTTTGATTTCTCCCGATATTTTCATCAGCACCATTCCTCAACAAAAAAATTACCGTGCGGCAGCATTTTCTGTCGCACGGTAATTATACGTTTTAATATTTGAATTGTATGTCGAAAGTCGTAGCCTTAGCCCATAGATTCGAGATTTTTAATGCTTGCGGTAAGATTTTCGATAAGCGCGGTGAGCTTTGCCGCCTTTTCTCGTTCCGCCGCAACAACCTGCTCGGGAGCCTTGGCAAGGAATCCTTCGTTGGAGAGCTTGCCGTTTATGCGGTCATAATCGGTCTGAGCCTTCTTCAGTTCCTTATTGATACGCTCGATTTCCTTAGCTACATCGAGAAGCTCTGCAAGAGGCATATACAGCTTTGCGTCGTTGGTAATAGCGGCTACCATCTCGCCTGCGTTTTCGGGCATTGCGGTAGATACCGTTACCTCACTTGCGTAGGCCAGCTTCTTGAGGAAAGGAATACCGGACTCAAAAGCCGCGGTCTTTTCAGTCTCGACGTAAAGGTGAGGCTTCTTGGAGGGAGGAACGTTCTTCTCTGCTCTGATGGTACGAACAGCTTTGATGGCGCTCATGATGCTCTCCATCTCTGCCTCTTCCTGAGCAAAATCGTGCTCAGGCTTATAGACAGGCCATGCGGAGGTAATGAGGAAATCACCCTCGTGAGGCAGAGCCTGCCAAATCTCCTCAGTAAGGAAAGGCATAAAGGGATGCAGAAGCTTCAGGGTCTCGGTAAGAACCCAGCAGAGAACCTTCTGCGCGCCTATCTTGGAGTCTTCATCGTCACTCTGCAGGCGTGCCTTGGTCAGCTCGATATACCAGTCGCAGTAAGAGTCCCAAATGAAGTCATAAACCTTCTGAGCGGCAATGCCAAGCTCATACTTCTCCATGTTCTCTGTAACTTCAAGAGCAACGCGGTTGAACTTGGACAGGATCCACTTATCCTCAGCTTCCAGCTTTTCGGGAAGCTCGCACTTATCGATGCTCAGGTTCATCATAACGAAGCGAGATGCGTTCCAGATCTTATTGGCAAAGTTACGCATAGCCTCACAGCGCTCGGTATAGAAACGCATGTCGTTTCCGGGGCTGTTGCCGGTGACGAGATTGAAGCGGAGGGCGTCGGAGCCGTAGCTGTCGATCATCTCAAGAGGGTCGATGCCGTTGCCAAGGGACTTGGACATCTTTCTGCCCTTGCCGTCACGGACAAGACCGTGGATAAGAACGGTATGGAATGGGGTCTTCTTCATCTGCTCGCAGCCGGAGAAAATCATTCTTGCGACCCAGAAGAAGATGATATCATAGCCGGTAACGAGAACGTCGGTGGGATAGAAATAATTCAGATCCTCGGTATCCTCGGGCCACCCAAGAGTCTCAAAGGGCCAAAGTGCAGAACTGAACCAGGTATCAAGAACGTCCTCATCTCGGGTGATGTTCCTGCTGTGGCAATGTTCACACTCGGTAGCGTCCTCACGGCTTACGGTGATATGGCCGCAGTCGGCGCAATACCATGCGGGGATCTGATGCCCCCACCAAAGCTGGCGGGAGATACACCAGTCGCGGACATTCTCCATCCAGTTGAGATAGGTGGAGGTGAAGCGTTCAGGAACGAACTTGGTCTCGCCTTCCTTTACAATGCGGATTGCTTCCTCTGCAAGAGGCTTCATCTTGACGAACCACTGAGCGGAGATGATGGGCTCAACGTCATTGTGGCAGCGATAGCAGGTACCGACGTTGTGGGCGTGCTCCTCGACCTTTTCCAGCAGACCGAGCTCATCAAGGTCGTTGACGATAGCCTTACGGGCATCATAACGATCCATGCCCTCATACTTGCCGCCAAGCTCATTGACCTTACCGCTGTCATCAAGAACGCGGATAACTTCAAGATTGTGTCTGAGGCCAACCTCGAAGTCGTTGGGGTCGTGAGCGGGAGTCATCTTAACGCAGCCGGTACCGAACCCCATGTCAACGTACTCATCGGCGATGATGGGTATCTCTCTGTTTACGAGAGGCAGCATGCAGGTCTTGCCGATAATATCCTTATAGCGCTCATCATTGGGGTTAACTGCAACACCGCTGTCGCCAAGCATAGTCTCGGGACGAGTGGTTGCAACAATAACATAACGGCCCTCTTCGCCTACTATTGGGTATCTCAGGTGCCACAGACGACCGGGCTTATCAACATACTCAACCTCGGCGTCGGAAAGGGCGGTAATGCAATGGGGACACCAGTTGATGATACGGCTGCCCTTGTAGATAAGGCCTTTTTCATAGAGGTTTACGAAAACCTCACGAACAGCCTTGGAGCAGCCCTCGTCCATGGTGAAACGCGCTCTGTCCCAGTCGCAGGAAGCACCAAGCTGCTTCTGCTGCTCAACGATACGGTCACCGTACTTCTGCTTCCAGTCCCAAACTCTTTCAAGGAACTTCTCACGACCAAGGTCATAGCGGGTCAAACCTTCCTTGCGAAGCTCCTCCTCAACCTTTATCTGGGTTGCAATGCCTGCATGGTCAACACCGGGCAACCACAGTGCGGCATAGCCCTGCATTCTCTTGAAGCGGATAAGAATATCCTGCAGAGCGGCGTCCATTGCATGTCCCATGTGGAGCTGACCGGTTACGTTGGGAGGAGGCATAACGATGGTGAAGGGTTTCTTCTCAGGGTCACGCACACCCTTGAAACAGCCATTGTCCACCCACATATCATATATTTTCTTTTCGACCGATTTGGGGTCATAAACTTTTGGAAGTTCTTTCATTTCATATTCTCCCTTCTCAAATAAAAAACACCCTGAGCAAAAGCTCAGGGCGAACAAAGTCCGTGTTACCACCTGAATTCGGGATATTCCCGCACTCATACGCGCTTTAACGGGCGCACCCGCCGGGTTCTACAGGGCATAGCCTTTCTTCCCGAAGCATATTGGCGACAATGACTTCACCTGCAGAAGAACTTTCACCAACCGTTCTCTCTCTGAACTGCGTTTTGCAGAGCCAAACTCCAATATATAGCCTTATATCACGTGAGATTATATATCAGATGTTCAGCACTGTCAAGGGAAATATATTTACATATCAAAAAGATAATTTACCGTTATGAACCCTGAAAACCAGATACACCCCTCCGTTTATCTTCCACGCTTCACCAAGGCAGAAGACCGGCATAACCGGAAATTCTTTGTCTTTAATTACAGGTACTGCAATGTACGTTATATCATCCTCCCGCCGCACCAGAGCTTCCTCACAGGCGGAAAACAATCTTCGGAACTCTCCTTCCTCCAAAAGTTCTCCCGGCTTATCTTCTCTTATCCATCCTGCAGCCACAGAACTTATTGATTTTTCCGAACGCACATTGTTTTCAGGTATATCGCAAATAATGGTAAATCCTTTCACCTCATCAATCTCCAGTTCCCTCAGCGCTCCACCGGTGAACATTTTACCATATGTGTACCCTCCCTCCTTCGGGAGCATCACACCAAAGGGCACCAATCGCCTTGAGCATACAGCAGCCAACCTAAATGGCGTTTCGGCATCAACTTTCTTTATGTCGGCCGATACAAAAAAACGTATTCCTATTTTTTCGATTTTGGCACGGCCTATAATGCTTTCGTTATAAATCACCGGATACTCGGAACATATATTTTCCATCAGATCACCACAAAAAGTTATTTCAAAAAATTTATATGACCACTTGGAAAAAATATGAATGTAGTATATAATAGGCGGAAGTCATCAATTCTTAACTCGCTCTTTGCCTGTGATGTGATACAATACCTCGACGGAGGCTTATATATGAAAAAGTACATAGATACCTTGAAAAGTATAGTGCTGACAATTTTCATTTTTCTTGTTTCATTCATTATCGGCATATATATTCAAACTTTTTTCAGCTACAGCCCATTGCCACCTTTGATATTTGCGCTTGCCTGTTTTATAATATCGCATGTTACTACAGGCTACGCTTACGGTATTGTTGCCTCACTTATAAGCACAGTTGCGGTAAATTTTGCGTTTACATTCCCCTATTTTGAAATCAATTTTTCTATTCCTGAGAACCTTTTTTCAGGTGTTGTGTTCCTCGTTGTCGCGATTATGACCAGTACCATGACGACTAAGATAAAACGTCAGGAGAAGATACGTTCCGAAAGTGAAGCCGAGCGAATGCGTGCCAATCTTCTGCGGGCAATTTCCCACGATTTGAGGACCCCTCTTACGTCGATATACGGCTCCTGTTCGGCAATAATAGACAATTATGACGTTTTAAAGAAAGAGCAGCAGCTCAAGCTTTTAAGTGAAATCAGTGAGGATGCTCAGTGGCTGATACAGATGGTCGAAAACTTACTTTCCGTCACCCGAATGGGCAGTGACCGTGTCACTATTGTGAAGACGGCTACAGTCCTCGAGGAGCTTGTAGATGCTGTACTCATAAAATTTGAAAAACGATACCCCTCGCAAAGCGTTGACGCGGATATCCCCGATGGCTTCGTCAGCATACCGATGGACGCTCTTCTTATAGAGCAGGTCCTTATAAATATTCTTGAAAACGCCGTGCGCCACGCCGATGGCATGACCGAGCTCAAACTCACAGTCAAAACAATATCCAACACCGCGGTATTCACGGTAAGTGATAACGGCTGCGGTATTGCCAAGGAAAAGCTCAGCGATATATTTACCGGATACCTCGGCAAAGATGCCACAGATGCCGACAGGAGTAAGGGCAGTATGAATATCGGTCTCTCCCTCTGCGCAGCTATTATCAAGGCTCACGGAGGAGAAATATGGGCTCAAAACAATCCTGACGGCGGTGCGGCGTTCAGTTTCTCTCTTATAACGGAGGCGATAGACAGTGAGCAATAATAAATACAAAATTCTTGTAATAGAGGACGAAGCCAACATAAGGAGCTTTATGGACACCATTCTTGAAAGCAACGGTTATCAGTCCTTGAGCGCATCAACCTGCGCCGAAGGCAAGCTTATGTTCTCTTCTCACAGACCCGACCTTGTAATTCTCGACCTCGGCCTGCCCGACGCTGATGGCGCGGAGTTCATAAGTTTTGCCCGTCAAACCTCCGCAACTGCCATAATCGTGCTTTCCGCGCGCTCAACCGAGGAAGATAAGATCAAGGCTCTCGACCTTGGCGCAAACGACTACATAACCAAACCCTTTGGTACCGGCGAGCTTCTCGCAAGAGTTCGCGCTTCCCTGCGCACCAGCCGACACAGCTCTCAAATGGGCACCCTGCCAGGTGGTAAGTTTATTGTGGGCGATATGGAAATAGACTACGATCAGCGTATGGTGACGGTCAGTGGCAATGATGTTCATCTTACGCAGACCGAATACAACATAGTCACGCTTCTTTCAGAGCACGCAGGCAAAATGATGACCTACAATGCCATTATACAAGAGATTTGGGGCGGAGCCGATGCCGGCAGCGTGAAACGGCTGCAGGTCAACATGGCGAATATCCGCAAAAAGCTCGGTTCAAAGCCCGGGCGGCAGAAATACATATATAATGAACTCGGCGTGGGATACCGTATGATCGCTGAGGACAAAATTTGAGATATATTACAACTGGGAGGATTTTTCTATTATGGTTCTGGCTCTTATCATCTTTTTGATCACGTATGTACTGATGCTTACGCTTCAGAAATGGCGTCCGTACATAGCCCTTGCTTCCGCAGCCGTATTTATCATTCTCGGCTACTGCGGCGTTTTCGAGATCAATATTCTTTCTGCGCTTTCCGCTGTTGACTACAATGTTCTGCTTATGATAGGCGGTACAATGGGTCTTGTAACCTTGTTCATCGAAAGCAAGATGCCCGCCCGTCTGTCCGAGTTGCTCATCTCCAAGGTTCCCAACGTCAAGTGGGCAGTAACCGTTCTCGCTCTTTTCGCTGGTATCGTCAGCGCTTTTGTTGACAACGTAGCAACCGTACTCATGATAGCCCCCATCGGTCTCGCAATTTCCAAGAAACTCAAGATCTCCCCCATTCCCGTTCTTATCGCTATCGCTGTTTCCTCCAACCTGCAGGGTGCCGCAACCCTCGTTGGCGATACCACCAGTATACTGCTGGGCGGCTTTGCCGACATGAACTTCATGGAGTTCTTCTGGATGAACGGAAAACCCGGTATTTTCTGGGGCGTTGAGCTTGGCGCTATCGCATCTGTCATTATACTGCTGATACTCTTCCGTAAGGATAAGCAGAGCATCTCCGCAAAGGTCGAAACCGTGGTTGAGGACTACTTCCCCTCGTTCATGCTTGTAGGCACTGTAGTCCTCCTTATAATCGCCTCCTTTATTCCCGAGCCTGCAAATGGCGGCGCACAGCTTATCCTCTATAACCACAGAAGCGGTCTTATCTGCGTTGTCATGTGCATAATCGGCGTTGTCCGCGCATGCATCATGAAACACAACACCGAATCCCTCAAGCAGGTTATCAAGGATCTTGACAAGGACACGCTCCTTCTCCTGTTCGGTCTCTTCATGGTAATCGAAGGCATTCAGACCGCCGGCGTTATCGACGCTATCGCAGGTCTCTTCAACCGCATTGCAGGCGACAATCCTTTCCTGCTGTACACTCTTATTGTTTTCGCATCTGTTATCCTTTCCGCATTCATCGACAACATTCCCTATGTTGCCACCATGCTCCCCGTCGTACAGAGTATCGCTGCAATGATGAACGGCGGCGCAGGCGTAGAGCCTTATGTATTCTACTTTGGTCTGCTCACCGGTGCTACCCTCGGCGGCAACCTTACCCCCATCGGCGCTTCCGCCAATATCGCAGCTATCGGTATTCTTCGCAAGAACGGCGAAACCGTTACCACCAAGGATTTCCTGCGTATCGGCGTTCCCTTCACCCTCGCCGCAGTACTGGCCGGCTACATATTCATCTGGTTGGTTTGGGGCATCTGATCCCGCCGACACTTTCAAGCATAATTATCAAATGCACAGACAGTTTTTGTTGTCTGTGCATTTTGTTATAACGATAAAAGACCCGGCAGATTCAACATCTGCCGGGTCAACACATTTCTCTTATAAAGTTTTATTCAATAGTATAATCGCCGCGGACTATGATCATTATATCACCGTCGGCCTGAATACCGCGGCCATCAATAGTCACCATATACATATGATTCTTGACAAGATACTTACCGTTCTCAAGTATGTCGGCGGTAGAAGTATCTATAAGACCGGGAGATGCTGGAGCGTTGCAGTAAGCGCTGCCTATACGCAGCATAATTTCGCAGCCCTTTACGCCTACAAGCTTCTCACCATCAGACATGGAAATTACCGTATAGGTGCTTGCCGCGGAAGCGATGGAAGCTTCATTATACTTGGTTTCAAGCTCCGCAATAGTTGCGTCCAGCTCTGCTGTCATTTCCAAAGTCTTCGCCTCTACCGTATCGTTGATGGCGGTATCCACCTCCGGCATAAATACATCAGTAAGATAGCTTAGCGTTATAAGCGGGTCGGACGAAGATCCATATCCGCCGGTAGCGGCGGCAACGACACCAAATGCAAACAGGGCAGCTACGATAATTGCCAGCATGGTAATAATTCTTGTCTTGATTTTCATATGTACCTCCGGACTGTCAGGAGAAGCAGCGCGACATGCGGCGCTTCTCCGCTCTTGTTCAGTTATTGTCGATAAGACCAAAGCTTACCGCTATGGCGTTATCGACCCGATTCATCAGCTTATCATCAAGCTTGCCCATGCGATCCTTAAGTCGCTTTTTGTCAATGGTCCGTATCTGCTCCAGCAGAATAACGGAATCCTTGCTGAGACCGTAGGTTTTCGCTCCAAGCTCGATGTGGGTGGGCAGCTTGGCTTTATTGATCTGAGATGTGATAGCAGCGGCGATAACGGTAGGGCTGTGCTTATTGCCGACATCGTTCTGCACTATAAGCACGGGGCGCATGCCGCCCTGCTCGCTGCCGACCACCGGGCTCAGGTCAGCATAATAGATATCTCCTCTTTT
>CAYYLZ010000047.1:0-15151 GCA_964472725.1 uncultured Oscillospiraceae bacterium
TATGAAGGAACGCATACTGCGCTGCACCTGCGAGGTGGAGTATAAGTACATAGAAAACCACGACAGCTTTAAGGAGCGTATCCGCTTCGTTGACACTGACGCAGGCAAGCGTGTAGCCGCCAGCATAACCGGTCTTATCGTGTGGCTGCAGAATATCATCACCTTTATCAGCATTATTTCCGTGCTGTGGGCCCTTGACAAATGGATAGTAATAATCCTTGTTGCGGCCTGTATTCCCGCCGTGGTGCTTTCGTACTTCCAAAAGGACGAGGAGTATCTCTCCAAAACCAAGTTCGGCGTATACGAATATCTGATGTCCATTGCCTACTTCTTCGAGGCAACGTGGCCCAACTCCATCAACGAAATTCGCTTTTTCGGTCTCTATCCGTGGATAAAGGGCAAGCATATCGACATGAACAAGCGGTACATTGCCCGTAAGAATAAGATGACCCGCAAGCACGTTCTTTTCAACTCGGTGGCAGACCTTTTCCGCAGTTGTGTGTATATCTTCATCTTGCTGATTGTCACCCGCAATATCTTTGAAAACCCTGCCGCCGGTATCGGTGCGTTCATGCTGGTGTTCAACATGGCGGGGCAACTGCAGGCCGTAACGGCGCAGATATTCATCTATGCCGCCCAGTTTTTCAGCGACGTTGCCTATATGCGTGATTTCTTCTACCTGGACGAGCTGGATTACGAAAAGCGCGATAAGAATGCAGTGGGCTTTGCCGATAGCGATATTGAGTTCTCAAACGTCTGCTTTACCTATCCCAACACTGAGCGTGAGGTGCTGCATAATATAAGTGTCACTATCCGCGCAGGGGAGAAAATTGCCATCGTGGGCGAAAACGGCAGCGGCAAGAGCACCTTTGTTGGTATGCTTTGCGCGCTCTATAAGCCCAACAGCGGCAAAATTACGATAAACGGCGAAAATATCCACGATAATCTGTCGAGAACACGTAAAACATTATCGGCGGTATTTCAGGACTTTGCCCGCTACGAAGCGACTATAAGGGAAAATATAACCGTTTCCGATGCTAAACGCAAAGTGGGCATAGGTGAATTGACGCAGCTTGCAAAGCGTACCGGCGCGTGGGAGTTTATTGAGCTTCAACCCGACGGCTTTGACGAGGTGGTGGGCAGCTTCTCTGCAACCGGTAACAACCTCTCCGGCGGTCAGTGGCAGAAAATAGCCTTGACCCGCTGCGCTTACCGTGATGACGCGAAGATAATGATTCTCGATGAGCCTACCGCAGCCCTTGACCCCGTCGCGGAAGCAGACCTGTACCGCAACTTCTCCGAGCTTACCGGCGACAGAACGACGATACTCATATCCCATCGTCTTGGCATAACCCGCCTCGTTGACCGTATCCTCGTCTTTGACGATGGATGTATCGTAGAGGACGGCGACCACGATACGCTGATGAAGCAAAACGGACTCTATGCCAAAATGTACGAAGCACAGGCGAGATGGTATATGGAGGATATAAGCTAACCCGACCGCACAAGCGGCGGTGGACACGTTTTTTTATTCGCTTGTGCGGATTCCCTTCATCAGTCGCTGCGCGACAGCCGGAGGTGAATTGCCCCGCAGGGGCAAGAGAGACCACCCTGAGGTGTCTCCCGCCAAAAAGGAGGGGATGCCATGCCGTAGGTTCTGCTTTTGGCGTATTGGCGTTTGTGATGCTGTGATCATAACATTCCGGAGCGCCGGAGGCGGTGTTCCCTACAGCGGGGTCGCTGCGTTAAAAAGGGACAGACAAATCGGGCACACTTCATAGCGAAGTGTGCCCGATGCGGTTTATATAAGGGATATTTTAACGTAGGTGCCTATCGACTTGTAATGCCAGCCGCTTCGCGGCTACACCTCATCCGTCAGCTTCGCTGACACCTTCCCCTCAAGGGGAAGGTTAACCAAATCTTACATTTTGCGGATTGTTTGGCTTTAGGTTTCTTCGTATCCTTTGGGGTGGGTGGAGTGCCAGCGCCATGCGCTTGCGATGATGTCCTCAATTTTGTTGTACCTGGGCTGCCAGCCGAGAATGTCCATGGCCTTTTGGCTGGAGGCGATGAGTGCCGCCGGATCGCCGGCGCGGCGGGCTTCCTCCCTTGCGGGAATGGGGTGACCGGTGACGGTGCGGGCGACGTCGATCATCTCTTTTACGGTGAAGCCGACGCCGTTGCCGAGGTTGAAAACGTCGCTTTGGCCGCCGCCAAGCAGGTAGTCAAGGGCGAGAATGTGCGCCTGAGCAAGGTCGGTAACGTGTATATAATCCCGCACGCAGGTGCCGTCACGGGTGTCGTAATCCGTGCCGAAAACGGCGATTTCCCCACGCTGCCCGTTGGGAACCTGCAGTATGAGAGGGATAAGGTGAGATTCGGGGTCGTGAGCTTCGCCGATGAGGCCGTCGGGGTGAGCGCCGCTGGCGTTGAAGTAGCGCAGCGCCACATAGCGCAGGCCGTGGGCAAGGCTCGTCCAGTGCATCATTTTTTCCATGGCCAGCTTGGTCTCGCCGTAGCAGTTGGTGGGCGCGGTGCGGTCGCTTTCGAGAATAGGCACACGCTCCGGCTCGCCGTAGGTGGCGGCGGTGGAGGAGAACACTATCTTGTCCACCCCGTGAGCCACCATTGCCTGCAGCAGGCAGGCGGTGCCGCAGAGGTTGTTGTCGTAGTATTTCAGCGGGTCGGACATGGACTCGCCCACCTGCGAAGATGCGGCGAAGTGGATGACGCCCTCTATCTGTTCCGCTTCAAACAGCTCGTCCAGCGTCTTGCGGTTGCGGATATCTACATTATAGAAACGCGCATTGGAGTGCACCGCGGCACGGAAGCCGGTCTGCAGATTGTCCGCCACTATTACGTCGCGGCCTGCGCCTATAAGCTCGTAAACCGTGTGGGAACCAATATAGCCGGCTCCGCCAGGCACCAGAATTGCCATGGGATAACACCTCTTTCAGTCATTTGGTTACCTTTCATGCTAACACAGCCGAGGCGAAAAAACAAGGTAGTGGCACAACTGACGGTTGAAAAGTGGAGGCGGGGAGGATATAATTATAAGAAGACACTACGGAAGCCCGTAGGGCTTGAAAGGAGGCTCTTATGGCCACAGCGTACAGCGGCTATATGGGTAAGGTGATGCTGGTCGATCTCAGCACTCAAAGCGTCGGCGAGTATCCCTGGACGGACAGGGACAGGGAGCTGTTCATCGGCGGCAAGACCATGGCTGCGAAAATTCTTTGCGATCATTTTACCGGTAAGGAAACGGCCTATTCCGAGGAGAACCTTATCGTTATTTCTACAGGACCTCTCACCGGCACCGGAGCACCCAGCTCCAGCCGGTTCAATCTCTCCACCCTTTCTCCCCAGACGGGGCTGATAACCTCCTCCAACTGCGGCGGCAGCTTCGGCTATCATCTGAAAAGAGCCGGATACGACGCCCTTATCATCAAGGGTAAGTGCGCCGAAAGAAGCTGGCTGGAGATAAAGAACGACAAGTTCGTTTTCCACTCTGCCCAGGAGCTTTGGGGTACAAAGGTGACGGAATGTCAGGAAAGGCTGGAGGAGCGAGTGGGTCACAAGCGCTTCGGCAGGCTGGTAATCGGCCCTGCCGGCGAAAATCTCGTCCGCTACTCCGCCGTTGTCAGCGAGGAGCGTGCCGCCGGTCGAACCGGCGTGGGCGCGGTATTCGGTTGGAAGCAGCTGAAGGCCATTACCGTCAGCGGCAACCATGAAATTACCGTCCATGACCCCGAAAAGGTCAAGGCTCACTGCAAAAAGTGGTACGCCTATCTGCGCCGCCACCCTCTCACCGGCAATCAGATGCCCCGCATGGGCACCGCCGGTCTGGTCAGCAGTATGCAGATGCGTGGTTTGCTGTCCACAAGGAACTATTCCGCAGGTCAGTACGAGGATTTTGAAATGGTCAACGGCGAGACCCTCGCCGAGGAGCATAACATCGTCAACAAGGGCTGCCTGAGCTGCCCCATCAAGTGCGCCCGTACCGTTTCCGTAGGCGGCAAGGCCGTCAAGGGTCCCGAGCTGGAAACGCTGGGTCTGCTGGGCGGTGGCATTGTTAATAACAGCATGGAAAATATCCTCCGCTGGAACTACGAACTGGACGAGCTGGGTATGGACACCATCTCAGCCGCAAATACGCTGGCTTACGCAATGGAGGCCAACGAAAAGGGTCTGTGGGACAACGGTCTCAGCTTCGGCGACTGCGACGGCATTTCTCGGCTTTGGGACGATATCGCCCACCGCCGGGGCGTAGGCGACGAGCTTGCCGAGGGCAGCAAGCGTCTGAGTGAAAAGTACGGCGGCAAGGATTTTGCCATGCAGACCAAGGGGCTTGAGCTGGCTGCCTATGAGCCTCGCCGTGCCGTGGGCATGGGCCTCGGCTACGCGGTCTCCAACCGCGGCGGCTGCCATCTTAACGGCGGCTACCTTGTAATTCTCGAGGGCCTGGGGCTTAATGTGGACTCTCAGACACCCAAGGCAAAGGCCGACCTGACCATGATGTTCCAGAACCTTATGGAGATGATAAGCGACAGCGGTCAGTGCCTTTTCACCTCTTACGCATTCTTCCCCGGCTTCCTGATGACCCGTCCCAACGGCTTTGTCACCACCGCCGCCAACAAGATATTCACCCACCTTGGCTGGGCTATCCGCGTTATAAACAAGTTCCCCACCGCGCTGGCGCTGCATCTGCCCGTATTCCACCATACCAAGATGATAAAATACGCGCTGGGCATGCCCATGACCTTCGGCAAGTATATCCGTAACGGTGAGCGCGGCTATAACCTGGAGCGTTATGTAAACCGCCGCTTCGGCGTAAGCGCCAAGGACGACAGCCTGCCCAAGCGTCTTACTCAGGTTCCTCAGGATCCCAATAACCCCAAGACGGTAGTTCCGCTGGAGACCATGAAAAAGACCTATTACGCTGCCCGCGGCTGGGATAAGGACGGCGCGCCCACCGAAAAGACCCTGCGCAAGCTGCGCATAATTCAGTGAGGTGGCTATGGTAAAGGTTAAATTATTCGGACTTTTCCGCCTCGACACCGGCCTTAAGGAGCTGCAGCTGGAGGCGGGCTCCGTGAAGGAGCTGTACCCGCTGCTGTTGGAGGCCGCCCGTAAGGCGAAGCCCGCCACCAAGGTCACTGCCGCCGATATTGACGGCTGCGTCGTGATGATAAACGGCAGGCAGGGAAAGAAGAGCAGCAAGCTCAAGGACGGCGATGAGGTAATGCTCATGTCGCCGGTCTGCGGAGGTTAGGATATGAACAGTTATTCCATAATCAAAGATAAGTGCAAGGGCTGCACACTTTGCGCCAAAACCTGCCCCGTGGGGGCCATAAGCGGCGCGGCGAAGGAACCCCACAGCATCGACCCCGATGTGTGTATTCGCTGCGGAGCCTGCGGCAGAGTATGCGCGCAGAGCGCCGTTCTGGACGAAAAGGGTAACGGAACTGCCCGCGTTCCCAAGGCTCAGTGGCCTAAGCCCCATGTTTATAAGTCCGCCTGCGCCGGCTGCCGTGCCTGCGTGGAGGTTTGTCCCAAGGGCTGTCTTGAAATCACCGGCCCCGGCTACCACGGGGATATTCACACTGTGGCGGCGCTGACCGAGCCGGAGGCCTGCCTTGGCTGCGGCCTTTGCGAGAAGGCCTGCCCCATCGGGGCTATTGCCATGGTTGCCCCGGGCGAAGTTCCCCCGCCTTACGAAGAGAAAAGGAGCGATATTGTGAGCGTTATCAATAAAGTATGGTGCAGAACCTTTCAGGCAGTAATGAAGGTGGCCAGCTATTTCCTCGGCTACCGTATGCCCGAGTACATAGACGGCCCCGGCAGCATCAAGCATCTTGACGAGTTCATGAAGGACAAGGGCGCAAAGAAGGTGCTGGTGGTCACCGACCCCGGCCTTGTGAAGCTGGGTCTGCATAAGGGCATGCTGGAGGGCTTCGAGGAAAGCGGCATTGAGTACGTTATCTACGGCGAGGTTTCTCCCAATCCCACCAGCGACAATGTTGAGGCGGGCTATAAGCTCTATGCGGAAAACGGCTGCCAGTGCATCGTTGGCTTCGGCGGCGGCTCTCCCATGGACTGCGCCAAGGCCATCGCCGCCAAGGCCGTGCACCCCAAAAAGAGCGTGGCTCAGCTGCAGGGTCTGCTGAAGGTGCATAAGAGAATTCCTCTCTTCTTCGCCGTTCCCACCACCGCCGGTACCGGCTCCGAGACCACCGTTGCGGCGGTCATCACCGATTCGGCAACTCACCACAAGGCTTCTATCAACGACCCCAGCATACTGCCCAAGTACGCTGTGCTCGACCCCGAGCTTACCGTTGGTCTGCCTCCCTTTATCACCGCTACCACCGGCCTTGACGCCCTGTGCCACGCGGTAGAGGCCTACACCAACCACACGTATAACACTCCCCTTGAAAACAAGCTGGCAAAGGACGCTGTCAAGCTCATTCACGAAAATCTGCTTACGGCCTATAAGGACGGCAGCAATATCCAGGCAAGACAGAATATGCAGATGGCTTCCTTCTTTGCCGGACGCGCATTCACCCGTGGCTGCGTAGGCTATGTTCACGCGCTGGGTCACACCCTCGGCGGCCTTTACGGCACTGCCCACGGTCTTGCCATGGGCACTCTGCTGCCCCACGTTATGCGTCAGTTCGGCGCTTCCGCCCATAAGCGCCTTGCCGAGCTGGCCGACGTTATCGGCATCACCGGCGGCAGCGACGCGGAGAAGGCCAACAAGTTCATCGACTGGATCGAGGAGCTGAAGGCGGAAATGAATATCCCCGTGGGTATAGACTGCATCAGGGAAGAGGATATCCCTCAGATAATCAAGTGGGCAATGAAGGAGGGCAATCCCCTTTATCCCGTGCCGCAGATTTGGGGCGAGCGGGAGTTCCGTGCGCTTATAGATACAGTTCGCGGGTAATAATTGAGAATTGAAAATTGAGAATGACCCGTATCGTTTTTTCGGTACGGGTCATTTTTTGATGCGGTGGCGGAACGGTCAAGACCGTTGACTTCGTTCACGGAATGAAGTGGAATCGAAGTTGTAGGGAACAGGCCTGCCTGTTCCGCTTGTTGAGGCACTGCCGGAAGTTGAGATACATGACGGAATGGACAGGCCCATTCCCTACGAAACGGTTTTGTGTTTTATCGATTTATCGTTTTTGCAGTGGCAGGCGAAAAATACCCCCGCGCAGCGGTGCTGTGCGGGGGTACAGTGTGTATGCTTACATAAACTCGACTTCTACAAGGATACCGTCCTCGAAATAGAAGTAGATGCAGAAGTAGTAATCATCTGCCATGTAGTCGATGCCGATGCAGATCTGGTCAAACTCTCTGCCGCCGCCGGTTATGGCAGTGGTATAGAAAACAGTCTTTTCGTCTTCGGTGTATGCCTGCAATACACCGTTGTCGACGCTGTCATACCAAAGATCTACGTCGTTGATTTCATACAGCTCTTCGATCTCGTTTGCGATGGTATCTATATTGACCATGCCCAGCTTCTCCATAACGGTGCGCAGGGAGTCGTGGGTCTTGATGCCGCGCAGACCGATATCCATGGGAGCGGAGCTGTCATCTACATCATGGGTGAAGAGGAACCAGGGGAGGTATTCACCGAAAAGGGACATGCTGATGGAGGCTCGGGGGCTGCCGTTGGCAAGGGCGACGATATTAACCAATTCATCGTCATTGCGGTTTACGGTAAAGCCGTTGGCGGCAAAGGCTGCCTCTACTTCGCTGGCTCTCATGTTTGCGTATTCATACTCGCTCAGCTCGGGCAGATTGCCGGTTTGAGGCTCGGAGGACTGACCGCCGCCGGAAGGCTGACCGCCGCCGGAAGGCTGATCGCCGCCGGAGGGCTGATCGTTGCCATAATGGTTCTCGAATTCCAGTGCGAAGCTGCCGTCGGCGGTGCGGGTAAAGAATCCGCTCCATACCTTTTCGTATCCTTCATACTCATACAGGGTATAGCTTATAAGACCGGTTTCGTCGTATTCATTGTTGCGTACTTCCATGCCGTCTTCATAAATCGACTCGAATCTCAGCATACCGTTCTCGTCATAATATGCGGAGTAAACCGGCATACCATAGGCGTCATACTCAGTTACCGAGTAGCTGCCGTCCTCATACTCCTGTATCTGAACGTTACTGTCGCCCGGGTCTTCGCCGCCGCCCAGTCCGTACATATACTCGGTGAAGGTGTCGATAAAGTTGCCGTTGTCATCGTAGTTGTAGAATACTATGTAAGCGACCTCATCGTTTTCGAAATGGTACTCGCAGTCGACCTGACCGTCGGGTCTATAGTCTACCTGCATAGAGGTTTCTTCGTTCTCAAAATACTGAATGGACTCAAGAGTGCCGTCATCGGAATAGAACTCGGTCTTCAGCAGCTCGCCGGTCTCGCCGTCGTACTCAAGCACAATGGGAGTGCCGTTGTTGGTGACGCTTTCCTCGCGGAATTTGCCGGAGGGAGCGGGAGTAGCTTCGGGAGTGGCTTCGGGCTCGTCGGCGGGAGATTCGCTTTCCTGAGGCGCGGGAGTGGTTGCGGCCTCGGGAGTGGGAGTTGCCGTGGGAGCGGTGGGAGTCTGACCACTGTCCTTCCCGCAGGCGCAGAAAGTGAGAGCCATGGCAAGAACCAATATAAGGGCTATTGCTTTACGCATTGAAAATCTTCCTTCCTTTTTTATCCTACCTAAGGATTGTAACCCCTGCGCAGGTTTGTGTCAATGATTATTCCGCCGAATGCGGAGGGGTGTTTGGCGCTTGTATTGAGCGGGCGCAGGCGGTATAATAGCAATAAAGAATAAAACTTGAAAGGAAGATCGTCCATGAGAGAAATCACCGCAAAGGAACTCAATATAAACCCCATTACCGCCATTTCCGAGGAATGGATGCTCATTACCGCCGGAACTGAGGCGGGATACAACACCATGACCGCTTCCTGGGGTCACATCGGCTCCATCTGGGGTCGCCGCAGCTTCGGACAGGGCACCGCCATCTGCTATGTTCGTCCCCAGCGCTACACCAAGGAGTTCATCGACCGGGAGGAGTATTATACTCTGACATTTTTCCCTGCCGAATATAAGGAGAAGCTGGGCTACCTTGGCGCTCATTCCGGCCGTGACGAGGATAAGGTGGGCAAGATGGGGCTGACCCCTGTTTTTGAGGACGGCTGCACCTATTTTGCCGAGGCCAGCCTTGTGCTGGTCTGCCGCAAGCTCTATCAGGCGCCTATTCTTGAGGAGGGATTTGTGGATAAGTCCGTGGTGGAGGATCATTATAAGGCCAAGGATTTCCATGATATGTATATCGGTGAGATTGTGAAGATTCTGGTGAACGATTAATAATTGAGAATTCTGGTGCGCAGGTGTTGGTTACATCTGCGCACTGTTGTTTTTTATGTCATTCAGAGGCACGCAGTGCCGAAGAATCCCCCGGATGGCTTTGCTGTGGTCGTTACTGCGTTTCGTTTAACGGGGGGATTCCTCTATGCTCTGAATGACGCAATGGGCAGTGTTCATAGCTGCCAACGATAACAAAAAGCGCCCTCGCAGAATGGTCTGCGGGGGCGCTGTGTATTATGGGGATTACTTGCCGTACTTCTCCATGAGAGCCTTGATCTTCTGAGCGGGATCCAGCATATCGGTGATGCTGATGTCATGGTTCATGGCGGTGATGACGTATGCGATGTACTTGCTGCAGTCTACCTCGTGGAACCAGGGACGCTCCAGCAGCTCGGGAGTGCGGTAGGTGAGGTTGGTGCAGAATACGCCGTCAATGAGGCCGTCCTCATAAGCCTTGTCGAACTTGGCAAGGCCGTTGGTGAACAGACCGTAGGTGGCAACGGCGAAGAACTTGTCGGCCTTCTTCTCGTGCATGAACTTGGCGATGTCCAGCATGGAGTCGCCGGAAGCGATCATATCGTCAACAACGATAACGCTCTTGCCCTCAACGGGAGCGCCCAGATACTCGTGGGCAACGATGGGGTTGCGGCCGTTTACGATAACGGAATAGTCGCGGCGCTTATAGAACATACCGAGGTCGCAGCCGAGAACGGAGGAGTAGTACATATTGCGGTTCATGGCGCCTTCGTCGGGGCTGGCGACCATGAAGTTTTCCTTGCCGGGGTGCAGGTCGGGGAAGTCCTTGAACATCTTCTTGAGAACCTGATAGTGGGGCATGAGGTTGTCAAAGCCCACCAGAGGAATTGCGTTCTGAACGCGGTTATCGTGAGCGTCGAAGGTGATGACCTCGACGATACCCATGTCGCGCAGCTCCTGCAGAGCGAATGCGCAGTCAAGGCTCTCGCGATAGCTGCGGCGGTGCTGTCTGCCGCCGTAAAGAATGGGCATGATGACGCTCATTCTGCTGGCCTTACCGGAGGCAGCCTGAATAAGACGCTTGAGATCCTGATAATGGTCGTCGGGGCTCATGCAGTTCTCGTTGCCGAACATCTTGTACTTGATGTTGTAGTTGCCTACGTCAACAACGAAATAGAGATCCTTGCCGCGTACGCTTTCCTTGATGAGACCCTTGCCATCACCGGACTGGAAACGAGGGCACTCGCAGTCAATGATAAAGGTATCACGGGCTTCGGGGCCGCCTGCGGACCACTGAACCAGATATTTGTCTATCTGCTTTGCCAGTTCCATAGAGCCCTCAGTGGGCACGAGAGCCATCTGATGAAAAGTCTTGCCGGAGTGAAATACGCTTTCAGCTTCCATTTTTTATCCCATCCTGTCTTTTGTATTTAGCATGTGGCCTGACGAAAGGCCATAATCCTCTATAATAAAGATAAAATAGAAGCACGCTTTTGTCAATTAATTTTGGTGATATTTTTTCCTGCGGATATTGCGCTGTATTCGGCAAAATGCTATAATAACCATTATCCAATACAAATTACGCTAAATAACTGATGAAAAGGTGAAATATATGGCTAAGTATCCCGTAACCCGTACCACGACCCCCAAGGAAAGACCCGACGAGAACAATCTCGGCTTCGGCAAGAAGTTTACCGACCACATGTTCGTGATGAACTACACCGAGGGCAAGGGCTGGCATGACGGACGCATCGTCCCCTACGGCCCCTTTGAGATGGATCCCGCCTGCATGGTTTTCCACTATGCTCAGGAGATTTTCGAGGGCATGAAAGCATATCGCACCGCCGACGGCACGGTTCAGCTGTTCCGCCCTGTGGAGAACGCACGCAGAATAAATAAGTCCGGCGAGCGTATGTGTATTCCTCCCATTGACGAGGAGGATTTTGTGGATGCGGTAAAGGAGCTTGTAGCCGTTGAAGAGGACTGGGTCCCCCATGCTCCCGGCACCAGCCTGTATATCCGTCCGTTCATCATCGCCAGCGATGTTGCGCTTGGCGTTCATGCCTCCAAGACCTATATTTTCTGCATCATCTGCAGCCCCAGCGGCAGCTATTACGCAGCGGGCATCAATCCCGTAAAGATTTACGTTGAGAACGACGATGTGCGCGCTGTCCGCGGCGGTACCGGCTTCACCAAGTGCGGCGGTAACTATGCAGGCTCTATCCGCGCCGCCGAAAAGGCAGAGAAGGCCGGTTATTCTCAGGTTCTGTGGCTGGACGGCGTTGAGCGCAAGTACATCGAGGAAGTCGGCGCAATGAACGTAATGTTCAAGATAGGCGGCAAGGTGGTAACTCCCGCCCTTAACGGCACCGTTCTCCCCGGCATCACCCGCAAGTCCTGCATCGAGCTTATCCGCTCCTGGGGCATCGAGGTGGAGGAGCGTCTGCTCTCCGCCGAGGAGCTTTTCGACGCGGCCGAGAATGGTCTGCTTGAAGAAGCCTGGGGCACCGGCACCGCAGCCGTTGTTTCCCCCATCGGCGAGATGAAGTGGAACGACCGCGAAGTGGTCGTCAACGGCGGCGAGATCGGCCAGCTCACCCAGCGCCTGTATGATGAGCTGACCGGTATTCAGTGGGGCCGCATTGAGGACGCCCGCGGCTGGATAGTCAAGGTCTGATTTAATTGATAATTGAAAATTGAAAATTGATAATGAGGGTGCTCTGCGAGTTTTTCGCAGGGCACCTTTTTGTTTTGGTGAAAGAGACACGAAGTTCCAATTCCTTGGATGGGTGCGTATGTTTGGGGGATTCCTCGCTGCGCTCGGAATGACGGTGATTTTGGTATTTTATTGAACAGTGATTGGAAAATATCCAATGAGCGTCCAATTTCAAATTGGAAAAAGTCCAATGTCAGTCCAACGAATGTCCAATATGAGGAAAGGAAAGAGAGGAGAAAGGAGAGAAGAGGAGGGGGGGATTATAGGGGGGAGAAGATAAGAGAAAAACAGAGAGATAGAAAAAGAGACAAAAACAAAGACAAAGAAAAAAACAGAATAAGAGAGAAAGAGAGAGAAGCTTTTGCGCGCGGGCGCGGTCTTCTCTCTCTTTTTTACTTAATTCTTATTGTTTTGGGGTAAACGCCGGCGTCGTGGAGCTTCTGCAGCTCTTCGGCTACCTTTGGACGGTCGGCGGCGTAGGTCATGCCGAACCACTTGTCGCCGCTCTGCAGCACTTTGACGGATACCTTGCTGCTCTTGATAAGGTTGTCGAACATTACAGGCAGCAGGCACTCACTTTTTAAGTCGTCGGGCGGGAGTTTACGGAGAAAGTCGGCGAAATATTCCTCCATGATAGTAAACACGCTGGGATGGCAGCCCCAGAAGTTCATGGAAACCAGAGAATCGGGATCAAGCGGATAGGGGTTGTCGCTTTCCGCTTCGGCGCGGATAACTCCGTCGGGGCAGGCGAGTATCTTATAGGTTTCGACAACCTCGGTGAGAAGGCCGTTTTCCTCGCGGCAGATGCCGCGGGTTACAGAACCTTTTTCACTTATGGTGTTTTTTAGGCGATAGCCTACCATGCAGGCTTCTCCGGCAGAAGAAAGCTTTTTCAGTTCGCGATAAACTTCGTGGAAGCCTTCTTTTCCAAAGTAGTCATCGGCACCGATTATAGCGAAGGGCTCGTTTACAACGTCCTTGGCGCAAAGGGTGGCGTGGGTGGTGCCGTAGGGCTTGGTTCTGCCCTCGGGGACGGTGTAGAAAGCGGGCAGGGAGTCGAAGCCCTGGTAGACGCAGACTATCTCGATAGGCGCGCCGTCCTTGGTGGTGAGATGGGAGAGGGAGCCGCTGCAGAGCGTTTCCATGAACTGACGCATATCGTCCTTGATTATAAATACGAATTTTGAAAATCCGGCACGTACCGCGTCATAGACCGCGTATTCCAGCAGAATTTCGCCGGCGGGGCCTACGCCCTCGATGGGTTTGCAGCCTGTGCCGTAGCGGGAACCAAGTCCCGCCGCCATGATTACAAGGGTCATTGCTTGCCTCCAATGGGAATAGATGGAGATAGTATACCACGGTTTCGCTGCGTTGTCCATGCATTGTGATTTGAGAATTGAGAATTATGGGTGAGTGCGATTTGATTGAGTTGGTCGTTTTTTGTGGTGCTCCGCTGTAGGGGCGACCCTGCGTGGTCGCCCGACGGGTTTGCTTAATCATTTGCTGCAAAAAATTTTTTTAAAACTCGAAAAGATGTCAGTTAATGTCAGTTGGCAGTGGGTGTAATATCTGAGCGCCGGGGAGGTGATGAGCATGGCGGCAAGAAAAGGAATGAGCGAAAAAGCGGCTGCGGCGGTGCTGAAAATGAAGCTGCCTCAGGACAGCCCCATCAGGGAAGAGCTTGAGCGGCACGGGCTGGCGGCCACGGGGGCGCAGGCTATCTTCTTCGCCCTGTTCCGAAAGGCGGTTGCCGGCGACGTAAGCGCCGCCAAGCTCATAAGAGAGGCGGCGGGGGAAAAGGTCAGCGAGCCGGAGCCTCCAAGACCCGTGGGCACGGAGCTGTCGGGGCTAAGCGACGAGGCCCTGCGGGCGATGGTGGGAGAGAGCAAATGAAAAAAACAGAAAAAGCGGCGGCACGGGCGGAGCTGGCTCGGCGTGAGCTGGCACGGCGGCACTACGCTGAGTATCTGGCTTATGTGCAGGGGGCGGGCTGGAAGAGAACGAAAATGTCGGAATTCCTCGCGGCGAAGATGCAGGAGTTCCTTGAAGCGGAAACCGGCAGCGCCTACGACATTCTCATTATCGAGACCCCGCCCCAGCACGGCAAGACCGTCACCGTTACGGAGACCCTGCCCAGTTGGTATTTAGGGAAAAATCCCCGCAAGCGGGTGATACTTGCCAGCTACAACGATGTGACCGCCCAGCGCTTCTGCCGCAGAAATCGGGATAAGATAGCGGCTTTCGGAGAGAGCATTTTCGGCCTGCGCCCGGGCAGGATAAACCGCGCCAACGAATTCGAGCTGGAGAACGGCGAGGGCAGGCTTATCTCCCGCGGCATAATGAGCGGCATCACCGGCAACCCCGCCAATCTGCTCATTATTGACGACCCCATCAAGAACCGTCAGGAGGCCGACAGCCTTACATATCGCTCCCGCCTTTGGGAGGAATGGCAGAACAGCCTTAAATCCCGCCTTGCGGCGGGGGCAAAGGTGGTCATAATCATGACCCCGTGGCATGAGGACGATCTGGCTTCCCGTATCCTCGCTTCGGAGAAAAGCGTGACCCTGCTGCGCCTGCCCGTCCAGGCGCAGGAGAACGACCCCCTCGGCAGAGAACCCGGTCAGCCCCTTTGCCCGGAGCTTGGCAAGGACGAGCGCTGGCTGAGCCAGTTCCGCGAAAGCTACGTTTCCGACCCCACCGGCGGCGCAAGAGCCTGGCAGGCTCTTTATATGTGCTCGCCCCGGGCTGAGGACGGAAATTTAGTGAAACGGGAATGGTGGCGGCGCTTCCGCCTGCCCTCGTCGGAGCCCTTCCATGAGGAGCTTATCAGCGTGGACGCGGCCTTCAAGGGCAATGACACCAGCGACTATGTGGCTATAACAGTCTGGGGACGGAGAGGCAGTGATTTTTTCCTGCTGTACTGCCTGAACCGTCAACTGGACGCAATGGGCATGACCTCCGCCTAGGCGCGGGAGTATATAAACAATATGAAAGCGGCGCAGGCGAAGTAACAGAAACAGCCTCCCCGAATGGGTCCGCCGCAGTCTGTCGAAAAAGTCCAGCTTGGCTGGGCTTTTTCGCGTTTTTGTGGTAA
>CAYYLZ010000048.1:0-14924 GCA_964472725.1 uncultured Oscillospiraceae bacterium
ATACCACGCTCCATCACCTTTGTCAACACCTTTTTTCACTTTTTTCGACTTTTTTTGAAAAACATCGGAACCGACCTGAAAAGCCGGTTCCGATGTCCGTTATACATATATAATATAGTGCATCAAGAAAGCAGCACAGAGTCCGTTTCCTCATGCTTACCCGCCACCTCGGCAAACTTGGCAAGCAGCGACTCACGGGTAAGCTTCTTCTTTTCTTCTCCGCGAATATCAAGAATGATACGACCCTCGTTCATCATGATCAAGCGGTTGCCCAGCGCGATGGCGTCGCGCATATTATGGGTGATCATCATGGCGGTAAGGTTATTTTCACGGACGATGCGGTCGGATATTTCAAGAACCTTGGCAGCGGTGGCCGGGTCAAGGGCGGCGGTATGCTCGTCCAGCAGGAGTAGCTTGGGCTGCTGCAGGGAGGCCATGAGCAAGGTGAGCGCCTGACGCTGTCCGCCAGAAAGCAGACCTACCTTGGCGGTCATTCTGTCCTCAAGGCCAAGTCCCAGTATGCTCAGCTTCTCTCTGTAAATCTCCTGCTCCGCCTTGCTGACGCCCCATTTAAGGCCGCGCTTCTTTCCGCGGCGGTTGGCGAGAGCCAAATTCTCAACTATCTGCATGTGAGGCGCAGAGCCCATCATGGGATCCTGGAAAACGCGGCCGATATAGCTGGCGCGCTTATGCTCGGGCAGGCCGGTAACGTCCACGCCGTCGATGACGATATCACCGTCGTCCACGGGCCACACGCCCGCAACGGCGTTGAGCAGAGTGGACTTACCCGCGCCGTTGCCGCCGATAACGGTGACGAAGTCGCCGGGTTCAAGGTGCAGGTTCAAATCTATGAGCGCTTTTTTCTCGTTGATGGTGCCGAGATTAAAGGTCTTAGACACATGATTGATCTTCAGCATTAAGCTTCGCTCCCTTCTTTCCGGCAAGTTTAAAGGAACTCTTCGCCTGCGCCCGCAGATAGGGCACCGCAAGGAATACGCCGACGATAACGGCGGTAAAGAGCTTCAGGTCGTTGGTAGGCAGGCGCAGCCACAGAACGATGACGACTACTATATAATATATAACGCCGCCCAGCACTACGAAGCTGAGTCTTCCCATAAAGTTGAGGTACTTCTTCAGCAGCGCTTCGCCCAGAACCTCGCCGATAATAACGGCGGCAAGGCCGATAACGATGGCGCCGCGACCCATATTGATATCGGAATAACCCTGATACTGAGCCATGAGGCCGCCCGCCAGCGCAACGAGAGCGTTGGACACGGCAAGGCCAAGCACCTTCATAGTGTCGATATTGATACCCTGGGCACGGCTCATAGCAGGATTATCGCCGGTGGCACGAACCGCACTGCCCTGCTCGGTGCCGAAGTAGCCATAAAGAACAACAACTATAACGGCGGCGATGATAGCGCCCATGAGAATTGCCATGGGAACGTGGCGGCCGGTGAGGATAAGATTGAACTTATCCGCGCTGACGGCCTTATTCGCTGCTTCGTTCATTATATGCAGGTTTATTGAATACAGGGCAAACTGGGTGAGAATACCCGAAAGTATGGCGGGTATACCCAGCTTGGTATGGAGAATGCCGGTAACAAGTCCGGCAAGCATGCCCACAAGCACTGCCACTATCAGCGCCGCCCACGCCGGCCAGCCGGCAAGAATGAGCATGACGGTTACTGCACCGCCGGTAGCGAAGGATCCGTCAACAGTAAGGTCGGCTATATCCAGCACTCGGAAAGTAATATATACGCCGAGGGCCATAATGCCCCATATAATGCCCTGGGCAACGCCTCCGGGAAGTCGCCCTGGCAGACTGAGTATATCCAACGATGAGAAGTACGCTGCAATACCGCTCATTTTTGTTTCCTCCTTTTCATGACTTTATACCTATTTAAATATAGGTAAATTCATGCACGTTGAGGGGCACACTGCTGTGCCCCTCGTGTTTATTGTATTTTTTGCTTGGTATCAGCTAATGGCAACGTAGCCTTCGGGAATTGCAACGCCCAGTGCGGTGCAGTTTGCTTCATTGTACTTCTTGGTTACGTTGGGAGCGAAGCTTACGGGCATAGTGGAAATATCAGCGCCGTTTGCGAGGATCTCGTATGCCATTTCGCCGGTGGCGTAGCCAAGGTCATAGTAGCTGATGGAAAGGGTTGCAACGCCGCAACCGGAGCAGATGCCTTCTTCGCCGGCAATGATGGGAGTCTTTGCATTGAGAGCTACGTTATTGATAGCCTCGGTGCAGGAAGCGGCGGTGTTATCGGTGGGAATGTAGATCACATCGGACTCGTCGCATGCCACCTGAGTAACGGTGGAAACGTCGTTGGAGTCAGCGAAGGTGTAGGTCTTTACGGTGTAGCCATAGCCCTCAAGGTAGGGGGTGATGGTGTTTGCCTGATAGAGGCTGTTGGGCTCGCCGGAGCAGAAGAGGATGCCTACGGTCTTTGCATCGGGGAAGAGCTCGTTGAGCATAGCCGCCTGCTGATCCAGAGGAGCCAGGTCGGAGGTACCGGAAACATTGCCGCCAACGGTACCGGTCCAGTTACCGATGGAAAGAGCGGTAGCGTAGTCGGTAACGGAGGTGCCGAGAACGGGAATGGTGTTGGTAGCGGTCTGAGCTGCCTGCAGAGCTGCGGTGGCGTTGGCCATGATGAGGTCTACCTTGGCGGCGGCGAAGCCGTTGCAGATAACGGAGCAGTTGGCGCTGTCGCCGGAAGCGTTCTGTTCATCGAAGCTGACCTTGTCGCCAAGCTTTGCGGTGAGGGCATCCTTGAAGCCCTGAGTTGCGGAGTCAAGAGCGGGGTGCTGAACCAGCTGGCAAATGCCGATCTTATAGGTCTTGGCGGTATTGGTATCGCCGGAGCAGGCTGCGAAAGTGAATATCATGATGGCAGCCATCAGCAGGGCAAGAATTCTCTTAGTCATTTTTTGTGTCTCCTTTTTTGTTCCGTCCGTCTTTGCGGCGAACTGTTTTAACTGTGCACAGTTTATTCCTTTAAAGTCTTAAAGTCAACTGTCAAATTGCACAAAGTAACGTTTTAGTTTCTTGAAGTTTTGTCTATATTACCTTTAAGCTCACGCCGCAGGCGGCAATGGGCATGCTTCCTCGGAAGATGCGTCGCGCGCATCCTTGGGAAATCAAACCGTTTTTTGTCAGTTTTATGCATTGGGCGCTGCCGTTTTGTGGTATTTCACCAAAAAGGGTTGAGATTTTTGTATAACTACGATTTAATTCACACGTTGATTTATTTCGTTAATGTGTTATTATATTGTATGTGCACAATAGCTTGCACCCATGTTTTTTAGGAGGATACATAATATGAAAAAGATAACCGCTCTGCTTCTTGCGCTGGCTATGATATTCGCTTTCGCCGCTTGCGCCGAAAAGGACACCCCCGCACCTTCTTCCGGTTCCAACCTCACCAACGTGGCTCCCACTCAGTCCGATATGGAATACGTCAAGGGCAAGGGAACCCTCATCGTTGGTATCACCAACTTCGCTCCCATGGATTATCCCGACGCCAACGGCGAGTGGATCGGCTTTGACGCCGACATGGCAAAGGCTTTCGCCGCTCAGCTGGGTGTAGACGTTGTTTTCCAGGAAATCGACTGGGACAACAAGGTATTCGAGCTTGACGGCAAGACCATCGACGTTGTATGGAACGGCATGACCCTCACCGACGCTGTCAAGGCAGCAATGGAGACCTCCAAGCCCTACTGCAACAACGCGCAGGTAGTCATCGTAAACGCAGCCGTTGCCGACAAGTATCAGACCGTTGAAAGCCTTGCCGAGCTCACCTTCGCCGTAGAGGCAGGTTCCGCAGGCCAGGAGCAGGCAGCAGCCAACGGCCTTAACTACATCGAGGTTCTAGACCAGGCCACCGCACTTCTCGAGGTCAAGTCCGGAACCGCTGACGCAGCCATCATCGACTCCCTCATGGCAGGCGCCATGGTTGGCGAAGGCACCGACTACGCCGATCTGACCTACACCGTCGGCCTCAACAGCGAGGAATACGGCGTTGGCTTCCGCAAGGGTTCCGACCTTGCAGCCGAGCTCAACAAGTTCTTCGCCGCCGCTTATGCCGACGGCAGCATGCAGGCTTGCGCTGAGACCTATGGCGTTCAGGCCGCGCTCATCGCACAGTAATTAAATTCAAAAGCCTATAAGCAGGGGGCTTTTCGCCCCCTGCTTTTCACTCTGCAACTAAGGAGGAACGCCATGTTAGCAACCGTACTCGGCGCTCTCAGCTCCGGATTTCTGCAGACCCTGAAGCTCTTCGCCATTACCCTTATCGGCGCGCTGCCTCTGGGTCTTATAATCTCCTTCGGCTCTATGAGCCGCTGGGCGCCCTTCGCCCGCCTCGGCAATCGCCTTGAGGCGGCAGGCGGCGAAACCAAATTCACCCGCTTCTGCGAGTGGTTCAAGCCCATTTCCCTTTTGGTCAAGGTTGTGGTCTGGATAGTCCGCGGCACGCCGCTGATGCTCCAGCTCATTATAATATTCTACATACCCGGACAGCTTCTTGACAGCGGCAGTCCGTGGCCTGCCGGCGACAGCGGCCGCTTTATCGCGGCGGCGGTGGCATTTATCTTCAACTACGCCTGCTATTTCTCCGAAATTTACCGCGGCGGCATACAGGGCGTACCCGCAGGCCAGCAGGAGGCCGGTCAGGTATTGGGCATGACCAAGCGGCAGATATTCTTCAAGGTCACTCTGCTGCAGATGATAAAACGCATCGTGCCCCCCATGTCCAACGAAATAATCACCCTCGTAAAGGACACCTCCATTGCCCGAATTATTTCCTTCCAGGAAATTATATGGGCGGGTTACTCCTTCCTCAAGGGTTCTCACGGCTACTCCGGCCTTATATGGCCCCTGTTCTTCACCGGCGTATACTACCTTGTGTTCAACGGCCTGCTCACCCTGCTCTTCGGCTGGATCGAGCGCCGTCTGAGCTACTTCCGCTGAAAGGGGTGCGACTATGCCTGTTCTTGAAGTCAATGCCCTCCAGAAGTCATTCGGAGAGGTAGAAGTTCTTAAAAACATAGATTTCACCCTTGAAAAGGGCGAAGTTATCGCAATAATCGGCTCCTCCGGCAGCGGCAAGACCACTCTGCTGCGCTGTCTCAATTTCCTGGAGAAGCCCAACGGCGGCACTATTTCCGTAAACGGAAACGTAATTTTTGACGGCAGCGATCCCGCCACTCACAGCGAGGCGGAAATTCGCCGCAAGCGCCTGCATTTCGGTCTTGTGTTCCAGTCCTTCAACCTGTTCCCCCAGTACACCGCTCTGCAGAATGTGAAGTTGGCGCGGGAACTGCTGGCGCAGGAGCAGCCCGACTGGAAGCAGAATCGCAAGGCGATACTTGCGGAAATAGACGCAGAGGCGCATCATCTGCTGGATCAGATGGGACTTTCCGCAAAGGCGGACAACTATCCTCACCAGCTTTCCGGAGGTCAGCAGCAGCGAGTTGCCATTGCCCGGGCGCTGGCACTCTCTCCGGACATTCTCTGCTTCGACGAGCCCACCTCCGCCCTTGACCCCGAGCTTACCGGCGAGGTTCTGCGAGTTATTAAGGGACTTGCAGAGAAGGACACCACCATGATAATCGTCACCCACGAGATGCAGTTTGCCCGCGAGGTGGCGGACAAGGTACTGTTCATGGACGCAGGCGTTATCGTGGAGGCCGGCCCTCCCGAGGAGGTATTCGGCAATCCGCAGCATGAACGCACCAAGCATTTTTTGGAGAGATATTCGGGAAATTGAATGTGTATATCAAAAGCCGAGACGCAAGCGCATCTCGGCTTTTTCCACCTGCAGCTGCTATGCCTTCTCCCTTGAGGAGAAGGTGGCATTTGCGTAAGCAAATGACGGATGAGGGGCTGCCGTAAGGCAGCAACATGCCACGCTGCTATGACCGACATTTTTATTCGCTTGCGCGAATCCCCTCATCAGTCGGCTTCGCCGCCAGCTTCCCCTCCAGGGGGAAGCCTTGCCTATTCGCACCATCATTGCAATTTATTCACCGAAGCTCTGCCAAGACGATAACTAACAACGGCGGCCTATTGATTGACGAAATTTTCAACACAGAAGAAAATTGCTTTTTCCAAAAATACACCATCGTTATCCGATAATTGCTCATTTCCTCCCTTGTTAAAGGGAGAGGGGCGGATTGCGGTGGAGGGATTCAATTTGAGGTAAAAGGTAAAAAGCAATAGATAAGAAGTAAAGATAGATGCCACTTATTACTTATTCACTATTACTTCTTCCTTAATTATGAATCCCCCAGTCAGTTGTGCTGACAGCCCCCTTTAACAAGGGGGCGACCAATATACCGGCAAAAAACATTTAGCACCCGTGTTTCCACGGGTGCTCGTTATATTTATATGTATTTTATGCCTTATTCTGTGCGTCGACGAGGCCGGTGACGCCGTAGGTGGCGCGAAGCTTGGGCTTCTCTATCTTGCCGGTGGCGTTGCGGGGTACGGGAGCAAAAATCAGCTTGCGGGGGCGCTTATAGCGGGCAAGCTTGAGGCAGTAGGTGTTGATCTCGTCCTCGCTGCACTCCATGCCTTCCTCCACCTGAATGATGGCGGCGGCGATTTCGCCCTGTCGGGGGTCGGGCAGGCCAATAACGGCAACGTCCTTGACCTTGGGGTGGGCGTTGAGGAAGTCCTCGATCTGCACGGGGTAGATATTCTCGCCGCCGGAGATGATAACGTCCTTCTTGCGGTCGACCAGCCAGATGAAGCCGTCCTCGTCCTGACGGGCCATATCGCCGGTGAAGAGCCAGCCGTCGCGGAGAACCTCGGAGGTGGCCTTGGGATCGTTATAGTAGCAGGTCATGACGCCGGGGCCCTTTACGCAAAGCTCACCGACATCGCCCCGAGCGACGATCTGGGCGTTTTCGTCCACGATTTTGACCTCCCAGCCGTAACCGGGAACGCCGATAGCGCCGACCTTATTGACGTTCTCCATGCCGAGATGTACGCAGCCGGGGCCGATGGACTCGGAGAGGCCGTAGTTGGTATCGTACTTGTGGTCGGGGAAGTAATCCAGCCAGCGGCGGATAAGGCTCTGGGGAACGGGCTGTGCGCCGATGTGCATAAGCCGCCACTGATCCAGCTTGTAGTTTTCAATTTTAAGGTCGCCTCTGTCCAGCGCGCTGAGGATATCCTGCGCCCAGGGCACCAGCAGCCACACGATGGTGCACTGCTCACGAGAGGCGGCGTCCAGTATAGCCTCGGGGGAAGTACCCTTGAGGAGAACAGCCTTGCCGCCTACTAGGAAGGATCCCATCCAGTGCATCTTGGCGCCGGTGTGGTACAGGGGCGGAATACAAAGGAACACATCGTCCTTGGTTTGCCGGTGATGGTTCTGCTCCACGCGGGCAGCGTGCATCAGGGACTCATGGTTATGAAGAATGGCCTTGGGGAAGCCGGTAGTACCGGAAGAATAATAGATGACCGCATCGTCCTCATCGGTGAGGGGAACGGTGGCGAAGCTGGAGGAGCAGTTTGCCGTCAGGTCATTGTAGCTCTCGGCGAAAGTGGGGCAGTTATCGCCCACGAAGAAGAGCAGGCGGTTGCGGCTGATAACGTCGGCAATGGCCTCAACACGGCCGATGAACTCGGGGCCGAACAGGAGCACGTCAGCCTCGGAAAGATTGAGGCAATACTCAATTTCGGAGGAGTCGTAACGGAAGTTCAGGGGCACGGCGATAGCTCCGGTCTTAAGAACGCCGAAGTAAATAGGCAGCCATTCAAGGCAGTTCATCAGCAGAATGGCGACCTTATCGCCCTTGCCGATGCCGCGGCTTGCCAGTAGATTTGCAAGGCGGTTGGACTTCTCATTGAAGATATTCCAGGTTATCTCGCGGCGGTAATAAGGAGCCTCTGTAGGCTGCATCAGGTCATACTCACGCCATGTGACGCGCTGGGAGTCCTTCTGCTCGGGATTTATTTCAACAAGGCACACATCGTTGCCGTAGAGTCTGCAATTTTGCTCAAGAATATCGGTAATAGGCATTATATCGGTTCCTTTACTTTATACTTTTAAACGCTAAAGCGCGTTATTATGAGTATACAGGCTTGCAGGAAAAATGTCAACAGAAGTTCGTCAAAAATTTAAATTGCTGATGTACGGGTGGCGCCGTCGTGCTGCAGCGCCTACTCACACTATGTCATTCCGAGCTTGCGAGGAATCCCCCACGCAGACGCAAGCAAATCGTTGTTGCAAACCATTCAACCGGGGGATTGCCGCGTCGCTTCGCTCCTCGCAATGACGGTTAATTTTTTAGTTTCGTCTATTATTGTTTTTGCGGCAATAATCATTAATCCACAGCGCACCTTACAAAACAAACAAAGGCTCGGACAAGTCCGAGCCTTTTACATTATAATATATCAAAACACAAGCTGCACCAGCAGCATATAGCACACCGTTCCGGCGGCTATGGACAGGAGCATCTGCCGCTTCCACAGGTGCAGCAGCACCACAACGGCGATGGCGATAAGCTCCGGCAGGCCGTGGCTGCCGGTCAGCAGGCTCACGTTTTTAAGGCAGTATATAACAAGCAGGCCGAACACCGCGCCGGGCAGCGCCTTGCCGATATACTGAATGTATTTTGGGGTAGGCTTGCCCTCGGGGAAAATAAGGAAGGGCAGGAAGCGGGTGAGCATTGTGCCCGCCGCTACGATGGCAATGGTAATAAGCTGTTGAGTTACCGTCACTGTGCCTCACCTGCTTTCTCGATGGGGCGGCGCAGCAGGGTGAGCACGCCCAGTATGGCAAGCATTGCCGGGATTATGAATTTATCCGCGCCGAAAATCACAAGGCAGAGCAGCGTAACGCCAATACCCACCAGCGGCGAGGTGCGGTTTTTATCCTTGAGCCAGTTTTCAAGGAAAATCACCACGAACATTGCGGTCATGGCGAAGTCAAGGCCTTCGGTATTGAAGGTGAGCAGCGAGCCGAAGATGCCGCCCAGCGTACAACCCACCACCCAGTAGATTTGGTTGAGCAGGGTAACGAAGAGCATGAACAGGCCGCGGTCAACGCCCTCCGGCGGCTCGGCGGAGCAGTTTATGGAGAAGCTTTCGTCGCACATGCTGAAGATGAGGTACAGTCGCTTCAGACCGGGCACCCGGTATTTATCCAGCATGGCGATGCCGTAGAACAGGTGGCGGGCGTTGACCATAAGGGTCATCAGCAGCGCCTGCAGGGGGCTGAACGCACCCAGCAGCAGGTTTACCGTAACAAACTCCATGGAGCCTGCAAAGATGACTATGCTGGTCAACAGTGGGTAAATGAAGCTGAAGCCCGACACATTCATATATATGCCGTATGTAATGCCAAGGAACAGAAAGCCCGCCATTATGGGAATGGTATGAGGGAAGGCGGCTTTCAGCGCCTTGGCGTATTTATTTGTTTTTTCCAATTGAGTCGCCTCCGTCGACTATTGTAGCATTGGCGGGGGCATTGTTCAAGTGTTTTAGCTTGGGACAGCGCTCCCATAACGCAGCGTCATTCCGAGCTTGCGAGGAATCCCCCACGCAGGCGAAGGCAAATCGTTACCGTAAACCATTCAACAGGTGGGATTGCCGCGTCGCTTCGCTCCTCGCAATGACAAATATATAATGCACGGACGCAAAAATCCCTCTTTCGTTGCCGAAAGAGGGATTTTACTGTTCAAATCAATCTTAGAATACGAGAATGGGCTTGATGACCTCGCCGGTGTGGGAGTCCTCGAATGCCTTTTCGATATCCTCGAAAGCGTAGTACTTGCTCATCAGGTCGATGGGCAGGCGGCCTTCCTTGTAGAACTGAACCAGCTGAGGGATGAAGGTCTTGGGGTTTGCCGCGCCTTCGATAGCGCCGGTGAAGGTTGCGTTCTTGTCCATGAGGTCGTTGGCATGAACGGGAATCTGAGCGTCGCCGGTTACACCAACCAGTACGCCGAGGCCCTCGCCGCCGAGAACCTGAAGCATCTGCTGAACCAGTACGGGAACGCCGACAGCCTCGAGACCGTAGTTAACGCCGTTGCCACCGGTGATCTCCATGATGGTTGCGGGAACATCGCAAGCCTTGCCGTTGAGGATATGGGTTGCGCCCATTTCCTTAGCCAGCTCGAGGCGAGCGTCTACCAGGTCAACAACAATGATCTTGCTGCAGCCTGCGATCTTGGCTGCCATAACGGCAGAGAGGCCAACTGCGCCTGCACCGAAGATAGCGATGGTGGAGCCGGGTTCAGGCTTCATGCGGCAGAGAACTGCACCTGCGCCGGTCTGTACGCCGCAGCCGAGGGAGCAGAGAGCCTTCAGGTCGACCTCGGGGTCTACCTTGACAGCGTGTCTTGCTTCAACGATGCAGTGGTCTGCGAAGGAGCTCTGACCGAAGAGGGAGGAAACTGCCTCGCCGTTCTCGTCAACGAGCCTGGTGGTGCCATCGGTGTAATCGCCGCCGAAGAAGAGCTGCTTCATGTCCTTGCATGCATAGGGCTTGCCATCTGCGCAGGCAGGGCAAACGCCGCAGGAGGGGAAGCTGAGAACTACGTGGTCGCCAACTGCAAGGCCGTTAACGCCTGCGCCGACCATCTCAACGATACCTACGCCTTCATGACCCATGACCATGGGAAGTCTTGCGGGAATGAACTGCTTGATAGAGGAAGCATCGGTGTGGCAAACGCCGCATGCTACTACCTTAACGCGAACCTCGCCTGCCTTGGGTTCGGCAAGCTCAAGGGTCTCAATTTTGATTTCGCCCGCCTGACGGGTTATTGCTGCTTTAATTTTCACGGTCTTACCTCCAAATATTTATGCTAAAGATCAAAAAATTTACATGGTTTCCCTGACGCCATCCGCATCAGGACACAACTATATTAAGGCGTTTTATGGTCACCGAGACCATTTTACGCCAAATCTTCTCTTTTTACAATCCCAAAAAGTCAAATATTATCAACTTTTCGGAAAACGGGACTCATCTGATGAAGTTGGTTCTGTCTTCCCGCTGAATTTCGGGGCGCTGGACGCCCTTTTCCTTGCCGGCCTCGATGCACTTGAGCAGCCACGCCATCTGGTTGCCCAGATTGCGCATTATCTGCATACCCTCAAGATCCTGCTTCACTTCCGCGGGAGAGTTGCCGTGGACGCCGTTCCAGTAGCTGGAGCTGACGACGGGCATAGCGGAAATGGTGAAATATTTGTTAAGACGGTCGAAGGCAGCGCTGTTTCCGCCGCGGCGGCAGCTGACTACAGATGCGCCAAGCTTGCCCGCGAAATCGGCCTTGGAGTAGAACACTCTGTCAAGGAAGGCGCAGATATTGCCGCCTGCGGAGGCGAAATGCACGGGAGAACCCACAACTACGCCGTCGGCTTCTTTTATCTTGGTGGTGCATTCGTTAACGCCGTCCTCGGCGCCGAAAACGCAGCCCTTCTTCTCACGGAAGCAGGCTCCGCAGCCAATGCAGCCGCCGATGGGCTTATTACCGATCCAGAATATCTCGGTCTCTATGCCGTTTGCCTGCAGGGCGGAGGCGACCTCCTCAAGGGCGGTATAGGTGCAGCCCTTCTCATGGGGACTGCCGTTAATGAGCAAAACTTTCATTTTCGCCTGACCTCACTTTTCATGTGAAAAATTTCGCGCTATTGCTTGAAAGGTGCAGGGACAGAACGTGTCCCTGCACCTTTATAATGATTAATATTACTGATAGCTGTCGTAGATGTCGCCGAGGAGCTTCTCTGCATCTTCAATAGTGAGGGGCTTCTCAACGTAAACAGGGCACTTGCCCCACAGGTGGGGACCTTCAACGATGATGTTGGCGCCGGCAACAGCGTCCTCGCGGGTCTTGCCATAGCCGGCAAGGCTCTTGACTTCGCATTCCTTCATCATGGCGTGGATAACGTCGCCGATCTTGGTAGCAACCTCGAGGTTGGTCTCGGTGCCGGTGAGCTCAACTCTCATTGCCTCAGCGATCTTCTTGATCTCTTCGGGAACGTAGTCAGCCATGAGCTTCAGGAGAACGGGGGTAGTCCATGCGCACTCGATGCCGTGGGGGGTGTGGCAGGTGGCGGAGAGAGCGTCGCAGGTGATGTGACCCAGATGTACGTCGGTGTCAACGAATGCAAGACCTGCCCAGTTGGAAGCGAGAGCCATCTCGGTACGTGCTTCCAGATTGGTGCCGTTCTTGTAGCACTCTACGAGATTGTCACGAACGCGGCGCAGAGCGCTGAGAGCGAGAACCTCGGAGTGGGGGTTACGGTCACGGCTGGTGATGGACTCTACGCAGTGAGCGAGAACGTCGAAGCCGGCCTGAGCAGTAACAGAGGGAGGGCAGGTGAGGGTGAGAACGGGGTCGATGATACCCAGGGTAGCGTGGGTGAAGATAGCGCGCTTCTGGCCATCGCCCTCATGGGTAATAACGGAAACCTGAGTACCCTCAGAACCGGAACCGGAGGTGGTGGGAGCCAGAATGATGGGAATATTGGGCTGAATGGTCATGGGAGGGCCGGGCATATACTTCTCGATCTCGGTCTCCTTCTTGTCAAGCAGAATGGCGATACCCTTGGCAAGGTCCATGCAGGAGCCGCCGCCGACAGCGAGAACGGAATCGCACTCTTCTTCGATAGCGTACTTGGCCGCCTTGTTGATGAGGCTGGAGGGAGCATCGGGAGCAACCTCGTTCCAGTAGGCGTAGCCGATACCGGCAGCCTTCAGGCTCTCTTCGCACTTAACGAGAGCGCCGGACTTGGTAACGTTGGGGCCGCAGACGAGCATGAGCTTCTTGCAGCCGAGCTTGGTCAGCTCTTCGCCTACGCATGCGATGGAGCCGGGTCCAAAGATGATGGGGTTAAGCTGGGAGTATCTGTAGATGCTATTTGCCATGATATTTTCCTCCTTAAGAAAATATAAAAATACATATATGTATATAAAGGCTGGTGCCGTTTATATCATTTTCAATCCTCGTCGGGGTCAATTTCGATGATGCGGTAGCCCGAGGCGTTGACCATGGTGGTGCCGCCCATTATGGTGACCGCCTTGCTGTTTACCGGCGAACCGCTCAAGTGACAGTGGCCGAAGAAGTGATACTTTGGCTCATAGGTATCGTTGATGTGGCAGAATGCCTCGAAGCCGCGGTGGAAATCATCGTCGCCGTCGCAGCGATCCAGGGGCGCGGCGTGGGTAACGAAAATGTCAATGCCCTTATGCTTCTTTATCCCGCTCTCCAGCTTCTTGGCCCGCTTCCACATCTGCCCGTCGCTGTACTGGTAGGCTCCCAACTGACCCTTGCAGCCGCCGAGACCGGCGATGCGCAGCCCCTTATACTCAATGACCTTGCCATCAATATCCATGCAGCCCTCCGGAGGACAATGAAGGTAGGCCGCGTCATGGTTGCCGTGGACGTAGAAAAGGGGTGCAGGGATCATGGTAACAAGATAGCTGAGATACGAGGCTTTCAGATCACCGCAGGATATTATAAGATCCATACCTTTAAATATCGTCGGGTCGAAATGATCCCATATAAACTTGCTTTCAAAGTCGGAAACAGCCAGTATCTTTATCTTCTTCACCGCCTTTTTTCGGGCATATCACGCCAATTATAGCTATTATAATACTTTCGAGCCAATTTCGCAACAGTCTGTTGTAATTTTTGTTTGCATGCAAGGAATTAGCAGTGTCATTCCGAGTGCAGCGAGGAATCCCACGGTCAAACGGTGCGCAGCGACGATCACAGACTGCGTAACAATAGGGGATTCTTCGGGCTGCGCCCTCTGAATGACGGAGTTGACCTTCTTTGGTGACGCAATCTTTATTTACGTCATTCCAAACACAGTGAAGGAACCTCCGTCCGACTTCGAAGCAAAAACAAAAAATCTCAAAAATTTTTTCAAAACCTATTGACAAGCCGTGTCTTATGCCCTATAATGCAAACAAGAACTGTTACTGTTAAGCAAATCCCACACACCTTGCCCAAGGCGAAAGGAGCTGATTTAATGGAGCGAGCTGTACGGTACAGCAAGAAGCGCACGGCAGTGTATGATGTTCTTCGCTCCACAAAAAGCCACCCCACAGCGGAGTGGATATACGAACAGGTGAAGAAAGAATACCCCGATATCAGCCTGGGAACCGTATACAGAAACCTTGCAATGTTCAAGGCCGACGGACGAGTTATAAGCGTGGGTGTGGTTGACGGACAGGAGCGGTTCGACGCGGACACAGCGCCCCATTCCCACTTCGTTTGTCGGGAGTGCCTCTCGGTGATAGACGTGGAGGACAGAGAGCCGGTACCCGTTCCCAAGGCCGCCGATGATTGCGGAAGGATAGAAAGCTGCGAGATAATCTACCGCGGCATTTGCAAAAACTGCACAGATAAGTAAACAGGCAGGATAACTGCTTAAAATAAAAAAATAAATTTTAATTCAACATATCAGGAGGAAATTATTATGAAGAAGTACGTTTGCAGCGTTTGTGGTTATGTTCACACCGGCGACAATCCCCCCGCAGAATGTCCCGTATGTCACGTTCCCGCTTCCAAGTTCAATGAGCAGGTCGGCGAGCTGACTCTGGCCGCAGAGCACGAGTACGGCATCTACGCAAAGACCGTTAAGAACAACCCCGACATCTCCGCCGAAGACAAGCAGTATATCTTCGAGCAGCTCAAGGCCAACTTCGAGGGCGAGTGCTCCGAGGTAGGTATGTACCTTTGCATGGCACGTATCGCTCACCGCGAGGGCTATCCCGAGATCGGCCTGTACTGGGAAAAGGCAGCATGGGAAGAGGCTGAGCACGCAGCCAAGTTCGCTGAACTTCTCGGCGAGGATCTGGAATCCAACATGAAGGCTACCACCAAGGACAATCTGGCATGGCGCGTTGACTGCGAGTTCGGCGCAACCCAGGGCAAGTTCGATCTGG
>CAYYLZ010000049.1:0-11155 GCA_964472725.1 uncultured Oscillospiraceae bacterium
AAAAAAAAAAAAAAAAAAAAAAAAAAAAAAAAAAAAAAAAAAAAAAAAAAAATAGGTTTTACACAACGAAAGCATAAATTTCCTGCTTATTATCGGCAAATTTACCTCAATTCCTTATTGACCTCCACCTCCCTTTTCTGTATACTGTAACATGAGAATGGTGTCACTGTGCGCACTTGCAGCTTTCCTGTTTCATATACTAATACAGCATGCAAAGAAGCAAACGTGGCACTATAATAAAATTGGAAGTATATTTATATTTATGTATACGTATCAACCGAGAAGGAGAAAGAACATGAAGAAGAGACTTTTGGCATTACTGCTTATCATTGCCATGCTAACGTCAATGATACCCGCAGCTGCCGCAGCAGGCTTCCCCTTTACCGACGTAAAGGAAAGCGACTGGTTCTACGAGTACGTTGACTTCGTATGGTCCAAGGGCTATTTCGAAGGCGTAAGCGATACGAAGTACGACCCTCAGGGAACCATGACCCGCGCAATGTTCGTCACCGTACTTGCCCGTCTTGACGAGGCAGAGGTCGACGATTCCGTAAGCGCATTCGATGACGTACCTGTAAACACCTGGTACACCGGCTCCGTTACCTGGGCTGCCAAGAACAAGATCGTCGACGGCGTAGCCGAAGGCAAGTTCAACCCCAACGGACCCGTTACCCGTGAACAGATGTGCGCCATTATGGACCGCTACATAAACTACTACGGCGCTGCCAACAGCATCGAGCATGTTGAAGATGCCCTGGTAGAGTCTTTCAAGGACGCCGACAAGATCAGTTCCTACGCTGTTGACTGCGTTGAGAACTGCCGTGTTTACGGTCTCGTAGACGGCTTCGAGGACGGCACCTTCCGTCCCACCCAGTCCTCCACCCGCGCTCAGGTCGCAGCCGTTATCTCCCGTCTTGCATGGGTAGTTAAGGGCGAAAGCGGCGGCAGCTCCGGCGGTGGCGGCGGTGGCGGCGGCGGCGGTGGCGGCGGTGGCTCCACTACCTACACCGTAACCTGGAAGAACTGGGACGGCACCGTACTGGAAAAGGACACCGGCGTCAAGAAAAACGCAACTCCCTCTTATGACGGCGCAACTCCCACCAGACCCGCTGACGCTCAGTACACCTACACCTTCAGTGGCTGGTCTCCCGCTCTCGCACCTGTAACCGGCGACATTACTTATACCGCAACCTATACTCCCACTACCAGAACCTACACCGTAACCTGGAAGAACTGGGATGGCACTGTGCTCGAAACTGATACCAACGTTTCCTATGGCACAACTCCCAGCTATGACGGCGCTACTCCCACCAAGCCCGCTACCGCTCAGTATTCTTACATTTTCCTGGGTTGGAACACCGCTCCCACCACCGTTACCGGTGATGTCACCTACACCGCTGTATTCACCGGCGATGTCAATGAGTACACCGTAACCTGGAAGAACTATGACGGCACCGTATTGGAAACCGACTACAACGTTCCTTACGGCACTACTCCCGAGTACAACGGCGCTACTCCCACCAAGCCCGCCGACGATCACTACAACTACGTCTTCGCAGGTTGGGGCGTTACTGTCAGCCCCGTAACCGGCGATGTCACCTACATTGCAGGTTACAACAGCACCCTCAGAACCTACACAGTAACATGGCTGAACCACGACGGCACTGAGCTTGAAAAGGACGAAAATGTTCCTTACGGCACCGCTCCCACCTACAACGGCGCTACTCCCACAAGAGATCCTGACGCTAAGTACACCTACACCTTCGCAGGTTGGTCTCCCGCTCTCGCCGATGTTACCCGTGATGCGACCTACACCGCTACCTACTCCTCCACCCTCAGAACCTACACCATCACATGGCTGAACGAGGACGGCAGCGAGCTGGATACCGATGAGGTTGCCTACGGCGATATGCCCGAATACACCGGCGCAATCCCCACTAAGGAAGCTACCGCTCAGTACACCTATACTTTCCTTGGTTGGACTCCCACCATCGTTAACGTAACCCAAGACGCTTCCTACACCGCCGTATACTCCGCCGCTGTCAACAAGTACACCGTAATTTGGAAGAACTGGGACGGCACTGAGCTTGAAAAGGACGAAAATGTTCCTTACGGCACCCCTCACACCTACAACGGCGCTACTCCCACAAGAGATCCTGACGCTGAGTACACCTACACCTTCGCAGGTTGGTCTCCCTATGTCAATCCCGTAACCGGTGATGTGACCTACACCGCTTACTACGATGCTACCGTCAACAAGTACACCATCACCTGGCTGGACGATAACGGCACCACCGTACTGGCTACCACTGAAGTTGAGTACGGCACCGAACCCGTTTATCCCAACGGAACTCCCACCAAGGCTACTACCGATCAGTACACCTACACCTTCGACAAGTGGACTCCCGTAGTTGTCGAGGTTACCGGCGATGCTACCTACACCGCACAGTATACTGCTACCGAAAGACTGTACACCCACTATTGGTGGAACATTAACTATGAGTTCGACCTTGCTACTCTCGATTTTCTTGGCTTCCTCGCCGACGTCCCCTACAGCACTGATCCCACCTATACCGGCCCGACTCCCACCCAGCCTTCCGATGCTCAGTATTCCTATGAGTTCGCAGATTGGCTTGATGTACCCGACTCTGCAAGCAGCGCTGTGAACCATTTCGCTCGGTATGCTCGCTCTACCAGAACCTACACCGTAATCTGGCAGAACTGGAACGGTGAGGAACTGGACAAGGCCGAGAATGTTCCCGCCGACGTAACTCCCACCTATACCGGTGCCGAGCCTACCAGAGCAGCTGACGAGCAGTATACATACAATTTTGTCGGCTGGAACCTTGAAGTTGATATTGCTGCCGGCACAAAGACTTATACCGCGCAGTTTACCACCTCTGACGTTCTGTACACTCACTATTGGTTCAGCGTAGATGACACTTTCACTGTCTTCCACTGGCTGCAGACCGATCTCGATGTTCCCTACAACGAGACCCCTGCCTGCCCCGAAAATCCCACTCTGCCCGGTAATGACCAGTTCACCTACACCTTCAACGGCACCTGGTTAGATTTTGTCGATCCCGCTGACGCTACCGTAGTATATCACTGGGCAGTTTGCAGCTCCACCGTTAACACCTACGATATCACCTGGGTTGATGGCAACGGTGACACCCTGTACACCGAGCAGGTAGCCTATGGCGCAACTCCTCTCTATACCGGCGCAACTCCCACCAAGGATCCCACTGCCGAGCACACCTACACCTTCAACGGCACCTGGTCTCCCGATATCGTGGCAGTTACCGGCGAAGCTACCTACACTGCTCAGTTCGACGAAAATGTCAGAACCTACACCGTAACCTGGAAGGATGACGACGGCACCGTACTGGAAACCGACTATAACGTCCCCTATGGCAGCATTCCTGATTACAACAGTTCCACTCTCAGCAAGACCGTTGACGATATCATCTACACCTTCGCTGGCTGGACTCCCGCCGTTGTCGCGGTTACCGGTGATGCCGAATACACCGCTACCTATATCGTTCTTGAGTTCACCCTCACTTTCGATACCAATGGTGGTACCGGCAGATCTCCCAAGACCTATAAGCACGGCGAATATACCGAGAATCCTCCCACCGCTGATCCTTTCCTCGATAATCAGCACTTCTTCGGCGGTTGGTATCTCGACGAGGCACTCACCAAGCAGGCCATCTTCCCCATCAGAATGGTAAAGGATCTGACCGTTTACGCTAAGTGGATCGAGTGCGAGGACTACATCGGTATGGCAGTCAACGCTTCCATGACCGAGGTTCAGAATGATTACCTCAAGTATGTGGACGTAGCCAAGGATAAGGCTGACAACAGATTTGTTGATGCTTCCAACGCATTTGACCTCAGCAAGTTCGTATTCAGTGAAACCATTGACAAGGATGACACTCGTACTCAGACCGTTGACGCTTCCCTCACTCTGGCAGCCAACTTCCACCGCGACGCTATCGTCAACGCAGCTTACTACGCAGGCGTTGTCACCGTCGGTGCAGTTGTCCGCAGAGACGAGGTCAAGGCCTTCGTTGATCCCTACATCGACGAGATCAACGCATGGTTCAAGGAGAACTCCATCAGAGAGGTCATCAGCAACGTAGACCGCGAAGCTATCATCGACAGCGTTTACGAGGCTCTCAAGAACAGAACCGATGACATCTGGGAGAACTTCAGAGATGCTGACGGCGTATACTACACCGGCGGCGTAACCCTCTCTGCAGGCAGAGACGACTACGAGTACTCCTCCAAGGTCGAGCTGCCCAACAGCACCACCAACAAGAGAACCTACGCCAAGGAGATGGCCAAGATCGCTGCCAAGCTGGCAGTTGCTATGACCAAGGACATCTACCACCAGATGACCATCGCCCGCGATTGGAGCGACGAGCTCGTCTTTAAGGCTACGCTGACCTTCACCTTCGATGACTCCGCAGCTTATGTGGATCACACCAAGCAGTTCCCCCATGTTTATCCCTTCGATATCACCATGACTCTCGACGGTAACGGCTACGTCTTCTACAAGTTCGAAGGCCACGTTCCCCACGTTAAGCTCGTCATCGACCAGAAGACTCAGGATCGTTACGATTATGCAGTTAACGCAGCCGTTGAAAAGCTGGTCACCAGTGACGCAGTTCTCAAGGAAATGCGTGATAGAATGGGAGATCTGGTCGACGAACAAATTGACCTTAGAGATCCCAACAATCGTTTTGCCAAAATGATCCCCGACGATATGGAACTCACCCCTAACGACAAGGCAGTTCTGACCGGTGCTCTTCGCGGTATCGTCAAGGCTTGGTTCCGCAATAACGCAGGTTTCTCTCTGTCCGACAAACACGCAGAGGTATATCCCGATGATGTGCTGAACAGCTACTTCTATCAGTATTGCTGGCTGGGCAATAAAGATGTCCAGCGAGACGATACAGTCTTTGAAAACCTTGCTAATGCTGATATAAAACTCTTTAACGAAAAGATTGAGGAACTCGCTAAAGAACAGATTCGCAAAGAGTTGACTAAGCAGTTTAACTCCATAAAGGCAGATATTCAGGACGAAATCGACCTTAAGATGGGTGCACTGCCCAGCACTGATAGCCCAATCTATCAGGAAAAGCTTAACGAGCACCTGAACGATTACTGCAAGGACCGCTTCAACTCTAAGATTGCTGATACTGAAAATAAACTTTCTGTCGATTACGGCATCGATTACAGCTTCGATATAAACGTAGCCGAAGTTACTAGAGCTAATTGGGAAAGCAAGCTTGAGGAGGCAGTTCTCGCCGACGAATTGGTAAACAAGATATTCAACCAGATGGTAGAAGACGACGAGTTGCCCACCAGTGAGATTATCACCGACACTCTCACCGACCTTATTGAGAACACCAAGTACATGGAATTCCTTTCTAAGGCTACCAATCTCCGCCGCTTTGACACCGTTGAGGACATCACTCTCGGCAACCTGGCAACCGTTCTCGGCAACGATACCGCTCAGGACGTGCTCGGCAAGTTCGTCACCGACAAGAGAGAGTCCTACCTGCTGAGACTGGCCGACCAGCTGAGAAGACTTCCCGAGGGCGCTTCCATCATCGTCACCAGCGATTCTCCCGACGGTGATACGTTCACCATCGACGCAAAGCTGGTTGATGACGTAAGAACCGCAGAGGACTACAGAGAGGTTTGCGACGCATTCGCTGCAATCTTCGCAACCAAGGGCATCGCGGATATGTCCCTCTCCGAGTTCTACGAGGGTCAGATCGTCACCTTCAAGTACAATACTCACACCGCAAGCTGCGGTCTTTGGGTTGAAGCAAAGTAACCCACTCCCGCAAGCATAAACCCTCGCAATACACACACAATACCCGGGGCGGTCACCCCGCCCCGGGTATCGGGAAAAGCTAAAATAATGCGTCATTCAGAGGGCGCAGCCCGAAGAATCCCCCAGATAAACGCGCCTCAGTCGTTATCTGTCACCAATCAACCGGGGGATTCCTCGCAAGCTCGGAATGACGGTAAAAAAGCAAAAACCCGGGAATAGTGCCGAAGCACAGTCGGTGTTGTTCCGAGGCTTTTGTAAGCGCACAAACGCGAAAGGAGACCGCAATTGAACGAAAGACTGCTTCAATACTTGCTTGACAAGGGTCTGCTCACCCATGAGCAGGCGACTTCGGTGCGTAAAAAACAGTTTGAACTGCATTGTTCCGCCCGCGAGATTCTGGCTGAAACAGGCTTCGTAACCGAGGAACAGCTTCTCGAAGCCCTTGCGGCGGTATCCCGCGTACCCATAGTGCGCCTTTACGAAAATCCCATACCGGTAGAGGTGCGTCAGCTTGTAAAGCCTGACCTCCTGCGCCAGTACGTTATGATACCCTACGCCTTCGACCCCGACGACAGCGGCACCCTGCTCGTCGCCATGAACGACCCCATGAACATGCGCGGTCGTGACCTGGTTGCAATCGCCAGCAAATGCCGCATCAGACCCTTCCTCGCCACCACCACCGACATTCTCGTTTCCATCGACCGCTACTACGGCACCGAGGAAATGCAGGAGGCCGCGGAGCTGTATACTCAGGCCAACGAGGTGGACAAGACCGTCGAGGAACAGATAATTCAGGAGGACATCAACTCCTCCCCCGTGGTCATGCTCGTCAACTCCCTTGTGGAGCAGGCGGTGCGTCAGCGTGCCTCGGATATTCACATCGAGGCCGGCCCCGACCGAGTCCGCGTCCGTGTCCGCGTAGACGGCGTACTCTACACCACCGCAGTTTACGATATGCGCCTGCTGGCCGCTATCGTCGCCCGTGTGAAGATAATCAGCGGCCTTGACATTTCCGAAAAGCGCAAGCCCCAGGACGGCCGCTTCTCCATAACCGTAGACCGCCGCGAATACGACGTCCGTGTGTCCGTGCTGCCCACCGTCTACGGCGAAAAGTGCGTTATGCGACTTGCTCAGAAAAAAGCGCTTAACCGCAGCAAGCTCTCCCTGGGTTTCTCCCCGGAGGAGATGAAAAAGTTCGACAAGATACTTTCCAAGCCCAACGGCATCGTCCTCGTCACCGGCCCCACCGGCTCCGGTAAGTCCACAACGCTGTATACCGCTCTCAGCGAGCTCAACAGCGACATGGTCAACATCGTCACCGTCGAGGACCCCGTCGAAGCCAATATCGAGGGCATAAATCAGGTGCAGGTAAACGTCAAGGCCGACATGACCTTCGCCAACGCACTGCGCTCCATTCTCCGTCAGGACCCCGACATCATCATGATCGGTGAGATCCGTGACGGCGAGACGGCGGCCATCGCCGTTCAGGCATCCATCACCGGCCACCTGGTCGTCAGCACCCTGCATACCAACGATACCGCCGCAAGTATCACCCGCCTTATGGACATGGGCGTGGAGAGCTACCTCATCGCTGACTCCACCGTGGGCATCATCGCCCAGCGCCTTGTCCGCCGCCTCTGCCCCAACTGCCGCCGCCCCCACAAGCTTGAGGACTACGAAATGGCCTATCTTGGTCTGACCCCCGAGGAAGCCGAAACCGTCACCGTCAACGAGCCCGTGGGCTGCCAGCGCTGCAACGGCACCGGCTACTACGACCGAATCGGTATCTACGAAATAATGGAGATCACGCCCACTCTCCGCGGCATGATCGCCCGCAACCGCCCCACCGACGAAATACGCGAAACCGCCATCGCCGAGGGCATGAACACCCTGCACGAAAGCGCCCGCCGCCTCGTGCTCAACGGCACCACGTCCATCAGCGAAATGCGCCGCGTCAGCGTGGCGGACATAACGCTGCTTGTAGACGAACCGGGAGAAGGAAACTGACATGGATTTCAAAACCGTAATCGCCCGCGCGGTCGAAAGCCGCACATCGGACGTTCATCTTACCGTGGGCCTGCCCCCCGTCTTCCGCATAGACGGCAAGCTGGTCAACGACGGTACTACGCCCCTCACCGAGGCCGACGTATACGAGGCAGTGCGCCTCATCACCACCGAGGAAGAGCTGAAAGAGCTTGACACCGTGGGCGAGATCGACCTTGCCGTCAGCTTTGAGGGCAGCCGAATGAGAGTCAACGCCTACCGCCAGCAGGGCTGCACCGCCATGGCGCTGCGTCTGCTGCCGCTGACTATCCCCTCCGCCGAGCAGCTTGGCCTGCCTCAGGTCATCATTGATCAGGCGGAAAAGCCCCGCGGACTCGTGCTCGTCACCGGCCCCACCGGCTCCGGTAAGAGCTCCACCCTCGCCGCCCTGCTCGACCATATAAACAACACCGAGCGCCGGCACATAATCACCCTTGAAAACCCCATCGAATACGTCCATACCCGCAAGCAGAGCGTGATAAACCAGCGCGAGATCGGTCACGATACCGAGAGCTTCGCCGCCGGACTCCGCGCCGCCCTGCGTCAGGACCCCGATGTTATCCTCGTCGGCGAGATGCGTGACCTTGAGACTATCTCCACCGCCATCACCGCCGCCGAAACCGGTCACCTCGTCTTCGGCACCCTCCACACAAAGGGCGCTGCCGACACCATCGACCGTATCATAGACGTTTTCCCGGCTGCCCAGCAGCCTCAGATACGCATTCAGCTTGCGGAAGTTCTCGAGTGCGCCGTGGGACAGACCCTGCTGCCCAAGAAGGGCGGCGGCCGCCGCGCGGTATTCGAGATAATGGTGGTCAACCCCGCCATACGCAGCCTTATCCGACAGGGCAAAACCTTCCAGATAGCCAGCACCATGCAGACTAACCGCCGCGCCGGTATGCAGTTGCTGGACGACGCGCTTATCGACGCCGTCCGCTCGGGAGAGGTCGCCCCCGAGGACGCCGCCGCCGTCGCCAATGACCCGGCCGCCGTGCTGCAGGCCGCGCGCCGCTGATAGGAGGGTAAACCTTGCCCAGCTTCAAATACACAGCCATAGACCGAAGCGGTAAGAAGATAAAGAACAGCCTCGAGGCCTCCTCTATCGAAACCGCCAAGAGCTCTTTGCGCCAGACCGGCTATACAATACTGGATATTTACGAGCCGGGCACTATGGATAAGGACATCGACCTGCCCTTCCTTGGCAACCCCAAGGCGAAGGACATGGCGATTTTCTGCCGCCAGTTCACGTCCATACTCCGGGCGGGCGTACCCATTTCTCAGGTTCTCGCCATGCTCGGACAGCAAACTCAGAATAAAAAACTCGCTGCCGCCGTCCATCAGATGCAGATGGACATCGAAAAGGGCGATACTCTCGCCGGCGCTATGTCGAAGCACCCCCGCATCTTCCCCAATATGCTCGTCAACATGGTCGCCGCCGGTGAGGAATCCGGTAATCTGGAAGAGTCCTTCCGGCAGATGGAGGTTTACTTCGATAAGGCCAAGCGCACCAAGGCCGCCGTCAGCAAGGCAATGACCTACCCCATGGTGCTCATCGTGGTCATGGTGGTCGTCCTCTTCGTTATGATGACCAAGATAATCCCCTCGTTCCTGAAAACCTTCGCGGACATGGATATGGAGCTGCCCGCCGTCACCGTGGCGGTCATGGCCGTCAGCGACTTCTTCGTCGCCTGGTGGTGGCTCATAGCGCTGTTCATCGTGGCGCTCATCATCTTCATCATCTTCTTCCGCCGCACCAATAAGGGCAAGCACGTTTTCGGCTGGCTCTCCCGCAAGGTGCCCGTGGTGAAGAACCTCACCGTCCGCTCCGCCTGCGCCACATTCTGCCGTACACTGTCCCTGCTGCTGGCCTCCGGCCTCAGCCTTACGGACAGCCTCGAGCTTGTGGCAAACAATATGGGCAATATCTACTTCAAGGAAGCCGTTATGCAGATAGGCAGCAAGGTCGCCCAGGGCTGGCAGCTCAACGTCGCCATTCAGGAGACCGGCCTGTTCCCGCCTATGGTCTACAACCTCGTGGCAATAGGCGAAGAGACCGGCGATATTCAGGGCATGCTGGACAAAACCGCCGAGTATTTCGACGAGGAAGTCGAGGCCGCTACCCAGAAGCTCCTCGGCCTCATGGAGCCTGCGATCCTGCTCTTCCTTGCCGTTTTCGTGGTCATTATCGTCCTGTCCATCTTCCTGCCCATGATGAACATGACCAAGGCTTACGACAGCTATTTGTAAAAAGCGACCTATAAGGTGGGCTAACTTTTGAATGAAACATACAACAAAAAACTTGTGCCAAACGCTCGGGCACTGCGTAAAAACATGACCCTTGAAGAGCGGCATCTTTGGTATGATTTTCTTAAAAAGCAGCCTGTAACCATTAAAAGACAGCACATTATAGGACACTATATAGTTGACTTTTATTGCGCCATTGCAAATTTGATAATTGAACTCGACGGCTCTCACCACTATGAAGATCAGGCCTTGCAGCACGACACGGAGCGCGACGAGTTCTTGCGATCACTTGGCTATACGGTCAAACGTTACTCAAACCGCGATGTGCGGCAAAATTTCGAAGGTGTCTGCCGCGATATTTACATAGCTATTTTCGGTCGCGATTGGGATTGACGAGACTTTGCTATGGCTTCTCCTTGAGGAGAAGCTGGCGGCGAAGCCGACTGATGAGGTGTATGCAGTGCACCTAAAGTTACTGCCAAGCTCACCCGTTCTGCCATAACGGCGGGATGGGGCATCCCGCCCTACCCGGTCAACGCACACCGCAGTACCGCCCACACGCAAAATCTAAAACAACAACGCTATGGCTTCTCCTTGAGGAGAAGCTGGCGGCGAAGCCGACTGATGAGGTGTATGCAGTGCACCTAAAGTTACTGCCAAGCTCACCCGTTCTGCCATAACGGCGGGATGGGGCATCCCGCCCTACCCGGTCAACGCACACCGCAGTACCGCCCACACGCAAAATCTAAAACAACAACGCTATGGCTTCTCCTTGAGGAGAAGCTGGCGCGGAACGCGACTGATGAGGTGGCACGCCGTCAGGCGTGAAAAAAACACCTTTTACTGCCTATCTCAGTACCGCTGCCGATATTGCACCTCATCCACCGCAAGCGGTCCCCCTGGAGGTGAATTGCCCCGCAGGGGCAAGAGAGGCCACCCTGGGGTGTCCCCTCGAGGGGAAGGCATAGCATAAACCACACGCAAAATCTAAAACAACAACGCTATGGCTTCTCCTCGAGG
>CAYYLZ010000049.1:11255-14678 GCA_964472725.1 uncultured Oscillospiraceae bacterium
CCTATCTCAGTACCGCTGCCGATATTGCACCTCATCCACCGCAAGCGGTCCCCCTTCCCCTCGAGGGGAAGGCATAGCATAAACCACACACAAAACAAAAAAATAAAAATAAAACAAAAAGAAAATGATCCCCGAAACAGAAAGGAGACCCTAATATGCGTCGTTTTAAACTCCCCAAGCTCCGCCACCCGTGGGCAAAATCCGCCGCAGGCTTTACCCTCGTTGAGCTTGTTGTGGTGATCGCCATCCTCGGTGTACTGGCAGGCGTCGGCACGGTTGGATATAGCGGATATGTAAAGAGCGCGAATAAGAAGGCGGATATAACCCTCGTTGGCAATATCATTCGTGCGGTAGAAACCGGCATTTACTCCAATGCATATTCAATCGATGAGAAACTGCAGCCGGATTCCCAGAGTGGCGCAGATGCTGCGATACAGATTCCTTTGGGCTTTGTGCTTCTTTCGGAAGATGGCGCAGAGGTTTTAGAGTCAGCTACAGAACAAACAACTACAAGTGTAAAGGAATGTGTAAAGAGCGGAAGTGAAATTGATGTATACAGTGTTAAATACTATCAAGCACCATCAACGCACCTTACTAGTGGATACTATCTTGTGAAAGAATCGTATTACTATTGTACAACCCACTCCGAAACTCCGGTGAAAACAACGATAGCTGATTTAAAAACAAGGTTAAATGCCACTGCAATTTATAATACGGGCGGATACGAGGCAACTGTTTTAATCTCAAAGTACAAAGATAACCAAGAATTCAATATCAAAGGCGATTTTAGTTGCTTCGAATGTGGCGACAGCGCATCCTCCGGGACAAATCATTATAAAGGAAAAACTTTCAATGCGGTGAACACCTATAGTGGTAATTTTGTAGCTGCAGATGCCGAAGCCAGCGGAATGACTCAGGTTTTGAAGGCAGCATTTGGTGAGGATTTAACTGCAAGTACTGCCCTGAAGTATAAAGACTGGAAGACGGATGGATCGATTCCCACATTCTATACGGGTGGTACCCAGCTTTGGAATAAAGTCGAGTCTTTGGGTAACAAACTGGTACCCTATAGTGGCATAGATATAGGTGGAAAAAAAGTAACTACCAATACCTATACGTCTTCAGAACAACTGGTCGACAGCTTTGCCTCTAAGATGATAACTACTTATTCTGATGCGGAAGACTTTTACACCAAAGCTTGGAAACCGGTTGATGATTCTACAGACAATACTATTGGTGGCGGCCTTTACTGCGAAAGTTATGGTTTCGGCTTTAATGAGCGCGAATTTTACTGCGCCTGCCGAGTAGCATATAACGAGGCGTTCGCATCTTATGTTGAAAGCCATACTCCAACCGAGCACACACACACAGCAACAACTTGTGCGAACAACATTAGAGCTTACGGCGAATTTATGTTTGTTGCAACTTTGCCCAAGCTTGTTTGTCGCTCTGCGCTTAAGACGTACGGTGAGGATGATGGTTCTGGCGACCTGAATTGTGCGGCTTGCTTGGAGCTTTATGATAAGTATGTAAGTAGCGGAACTTCCAAAGCAAATGCGATAGCGTTCTATAATACTATGGATACGGTAGAAGCCACTGCAGATATGGCTTCGGGAACGGCACTTGGCTTCTTTGATTATTATAATGCGTATTTGAAAGAATTCGAGGGTCTGTATGGCGCACTGAAAGACTTAACTGCAGATAAGGAAACAGCAATTATAATTGCATTCTATTATAGGAATGGATTGGTTGATTATGAGGTATTACCTGTAGATGCCAATCCCCGCAAAGATTAAATCAACCTGATATCCAACCTATCTATATGACGGCGGATAGGCGTCGTTTAGTTTGGGTTTGAGATATATATTAAAAGAATTAATACATAGGGAAAGGAAATGATTCCAATGAAATTTATGAAGAGTAAGGCCGGTTTTACTCTGGTCGAACTGATCGTCGTTATCGCCATTCTCGGTATCCTCGCCGGTATTGCCGTTCCCGCTTACTCCGGCTATATCAAGAAGGCTAACGATGCTGCTGATACCACCGTGCTGTCCGCTGTTATGACTGCCGCTCAGGCTGTGGAAGCTACCTCTGATGATGGAGTTGTTAGTGGAATTACTGTCACTTGTGATACCACCAGTGGAGCAGTCACTACTATTGTAATAGACGGCACTACGCATAGTTGGAATACCACTGATAAAAACTGGGGTACCGGTGACTTCAACCTCTATATGAACAGCACCCAGCCCGTGCTGAAGGGCAGCTACAAGACTGCCGGTGGTGCCACTTGGTCTACTTCCAATGGTTGGCAGGTAAAAGAAGCCGAAGAAGAAGAGTCCTAATCCCCCGGCCTAAAAACATTAAAATACCCATTCCCATATCCTGCCCGGTCCCTATCGGCCGGGCAGGTGCGGGAGCTTATATTGAAGGCTGCGCGCAGTGCGTGCGGCGCGCTCGGTGGCCTTTCCACTGAGGAACCACTTATCCCCGACCTTTCGATTGGTGGTTGCTCAGCGGAAAGGATTTACGCTTTTTTATAGCAGGAAATATTTGTATCGTTTGTGCTGACCGCAGTAAAATATTTGTCATGCCGAGGCTTTGCCGAAGCATCTCCGCAGTTGGTTGTACCGTCATTCCGAACGCAGTGAGGAATCCCCCCGTTGAATGGTACGCAGTAACGACTTCGGCAGAACCATTCGGGGGATCCTTCGGGCTGCGCCCTCTGGATGACACAAAAATACAACCCTCACCCGTCATTCCGAGCATAGCGAGGAATCCCCCCGTTGAATGGTACGCAGTAACGACTTCGGCGGAACCATTCGGGGGATCCTTCGGGCTGCGCCCTCTGGATGACATCGTATTTTAGGTTTTGCGGGTTGTTGTGCTTTGCTGTGCACCCATTATGCCTTCCCCCCTTCGGGGAGAAGGTGGCATTTGCGTAAGCAAATGACGGATGAGGGGCCTGCCGTAAGGCAGCCTTGCACCGCACTGCGTTTATCGTACATTCTTATTCGCTGTCGCGAATTCCCCTCATCAGTCAACTTCGTTGACAGCTTCCCCCCAAAGGGGGAAGCCATAGCGTTGTTTTAGTTTTTGCGGGTGGTTTGTGCTACGCTGTGCACCGGGTAGGGCGGGATGCCCACATCCCGCCGCGGCGGCTTGAAGGCAAGCCGCCCTACCGCGCAAGCGGCAGCATTTTACGTGTTGTCATTTTTGCGGCAATAGTCACTATATTGCGGAGCGCCGAAGGCGGCACATATTCCACCGTCATTCCGAGCGCAGTGAGGAATCCCCCCCCAAAAAACACTGTCATTCCGAGCATAGCGAGGAATCCCCCGGTTGAATGGTACGCAGTAACGACTTCGGCGGAACCATTCGGGGGATCCTTCGGGCTGCGCCCTCTGGATGACACAAAAATACAAC
>CAYYLZ010000050.1:0-14657 GCA_964472725.1 uncultured Oscillospiraceae bacterium
TTAGAACATTTCCTTGGAGCAGTTGTCGATCTCTCTGGTGAGAGCTTCGTAAACGCCGGGATAGTTGCTCATGGGCAGACCCTGAGATGCGCTGGGAATGAAGTACAGCTTGCCGAACTCTTCGCAGGCTTCCTTAACGCGGGCTGCAACGACCTCGTCGGTCCAGCCTTCATAGTCAACGGTAGCGCTGTCGATACCGCCCATGAAGGTGATCTGGCCCTTGTACTTCTCCATCAGCTCGCTGATGTTGTTGGAGCGCATTACGCCCTGCCAGATGTCGATACCCATGTCGATCATGTAGGGAACGAGGGTAGCTGCGTAGGAGTCGGAGTGGTGCATGATGACTTCAACGCCGTGCTCCTTGTAGAAGCCGTAAACCTTCTTGTATGCGGGCAGGAAGAACTCCTCGAACATAGCGGGAGAGATGAAGGTGGACAGCTGGCTGCCCCAGTCGTCATGATGGAAGAGAGCGTCGGGCTTTATGTACTTGCAGACTTCTGCAGCGTATGCCAGCTCATACTCGGTGATGTAGTCGATGATCTCGTGCATTGCTTCGGGCTCTTCGTAGAAGTTGATGAGGCAGTTGGAGATCTCCATGAAGTAGTGGCACTGCTCAAAGATACCGGGGGCATAGAAAACAGTGACGAACTGCTCGTTGCGGTCAACAGCATTAGCCATCTCGATGAAGGGCTTCCACTCTTCCTCGGGGAAAACTACCTGAGGAGCCTTGAGGATATCTCTCCACTGGGTGGGATCCTTCAGGAGAATATGAGCCTCGTCGTGGTCAGGGAATGCACCGGGAGTGCCGATGGGATAGGAACGGCTTACGCCCCAGGCGTCAACAACATTGTGCTCACCGTACTGGGGCATGGGGCTGCGCATGCTGATGGGGTTAGCCATCTGGATAGCAAAAGCCTCATACTGGTTTACAAATCTGTCGGGGTTACCGCCGCGAATAGTCTCGAGGAGGTTCTGTCTTTTAGTCAGCATTTGGATAACATCCTTTCGATGATAGATTAACAGCTTTTCACGAATCACATCGGGCAAAGCTGTGGATTTACAAACATAGTTACTATATCATGGAGGTGTATTTTTGTAAAGAAAAAGGCTTGGGTGCAATCAGCTTTTTGCCGAATTAGCTTAATTACGCCGCAATATATTGTGCCTTATGACGAAAACCCGAGCCTTACAGCAGCATTTCAAAGGCAACGCGCTCGTTTCCGTTTTCCTCAGTGCCGATAAGGCGGATAACGCCGCAGTATGTAAATCCTGCTTTAGAAATAGCGCGGTTCATGGGGCCGTTATCCCTGTGGGTATCTATTCTCACGGACTTGAAGCCCTGCTCTTTTGCCAGGGCAATGCCGTGGGCAAAAAGCCTGCCCGCTACGCCCTTCCCCTTGCTGTGGTCAGCCACGCAGACTCTGTGCAGCGAGGCGTAGGTTACGTCCGCCAGCCATGCGCCCTCTATTTTGGCGTAGGCCTCCTCCGGCTCGGTGATAAAGCTCATGGTGCCCAGTATTTTGCCGTTCTCTACGGCCAGCCATGCTGCGCCGTTTGCCACGTCCTTTTCCCATGAGCCGCGGTTGGGATAGCCCCGCTGCCACTGGTCAACGCCCAGTCTTTTCAGCTGAGCCGTTGCCTGCGCCGCGATTTCCAGTATAGTATCTATATGATCGGCTTTTGCCTTTATAAATTCCATAATTACGTCCTCCGTATATTGCTTTCAACCCATTATACATATCAAGAGAATTTTTTCAAGTTTCTTGTATCTTCCGCGCAAAAATGATATAATGTGTTATTCTACAAAAAGGAGGCTTTCGTCTTGGCGCATAATGTAATCAATGTTCCCGCCGCCGAGCTGGAACGCCAGAAGGAAATAACGAAGCGCATGGCGGAATATACCGCTGCCCTGCCCGTAGCTCCCCTCGCTATGGTTGACACCTACGGCTGCCAGCAGAATGAAGCTGACAGTGAAAAGATACGCGGAATGCTTCATCAGATGGGCTACCGCTTCACCGAAAATGAATATGAGGCCGACCTCATCGTTATAAATACCTGCGCCGTCCGCGAGCACGCAGAAATGCGCGCGCTGGGCAATGTGGGCGCTCTCGTCCACGCCAAAAGAGCCAAGCCCGGTCAGCTTATCGCCCTTTGCGGCTGCATGGTAACTCAGGAGCAAATGGCCAAAAAGATCAAAACCTCCTACCCCCATGTTGACCTTGTTTTCGGCACCCATGAGCTTTACCGCTTCCCCGAGCTGCTGGAAAAGACCGTAAAGCCACACAAGGGCCGCATTTTCGAGGTTCGCCAGATAGACGGTGAGCGCTTTGAGGGTCTGCCCTCCTACCGTATTCACAACGTAAAGGCATGGTTGAGCGTAATGTACGGCTGCAACAATTTCTGCTCCTACTGCATAGTTCCCTATGTCCGCGGCAGAGAGCGCAGCCGCAGCGCACAGAACGTAATTGACGAGGCAAGACAGATAATTGACGCAGGCTACAAGGAGATAACTCTCCTTGGACAGAACGTAAACTCCTACGGCAAGGATCTTGACGAGGGCCGCGATTTTTCTTACCTCATCGAGGAGATAAACAAGATACCCGGCGAGTTCGTTATCCGTTTCATGACCAGCCACCCCAAAGACGCTACCCAGCGTCTTTTCGATACGCTGGCTAACTGTGAAAAGGCGGAGCGCCATATTCACCTCCCCTTCCAGTCCGGCAGCAGCCGCGTACTGAAGGCCATGAACCGCCGCTACACCCGCGAGCAGTATATCGCCCTTGTCGAGGCAGCCCGCCGCACTATTCCCGGCGTTGCCATCACCAGCGACGTTATTGTTGGCTTCCCCGGCGAAACCGAGGAAGAATTCAACGAAACACTCTCCCTTGTTGAGCAGTTCCGCTTTGATATGCTCTTCACCTTTATCTACTCCCCCCGCCACGGAACTCCCGCCGCAGAAATGCCCGATCCCTTCACCCGCGCCGAAAAGCAGGTATGGTTCGACCGCCTGCTGGACGCGCAGAGCCGCATTTCCGCCGAAACTCAGGCTGCCCACGTGGGCAAGGAGTACCGCGTACTCATAGACGGCGTGAATTCCTCCAACGGAAAGCTCACCGCCCGCACCTCCTGCAACAGGCTGGTGCACCTCAACGAGCCCGAAAGCCTTATCGGCACTTTCCAGAACGTGCGCATCAAGAGCAGCACTACATGGAGCCTTGAGGGCGAACTGATATAAATTACCTATTACCTAAATACAGATACGGAGGTGCTGTAAAATGGCGGAAAATACCCCCATGATGCAGCAGTACAACAAAATAAAGCAAGAGATGCCGGACTGCATACTCTTTTTCCGTCTTGGTGACTTCTACGAGATGTTCAACGAGGACGCAATAACCGCCTCCAAGGAGCTTGAGATCACTCTAACCACCCGCGACAGGAACAAGCCCATGGACGAGCGCACCCCCATGTGCGGCGTACCCTACCATTCCTACGAGGGCTATGTTGCCCGCCTGCTTGCCAAGGGCTACAAGGTGGCTATCTGCGAGCAGACGGAGGATCCCGCTCTCGCAAAGGGTCTTGTGAGCCGCGACGTAGTACGCGTTATCACCCCCGGCACGGTAATTGAACAGTCCATGCTGGAAGAGGGACGGCAGAACTATGTCTGCACCGTCTTTGCTGACGCCGGCGCCGCCGCCGTATGCTTTGCCGATATCTCCACCGGCGAGTTCCTTGCCGCCGAGTTCTCCGGCCCCGACGCTATGGGTCACGTGCTCAACGAGCTGGTGCGCTATTCTCCCGCCGAGGCCATTATCAGCACTGCAGCCGCGGAAAACAGAGAAATTCGTCAGCTGCTCACCAAACGTATAAAGTGCCTTTGTCAGACCGACAACAAGGCATTTGAGCTTGATACCGCCAGCGACCAGTTTCGCCGCCATTTCGGAGAAAATACCTACGCCGTGAACGAGGACAAAAAGGTTCTCATAGCCGCGGCGGGCGGTCTGCTCAACTATCTCCACGAAACCCAAAAAACCGGTCTTGCCCACATAGACACTCTCACCCTTTATACCTCCGGCCGCTTCATGGAGCTGGACTATCAAACCCGCCGCAACCTGGAGCTGACGGAAACCATTCGCTCCAAGGATAAGCGCGGCAGTCTCCTTTGGGTGCTGGACAAGACCCGCACCGCAATGGGCGTACGCCTTATACGCTCATGGATAGAAAAGCCCCTGCTTTCCACCACAGTTATCAACCGCCGCCTGAACGCCGTTTCCGAGCTTGTGGGTAACACCATAATGCGCGGCGAAGTGCGCGAATGTCTTCGTTCCATCGACGACATGGAGCGCCTTGTCGGACGCATTGTCTACGGCAACGGCAACGCCCGTGACCTTGCCGCGCTTGCCGGCTCTGCCGAGGCGCTGCCCGAGATAAAGAAGCTGCTTTCCTCCGCCAAAAGCGAAATGCTCCGGGAGCTGGCGGATATGGACGAGCTTGCCGATATGGTGGCTCTCGTCCGTGACGTTATCGGCGAGGATCCTCCCTTCTCCGTCCGTGAGGGCGGCATGATACGCAAGGGCTATGACCCGGAGATCGACCGTCTGCATGAGCTGGCCGAAAACGCCAAGGGCGCTGTCGCAGCCATTGAGGCAGCGGAAAAGGAGCGCACCGGCAAAAAGCTTCGCATTGGCTACAACAAGGTTTTCGGCTACTACATAGAAATGCCCCGCAGCCAGAGCGAGGACGTTCCCGAGGACTATATCCGCAAGCAGACCCTTGTGAACTGCGAGCGTTTCATTACTCAGGAGCTTAAGGAGCTGGAGACCCAGCTGCTCACCGCCCGGGACAGAGTCACCGAGCTTGAGTACCGCCTTTTCTACGAAACCGCTCAGCAGGTGGCCTCCATTGCCGCCGCTATTCGCGCGACGGCTGCTGATATCGCCACCATTGACGCGCTCTGCTCCCTTGCCGAGACCGCGGTGAAGAACAACTACTGCAAGCCCGAGGTCGATGTTTCCGACATCATCGAGATAAAGGACGGTCGCCACCCCGTTGTCGAGGCCGCCCGCAAGGACACCCTTTTCGTTCCCAACGACGCTTTCCTTGACGGCGCAAACACCCGTGTCGCCATTATCACCGGCCCCAACATGGCCGGTAAGTCCACCTATATGCGTCAGACCGCTCTTATCGTTCTCATGGCGCAGATAGGCAGTTTTGTCCCCGCCCGCTCCGCCCGAATCGGTATCACTGACCGCATATTTACCCGAATCGGAGCCTCGGACGACCTTTCCTCCGGTCAGTCCACCTTCATGGTGGAAATGAGCGAGGTGGCCGAAATTCTCAGCCACGCCACCCGCCGCAGCCTGCTTGTCCTGGACGAAATAGGACGCGGCACCTCCACATTCGACGGCATGGCCATTGCCCGCGCCGTACTGGAATACTGCGCCGACCCGAAGAAGCTGGGCGCACGCACCATGTTCGCCACCCATTACCATGAGCTCACTGCCCTTGAAAACGAGATAGGCGGCGTGAAGAACCTGAATACCAGCGTGAAAAAGCGCGGCGACGACGTTATCTTCCTGCGCAAGATAGTACCCGGCGGCGCTGACCGCAGCTACGGTATAGAGGTCGCCAAGCTTGCCGGCGTTCCCGACAGCGTTATAAAGCGCTCCAAAACCATTCTCAGTGAGCTGGAAAGCGGCGCGCCTCAGTCTGCGCCCATTATCTCCGCCCCTGTGGACGACGGGCAGATAAGCTTCGGCAGCATCAGCGAGGATCGCATAAGCGAAAAACTGCGCGCCGTGGATCTGAATACCCTTACCCCCATCGAGGCAATGAATCTGCTCTTTGAGCTGAAAAAGGAGCTGCAGCAATGAAGAAACCCGCTAATGCCTTCCGCTTCCCCATGAAAAAGACAGAGCTGCTCCCCGGCGCAATATTCGTGCCAGTGCACATCATTGTACTGAAATTTCTTGTGCCTTTGGTCATGGAAGCGGTGGCCCCGCAGCTGAGCCACTACTGGTCGAACTTCGTTTACTTTGCGGTGACCTGCCTGTTCATTCTCATAGTGATGCATTCTTATCTTATAAAGTCTGCCACCGACCTTATTGAGTGCATCAAAAGCGCGATTTTCGCCATTATACTCGGCTTTTTCGGCTACTACATACTTCGCTGGCTGATGTCCGTGATTTTTTGGTTGGTGGGCTGGAACGATTTCCCGGCTCTGTCCGGCATACTCTCCCAGGTACGCCTTAACTACGGCGTAATGCCCATCGTGTCCATCTTCCTTGCTCCCATTGCCGAGGAGGTTCTGTTCCGCGGCGTTGTATTCGGCGGTCTGCGCCGCAAGAGCCGCTTGATGGCATATTTGGTTTCCTTTTTGGTTTTCGGCTTCTACTGCGTATGGAGCAAATTTTTCTCCGGCTTCGGCTGGGATCTGCTCATAGATTTCCTTTACTATCTCCCCGCCTCTGTTGCCCTTTGCTGGTGCTACGAAAAAGGCGGCTCGGTATGGGCAAGCGTTCTGCTGCACATACTGATAAACATTCTCTCTATCTCTCTTGCCATTTCTGTATAAGGAGGAAGAACCCATGGACACCAAAAAGCTTTGGGAAAAGTGCGTGGATTTCCACGGCCACGAATGTGGCGGTCTGACCATCGGCTTCAAGGCAGCCCTGTACGCCATTGAACTGCTGGAACTGGATTTTTCCCCCGACGAAGAAGTCGTGTGCATAAGTGAAAACGACGCCTGCGGCGTTGACGCGGTGCAGGTCATTCTCGGCTGCAGCGTGGGCAAGGGCAATCTCCTTTTCCACATGACCGGTAAGCAGGCCTTCTCTTTCTATAACCGCGCCGACGGACGCAACCTGCGCCTTGTTCAGCGCCCCAAGCCCCATCCCATGACCAAGGCCGAGTCCTTCGCCTATTATCAGAATATCGCGCCTTCCGACCTTTTCGACGTTAAGGAAACCAAAATTCCTCTGCCCGAGCCCGCCCGCATTTTCGACTCCTACAAGTGCGAGTGCTGCGGCGAGGTGACTGGCGCTAACTGGATACGCCTGCAGGACGGCAAAAAGCTCTGTACCGATTGCTACGAAAGCTATGACCGTTTCAAGGTGTAGTGTGAAAAATCACACTAATATAAATTAAAAAGCCCATCGCCTCGTCCTTTGGACAACCGGCGATGATGGCAAAATCCTCCATGCACGAGGATTATCAATAACTATTTGTGTGGCAAAGCCGCATGGAGGATTAAAAACACCCCGCATCGTCTAAAGATGCGGGGTATTAGTTTTGTATTCTGTTATCTTACGCTCATGCGCATTTCGCCGGCTGCGTTCTCCATGTCGAATTCAAGATAAGCATAGCTAAGCTCATCGATTTTCAGCTGTATGCGATAGTGCCCGTCGGGCAGATAGCTTTTATCCAGCGTTCCTATCTCCAGCCTGTCTTCACGGACTTCTCCGGCGGCCATCATTTCGCCGAAATCCGCAACGGGTACGTTGGGCATTATATACCAGCCGTCTTTCAGCAACACGGCTATCTCCACCTTTCCGGCAGGCGAAAGCGCGTAATCCATGCCGTTGGTCAAGGTATAATTAAGGTATATTACGCCGCCCTCTTCTTCGCTGCCCACGGTTTGCAGTTCTTTTATCTCGAACACCACGTCGGTCTCCACCCGGTTCTTCTGAATATCCTCCATAAAGGTCCAGCGCGCTACTCTGCCGTCGTCCTTAAGGTAGTACCAGAATCCGCTTTCGGACTGCAGGCGGCGTGAAGGTTCGGCAAAGGCGCAGAGAAATTCATGGGTCTTCGTATCCTGCGATGTGTCTTTCTTTGCGCTGCAGCCAATGAGGCCAAGCAGCAGGGTCAGGATAATTGTACAAATCAGTATACGTTTCATCTTTTTCCCTCCTTCGGGCGTCAAGGTGAAGTTACAGTGCGTCGGTATCGTAGATTATAGTCACGGGGCCGTCGTTGACAGAGGCCACCTGCATATCCGCACCGAATTCGCCGGTTTCCACGTGGAAACCACGGTCACGGCAGCCCTTGATGAACATTTCATAGAGCGGTATCGCCGTATCGGGGCGGGCGGCGGCGATAAAGGAAGGACGGTTGCCCTTCTTGCAGTCAGCGTAAAGGGTGAACTGACTTATGACCAGCAGGGAGCCGCCAACGTCAGCAAGGGCGCGGTTCATCTTGCCCTCCTCGTCCTCAAAAACGCGAAGCTGACAGATTTTCGAGATAAGCTTCTCGCACTCAGTCTCGGTGTCGCCGGTCTTTACTCCCAGCAGCACAAGAAAACCGCCATCGGTTTTGCCCGCTATTTTGCCGTCTATTTCAACTGACGCGCTTTTCACGCGGGTAACAACTGCTCTCATCTGCTGTATTCCTCCATTTCGCGGATAGCTTCAATACAAATCTTAATAGCGCCGCCTACGTCCTCGCGGCTGTCCTCGGTATAACCGGCGGTGTCCCGCTCCTGATTCCACACCGTATGCAGCACGGTGCCGCAGCGCACGCCGAGGGCGGCAGCGCACACGAAAAGGGCGCTGCTCTCCATCTCGCTTGCAAGCACACCAAGGCGCTTCCATGCCTCCCACTTATTCAGCAGTTCGTAAGACACGGGCATACGCTGGGGGTCATGCTGCCCGTAGAAGGAGTCCTTGCACTGCACCACGCCTACGTGGTTGGGCATACCCAGTCGGTCTGCTGCCTGCTTGAGCGCCAGCGTAACGTCGAAATCGGCTGCCGCGGGGAACTCAATAGGCGCATACTCGCGGCTGGTTCCCTCCTGACGCACGGAAGCGGAGGCAATAACTGCGTCCCCGGGCTTCACTTTGAGATTTATGCCGCCGCAGGTACCCACACGGATAAAGGTATGAGCGCCCAGTTCGGTAAGCTCCTCCATGGCAATGACCGCCGAAGGGCCGCCGATACCGGTGGACACAGCGGAAACCCGCTTGTCGCCCACCATTCCCGTCCATATTTCAAACTCACGGTTGCGCCCTATGTACTCGGCGCTGTCGAAGAAGCTTGCTATATATTTGCATCTGCCCGGATCGCCAGGAAGTATACACCAGCCACCGATATCAGCGGCAGTACAACCGATATGATACTGTTTTCCGTCGACTTGCATAAAATTCGCCGTCCTTTACTGTAATCTTTATTATTGCTTTTTGAACGTGTTTCAGTTATTATAATACAATGGTTATGCAGAGTTCGGCGCAGACGCGCCGTTTGCATTTACCTTTCACTTATACGAATGGCGGTAAATACATGAAAAAGCATATTATCTCTATATTATGTCTGATACTCGGCCTTGTGATTGGCGTTGGCGGTTATCTTATTTACGATTTGGCAACCTCCGTTCCCGACAGAGATATCGGCAACGAAATTTCCGGTCCTGCCGCAGGCTCCAGCAATCAGGAGCTTGTTGAGCAGTCCTATAACGTTCTTTCCTATATCAGAGAGTTGGACTATGTATCGCTTTCCCAGCTGGTTCACCCGGAATACGGCATTTACTTCTCCCCCTATTCTAACATAAACCTCACTTCCAATCAATGGTTCTCCTCGGATATGCTGGCTAGGATAGATAAGGTAGAAGACCCCTTCGTATGGGGCGTATACGACGGCTCCGGCGAGCCTATTTCCATGACAGCCGACGAATATTTCGCCCGCTTTGTCTACGACCGCAACTTCGCAGGCGCTCCCACCGTTACTATCGACCGCATTGCCAAGTCCGGCAACTCTTTGGAGAACACCGTCGAGCTGTTCCCCGGCTGCCGCTTCGTGGACTTCTATATCCCCGCCCAAAGCGTGGACGCTCTCGATTGGTCGCTGCTGCGCCTTATCTATGAGGAGTATGACGGTTCCCTTTATCTCGTGGCTATAGTACATAACGAATACACCGTATAACACAAATACCGAGGTGCTAAGCACCTCGGTATTTTTCGTTTACGATAAAATTAATAAGCCTTCACGTAGAGCTGGAAATATGCCTGAGGATGTGCGCAGGTGGGGCAGGATACGGGAGCCTCGCTGCCGACGTGGATATGACCGCAGTTGCGGCAGATCCAGATCATCTCGGCATCGCGGGCGAATACCTTCTTCTCCTCCACGTTTGCCAGCAGGGCAAGATAACGCTCCTCGTGATGCTTCTCGACTGCTGCAACGCCGTCAAAGAGGAACGCGATATCGTCAAAGCCTTCCTCGCGTGCAACCTCGGCGAATTCCTTGTACATTTCGGTCCACTCATAGTTCTCACCCTCGGCGGCTGCCTTCAGGTTCTCGGCGGTGGTGCCAAGGAGGCCCAGCTGCTTGAACCACAGCTTTGCGTGCTCCTTCTCGTTCTCTGCGGTCTCGGTAAAGAATGCGGATATCTGCTCGTATCCTTCCTTCTTGGCCTGACTTGCGAAATAGGTATACTTGTTTCTTGCCTCGGATTCGCCGGCAAATGCAGCCAGCAGATTGGCTTCGGTTCTGCTTCCCTTAAGTTCGGGCATGGTAATTTCTCCTTTCAAGCTATGTCCTTGGGTCAAAATTATCTGATACGGCTATTATAAGCTGCATCCTCTTTATTTTCAATCAATTTCAAGAAAATAATACGTCAATAAATATAATGACTAAAAGCCGCAAAAACGAAAATACTAATCCTGCAAATATATATTTGGAGGACCGAAATGAAAAAGTATTTACCGATAATTCTTGCCGTGCTTCTTGTGGCCACCCTTTTTGGTGGCTGCACCGGCAACAGAAACGACGGTGCTGCCGCAACTCCCGACACAACGGTTACCGCAACGCCCGGCAACACTCCCAACATCAGCCCCGATACCCCCAACGACAGCATACTGGACAGTGATAACGATACTGTCGACGAGGGTATAACGGACATGGAACCCAACAACACCGATGATCAGGGCATTCTCGGTGACATGGGCGACGCGGCCGGCGATATTGCCGACGACGTAGGTGACGCAGCTCGCGATATTGGCGATGACCTCACCGGCAGCAACCGCCGCAACGCCAACACCAACCCCACCGCAGGCGCGGATCACGGCACTACCACCAAGCGATAACAGAAAACCGAGGTATCACGGCGGATACCTCGGTTTTTGTTTGTCAGATAACGCCTGTGAGCACCAGTGCGCCAAGAACGCAGGTGGCAAGCAGCAGCACGCCGATAAGTATACCGCCCCACTTCTTTCCGGTGGGAGCAGAGCCTTCGCGGGGCTTCTCCACCAGATTGAGCTTTCGCAGGACTTTTACGATGGGCTTGTAAATAAGAATAGTAAGCGCGGCGTTCATGCCTGTCTTTGCGAGGTTGAAGGGCAGGAATGCGGGCAGCAGCATCTTGGCCACAACGGGACGCTCGATCTCCATGTAAAGAGGAGTAATAAGATAGTTCCAGAGTATCATCATTACCGTAGCGGCAAGGCAACCGATAATAAGGCCGATAATTGCGCTCTTTTGAGTGTGGTGCTTTTTGTATATGTATGCCGCGGGGCAGACAAAGGCAACAGTGGAAATAATATTCATAATGCAGCCAATAATACCGGTGGAACTGAACGTGAGCATCTCGATGAAAGACGCAACAAGCGAAATAGCAACGGCAGCAAGGGGGCCGAACAGAAAGCCGCCGATGGCGATGATAACGTCCTTGAAGTCAAACTTCAGGAAGCCTACAACGGCAAAGGGTATCATCTTGGACAGGTAGGTAACGACGAGGGCGACGGCTGTTAGCATCGCCAGGTTCACCCAGAAGCGGGTACGATTTTGGGTCATAAAAAAACACTCCTTCTATAAAGAAAAATAACACCCGAAAGACTTGTCTTTCAGGTGTCGCATCTTTAAACGGAGAAGTGCGCAGATGAAACACATCTTCTTTCATCCAGACTATACTGTCGGTATCGGAATCTCACCGATTCAGCCTTACGGCTCGCGGACTTTACCGCCGGTCGGGAATTGCACCCTGCCCTGAAGACACGTTATCGAGTTGTACTTACAGTATAGCGCATATTGTCTGTTTGTCAACACATTTTGGCAAAATAGTGTGTTAAAGAGTGTTCAAGGGCATTTGCAGCAGAACCTTTCGTCTTAGATACATTTTTGTCGAAAAGGAGAGGTTTATGGCTTGATATTTCGGCGTTGGTTTGATACTATTAGTCTGTATGAGAAAATGAGGTGACCTGTCTTTTGTCCCGTTCTGATTTTGTTCGTCTTGCCCTTTTCAGGGTACTGGCTTTGATTATAATGATAGCTTTGTTGGCAGGCGGCTTCCACGCCTATTCCGTATCCCTCGAAGCCGAAGTGGCCCTCGCCGCCCCCGAACCCACACCGACTCCAACGCCTGAGCCTACGCCGGATCTGTCCCACATGGTCCTCCCGCCCGACGTGGCGCCCCCCGCCTCCAACTCCGACCTTGTGGATGTGAGCAACGTTCCCGAAGGCCCTGTTTTCGTTTCCGCCAAGGGAACAGCACTGGACTATAAATGGGGTTCCGCCGTTCCCATGAGCACCGAGGCCGACTCCGCATGGTTCGACGACGCGGCCTTTATCGGCAATTCCCTCTGTGATGGACTGATGCTTTTCGGCACCATCAAGAACGCTCAGTTCTACTGTGCCAAGAGCATAACCGTGCAGAACATCTACAGCGAAAAATGCATCAACGCAGGCGGCGGCGAATACATTTCCATCACCGACGCTCTTGCCCGCGACCAGTACAATAAGGTTTTCATCATGCTGGGCATAAACGAGATATATAAGGAGTCCGAGTGGTTTTACGATAACTACGCAAAGCTTGTGGACTATGTCCGCGAAATCGAGCCCGACGCGGAAATCTACATACACTCGATTTTGCCCGTCACCGAGGCAAAATCCGCCTCCGGAAACTACAACCGCACAAACGTTATCCGTCAGAACGAGCAGATAATCCAGCTCTGCAAGGATAAACAGGTCTACTACATCGATGTATTCACTCACTTCGCCGACCCCGAGGGTTATCTTCCCGCGGAGGCCTCCTCCGACGGCGTACACCTCACCCGCGCATATTATCAGGTATGGTCCGACTATCTTAAATCTCACACTATAACGGAGGTAACGGAATGAAACGCAGCATAGCCATTCTTCTGACCGTGATCATTTTCGCCGGTCTTTTCGCAGCCTGCTCTTCCGGCAGCAAGGAAGCGAAGGAAATCGACATCAGCACCCTTTCTCAGGAGCTTCTTGACAGCGAGGCCTATCCCGACGGTCTGGAGCCTATTGATATCGAGTCCGGCTGCTATCTCTACGGTCTTGAAAGCGGCGAGGGCAGCATCGTTGTTGACGCAGCCTTCTATCTTGCTACCGGCGCCGTTGCCGATGAGTTCGCCATTATAAAGACCGCCAGCGAGGCCGATGCCGCCACTGTAAAGGCCGCAATCGAGGCTCGCGTGGATTACCTCAAAACTTCCTTTGAGTCCTACAACCCCGGCGAGGTCTCCCAGCTTGATAACGCAGCCCTTAAGACCAAGGGCGTATACGTAGTCTTTGTCTGCGCGGATAATCAGTCCGCTGCCGACGAAGTTCTCAAGCCCTATTTTTGATATGAAGCTTACGCTCAAAGTTTCCGCTAATGACGCAGGACGTGTTTTGAAACGCGTCCTGCGTGACCGTTTATGCCTTTCTACGGCCATGCTCCGCAGCGCCAAGCATGAGGGCGATATCCTGCTCAACGGAAAAAGCGTGTTCGTCACCGCCACGGTAAGCGAGGGTGATATGGTAGAAGTCCGTTTCCCCGAGGAAGCGGCTGATTATCCTGCAGAGGAAGGCGCGATTTCCGTTCTGTGGGAGGACGAATTCTTCATGGCGGTAGACAAGCCCGCAGGCATTATCACCCATCCTACCCACAGCCGTATCAGCGGCACGCTGACAAACTATGCGCTGTTTTACAGCCTCGCCCACGGCGGGGCGGGCTGTCATGCCGTCAATCGCCTTGACCGCGACACCGGCGGAGTTATTCTCTTCGCCAAGAGTGCCTATGCCAAAAGCATTTCGACCGGTATTGATTACGAAAAGCTGTATCTCGCCGTAGTTCACGGTTCCCCCAAGGCCCATTCCGGCACCGTTGACCTGCCTATAAAGAGAGTCAATGACACCGATATGCGCCGCACTACCGCGCCGGACGGTGCCCCCTCCGTTACCCATTATCAGGTGCTGCGCCGCTGTGGTGATTTCAGCCTGCTGCGCCTGCGCCTTGAAACCGGCCGCACTCATCAAATACGAGTGCACATGTCCGCTATCGGTCACCCTCTGCTGGGCGACTGTCTTTACGGCACCGAAGAGTCTCTCGCCCTTTCCGAGCTGCTTAATGTCCCACACCATCTGCTTCACGCCGAAAGTCTCAGCTTCGTGCACCCTCTCACCGGCGACAAGATTTCCATCTCTTCCCATCCAAAATGGCCCGATATTTTTCCTTGAAAAAAGTTTGATTTTTTTGAAATTAGGTGTTGACAAATCCGAAGTTTTGTTGTATTCTAACAGAGCTGTGGCCGAGTAGTTCAGTTGGTTAGAACGCTAGCCTGTCACGCTAGAGGTCGAGGGTTCGAGCCCCTTCTCGGTCGCCATATTATGCTGCTGTAGCTCAGTCGGTAGAGCGCATCCTTGGTAAGGATGAGGTCGGCGGT
>CAYYLZ010000051.1:0-2774 GCA_964472725.1 uncultured Oscillospiraceae bacterium
GTCACGGCTGGCTGCTGCTGGACGGCGGCAAGATGTCCAAGTCCAAGGGCAACGTTGTTGACCCCTACGTTCTAGCCGAAAAGTTTGGCGTTGACGCGCTGCGTTTCTTCCTGCTGCGCACCTTCCCCTTCGGCTCCGACGGAAACTTCTCCAACGAGGCTCTTATTCAGACCATTAACGTTGACCTTGCTAACGACCTCGGCAACCTTGTAAGCCGCACCGTGGCCATGGTTCAGAAGTATTTCGACGGCACCCTCCCCGAGGCGCAGGAGTCCGACGAGGCTCTCGATCAGCCTCTGGTGGATATGGTCGCCTCCCTGCGCGACAACTATGAAGCATCTATGGAGAAGTACGCATTCCAGACCGCTCTTGCCGATGTATTCAAGGTAATCTCCCGCGCCAACAAGTATATCGACGAAAACGCTCCCTGGGTTCTTGCCAAGGACGAGAGCAAGAAGGCTCGCCTTGCAAGAGTTATGTATAACCTCCTTGAGAGCATTCGCGTCTGCTCCGCCCTGCTTATCCCCTTCATGCCCGAAAGCTGCACCGAGATCATGAAGCGCATCGGCGCCGCCGAGTACGGCTGGGACAGTCTCAAGGGCTTCGGCGTGCTTCCCGCCAACGTTACAGTTTCCGCAGGCGATGTTCTCTTCCCCCGTATCGACGCAGAGAAGGCTCTCGCCGAGCTGGAAGCTGCCGCCGAGGCCGCCAAGAAGGCCGCCCTGCCTCCCCTGGAGATCGAGCCCTTTGCCGAGGAAAGTGTTGATTTTGACACTTTCTGCAAGTCCGACTTCCGCGTAGTCAAGGTAAAGGACTGCCAGCCCGTTAAGAAGAGCAACAAGCTCCTCAAGTTCACTCTCAACGATGGCTCCGGCACCGACCGTCAGATACTTTCCGGCATTGCCATGTACTATAAGCCCGAGGAACTCATCGGCAAGACCCTCGTTGCTATCGTAAATCTTCCTCCCCGCAAAATGATGGGTCAGGAAAGCTGCGGTATGCTCATCTCCGCTGTTCACACAGAAAAGGGCGAAGAGCGTCTTAATCTGCTCATGCTCAACGACGCTATTCCCGCAGGCGCAAAGCTCTGCTGATATCTGCAATACCACAATACCGGGCAAAGCTTTTTGCCCGGTATTTCTATAAACGTTGCACACGCAACATCGTTGTTTTCAAGAACCTTTATACTGAAATTATAATAATGGTTATATTTCCAATTACTCCCCTGTTTTCACTATCATTTTTAGTGCAAAAATAGAATGTAAAAAGCGAACACGTTTAGGCTTGTAAATAAGAACAATTATTGTTAATATGTAATCATAATAAATCTTTCATTCAAAAAGTAAAAGAGGTGCGCAGCATGAATATGTACAAGTGGATAGAAAATATGATCCATACCGACTACAAGAAAGCTCTTCCCGTTCTCTCCTTCCCCGCCGTTCAAGACCTTTTCGTAACCGTAAGAGAATTGGTTGCAAGTCCGGAGTATCAGGCAATGGGTATGAGAATGATTGCAGATAAATACGATATGCCCGCCGCCATCAGCTACATGGATCTTTCCGTAGAGGCCGAGGCCTTCGGCGCGCAGACCGTCTACGCGGCTGACGAGGTTCCCACCATTATCGGTACTCTCATTTCCACTCCTGAGGAGGCAGACGCGCTCAAGATCCCCGAGCTTGGCACAGGCCGTACCGGCGTTACCGTTGAGGGTATCCGCAAGGCTGTAAAGATAATCGCTGACCGCCCCGTTATCGCTAACTGCATCGGCCCCTACTCTCTTGCCGGCAGACTGATGAACGTAAACGACGTAATGCTTTACTGCTACGAAGAGCCCGAAATGGTTCACACCGTTCTCAAAAAGGCAACCGAATTCATTACCAAGTATATGAAGGCCTTCAAGGACGCCGGCGCAGACGGTATCATTATGTCCGAGCCTCTAGCCGGTCTCCTTTCTCCCCAGCTCATTGAGGAGTTCTCCACCGATTACATCAAGAAGATAGTTGACGAGCTTCAGGACGAGAGTTTCATAATCATCTACCACAACTGCGGCAACGCAACCGTAAAGCTCACCAAAGAGATCGCCGCCACCGGCTGCAAGGTATTCCACTTCGGTGATGCAGTTGACATGAAGCAAATTCTCGAGCTCATGCCCGAAGATTGTCTGTGTCTTGGCAATATCAGCCCCTCCAAGCAGTTCCGCCACGGCACTCCCAAGTCCATACGACTTGATACCCAGCGTCTGCTGTCCACCTGCAATGAGCACAAGAATTTTCTTATCTCCTCCGGCTGCGACGTTCCTCCCCTCACCGATTGGGAGAACATTGACTCCTTCTTCAACACGGTTGAGTCCTTCTATTATCGTCAGCGCCTGTTCGACCTTGTAAAGTAATAGTTTATCCCGGCTTCCGTTCAGGAGGCCGGGATTTTTCATAATGATACATAATAATGTGTGTATATTGCAAATTATCCTTTTTTTGTATATACTTGATGCATCTTCTTTATTCAGGAAAAGGTGCTTATGAAACGCTGTATTTTAATTATACTTTCTATATTACTGCTGATATCTCTTACAGGCTGCGGTGATACGCATACTTCTCAGCCTCTTCCCACATCTTCTGCCGATGTTACACCAGAGCCCACACCAGAGCCTACTCCAGAGCCCACTCCCGAGCCTACTCCAGAGCCCACTCCCGAGCCTACTCCAGAGCCCACTCCCGAGCCTACTCCAGAGCCCACTCCCGAGCCTACTCCCGAACCCACACCAGAGCCTACTC
>CAYYLZ010000051.1:2874-14576 GCA_964472725.1 uncultured Oscillospiraceae bacterium
CCTACTCCAGAGCCCACTCCCGAGCCTACTCCCGAACCCACACCAGAGCCTACTCCCGAAAGCTACGTATACATAACCACAGCTTCTCCGAATGATCTGATAATCCCCAACGAACCGGATCCGGAAATTCCCGAAGAGCTGCCGCCCGAGGATATTGAAGAAGATCCCGAACCCGAGCTTCCCTACGTTTATCACGAAAAGATACCTATTCTTATGTATCACGAGGTAAACGATCTGCTGGATAACAGTCTCTATCTTTCCGTGGAAGATTTCATTTCGCACCTCGACTACTTTGAAGAGGCCGGAATAACACCCATCAGTATGCAGCAGCTTTACGACCACTGGGTAAATGAAGCGCCTATCCCCGAAAAGCCCATAGTCCTCACCTTTGACGACGGATACCGCAGCATGTATACCACTGTTTATCCTCTTTTGAAGGAGCGCGGCTGGAGCGGAACATTTTTCTGCATTACCGCTACCCGTTGGTCAGACAACTTTCTTACCTCGGAAATGATATTTGAAATGGCCGCCAACGGCATGGAAATAGGCAGCCACACCAAGTCCCACCTTGAACTCAACACGCTTACCGGCGATGAGCTGTGGCATGAGCTTGCGGATTCAAAAGACGCCCTTGCCACCCTTACAGAAAAAGATATCAACATTCTCTGCTACCCTGCCGGACGATACAACGCGGAAACCAGAGCCAAGGCCGAGGAAGCAGGATATATCTGTGCGGTGACCACCAATTCCGGCATTGCCGCTCAATCCCAGGGTTTGTTCGCACTCAAGCGCATAAGGATCAGCACCGGCTGCGATGCCGCATGGCTTAAAAGCATGATTGGCTCGCTTCACTATTAATGTCACATAAGAAAAACACTCGGCGCCAATGGTGCCGAGTGTTTAGCCTTTATATGTACTTTTTTGATCAAGCCTGGTGAACAGTCAGGTCTTCGAGGGTAATGCGATTGTCCTTTGCGAACTTCACAAGACCGGCCTTATACTTATCCCAGTACTTTTTCTCGTCCTTCTTGTTGTAGAAGATGGAGTTGTTCTTGCACTTAATCTCGATCATTTCAGAAGGAATCTTTTTGAGGAAACTCTTTTCCTCGGTGGGAATAAATTTAATGCAGATGATATCGCTGTACTTAACGTTGATAACGGTGGCGCTGTTGCCCATCAATATACCGCAAACAAGCTCAGTTTTATCGAAGAGCAGCTTTTCCTTTGCCATGTTTCTACCTCCAATTAAACAATTTGCCCATGAATTTCAGGTCAAGCAATATTTTACTTGTTAATTTATAAAAAATCAATATTTTTTGCCAATTTTTAATGTATATTTTCCTTGTATATTATTTTCGTTTATGCTATAATCCGAATGTTAATCTGAAAGCATCGCTTTCCAAATATACAATAGGAGATGATATCTGTTGGAAAATCTGTTTTGGATTGGCTTTGTAGGCGCCGCCATTGCACTGATCTTTGCTCTGATCCAGTGTAAGAAGGTCCTTAAGGCTTCCGAAGGCAACGAGAAAATGGTTAAGATCGCTGCCGCTATTCGTTCCGGCGCCAACGCATACTTGAAGCGTCAGTATACTACGGTTGCAAAGGTTTTTGCTATCGTGTTTGTGATTCTTCTGATTATCGCGTTCGCCAGCAAGGGCGAAATGCTCTCTCGTATTACTCCCTTTGCATTCCTTACCGGTGGTATCTGGTCCATGCTGGCCGGTTTCATCGGCATGAAGATCGCCACCAGCTCTAACGCAAGAACTGCTCAGGCTGCAAGCGAGGGTCTCAACAGAGGCCTGAGCGTCGCTTTCTCTTCCGGTGCAGTTATGGGCTTCACTGTTGTTGGTCTTGGTATTCTCGACATTACCCTGTGGTTTGTCGGTCTCAAGTACATCGGCGGCATGGAGGCTGTTGACCTTGCCAACATCATGGTTATGAACGGCATGGGTGCTTCCTTCATGGCTCTGTTCGCTCGTGTTGGCGGCGGTATCTATACTAAGGCTGCTGATGTCGGCGCTGACCTTGTTGGTAAGGTCGAGGCCGGTATCCCCGAGGACGACCCCCGCAATCCCGCTACCATCGCTGACAACGTTGGCGACAACGTAGGCGACGTTGCCGGTATGGGCGCTGACCTCTATGAGTCTTATGTCGGCTCCATCCTTGCTACCTTCGCTCTCTCCGCAGCTGCCGACTACGGTTGGGCAGGTATGCTCCTCCCCATGGCTCTCGCCGTTTGCGGTATCGTCTGCTCCCTCATCGGTACCTTCTTCATTCGTACCAAGGAGAACGCTTCTCAGCTTTCTCTGCTCAAGAGCCTGCGCACCGGCACCTATCTGGCTGCCGTTCTCTCCGCTATCGCTGCTATTCCCCTTTGCCTCCTTATCCTCAAGGAGAACCAGTGGGGCGTATACGTTTCCATTCTCTGCGGTCTTATCGGCGGCTGCGCTATCGGTTACTTCACCGAGTACTACACCTCCGATAACTACAAGCCCACCCAGAAGCTGGCTGCTGCTTCCGAGACCGGTTCCGCTACCGTTATCATCGGCGGTATCTCCCTCGGCCTGAAGTCCACCCTCGCTTCCATTCTCATCGTTGCTGTTGCTGTTCTTATCAGCTACTTTGCTGCAGGCGGCACCATGCAGATCGTTGATTCCACCGGTCTGTTCACCCTCGAGTTCAACCAGGGCCTCTACGGCATCGGCGTTGCTGCTGTCGGTATGCTCTCCACCCTCGGCATCACCCTTGCTACCGACGCTTACGGCCCCGTTGCCGATAACGCCGGCGGTATTGCCGAGATGGCAGGTCTGCCCGAGGAAGTTCGCGAGCGTACCGATGCTCTCGACTCTCTTGGCAACACCACCGCTGCTACCGGTAAGGGCTTTGCTATCGGCTCTGCTTCCCTCACCGCTCTGGCTCTCCTCGTTTCCTACGTCAACATCGTTCAGGAGAAGACCACCGAAGTCCTCAACTTCAGCCTGACCAGCCCCACCGTTCTGGTTGGTATGTTCATCGGCGCAATGCTGACCTTCGTATTCTCCGCTTTCACCATGAGCGCTGTTCAGACTGCTGCTCAGTCCATCGTTGTTGAAGTTCGTCGTCAGTTCCGCGAGATCAAGGGCATTATGACCGGCGAGACCGATCCCGATTACTCTGCTTGCGTTGACCTTTGCACCAAGAGCGCTATCCACGAGATGGTTATCCCCGCTCTTCTCGCCATCATCGTTCCCATCATCACCGGTCTCATCATTGGCGCAGAAGGCGTTGTTGGTCTGCTCGGCGGCGTTTCCGTAACCGGCTTTGCAATGGCAGTATTCATGTCCAACGCCGGCGGCGCATGGGATAACGCTAAGAAGTACATTGAAAGAGGCAACCACGGCGGCAAGGGCTCCGATTGCCACAAGGCGGCTGTTGTTGGCGATACCGTTGGCGATCCCTTCAAGGATACTTCCGGTCCCTCCCTCAACATTCTCATCAAGCTCTGCTCCACCGTTTCTATCGTATTCTCCGGCCTCATCGTTGCCTTCAACCTGATGAAGCTCTTCTAAGAAGCACATAACCAAAGAGGTAAGCAGCATTCCTGCTTACCTCTTTTCTTAATTATGAACTATCTTATAATTTATCTTCTCATAATTAACCTCGCAGCACTAATAGTGATGGCTACAGATAAGAAGCGGGCCGTGAGCAAACTACGACGCGTACCCGAATCCGTACTACTGACCATCTCTTTTATAGGCGGCAGTATAGGCGCACTGCTGGGTATGCTCATTTTCCGTCACAAAACCCGACATTTGAAATTCACTCTGCAGCTCCCTCTGTTTCTTATCCTTCACATCGCCATCGCCCTGCTGCTCACAGGTATAATTTAACACAGCAAAAGGCCGACATGGAACATTCCGTGCCGGCCTTTATTATTATACAAGGGGATTGAGTTCTCTTACGGAACGCTCCAGCCACTTTATATCGTGGATCTCCATAAGAGTGGGAGTATATCCCTTTTCAATTCTCAGCTTTCCGGTATTATCGTATACCGGGCCTTCAAAGGGATTGAAATTGGTGTGCATAATGAGATTGCGGAAGATATCCAGCAGCTTTGCCGCATTTTCACCCACAGCGTAATCCACGGGGAAAATATCCATGATGCCGGTGCTGACGCCCCAACCGAAGTGAATGGGGTTGCCACCGATGTTTTGGCTTTCAAGAAGCTTGGTTCTTCCCTGAATGGCGTCGTTTATGACAGTGTCATAGAAGGGTTCCCAATCAAAGGTAGCTCCAGCCAGACTTTCAAGGAAGTATCCCTCCCTGTTGATCTGATATATCTGCGCAAATACTTCCTGGAAAGCCTTGCGCGACAGATGATTATCCGGAGAGTGACGCACAAAAACAATATCCGCACCACATGCGCCAAACTCACGCATCGCGTGGTCGTGCTCATTCCAGTCGTTAAATCCGCGCAGGGTATAGTCTGCAACTATGGCCTTGGGGTTTACAAGTCTCGCGCCAAGTGCAAAGGCGTTAATATCGTAGCGGGAGGGATTTTCAAAGACGCTGGTACTCATGTAGCCGATAACACCCGTCTGACTCATGGCGCCGGCCAGTACGCCGCACAGGAACGTTACGTCAAACATCTTGCTGAAATAGGTGTTGAGGTTCTTGCCTTCTTTGGGAGTATCGCAGTTGAGAACTATCATCTCTGGGTTCTCGAGGGCAATACGCAGGCTTGCGTCCGACATGGGAGGACAGGTGGTGAAAAGTATATCGGGCTTATCCGCAACCAGCTCAGCCAGTTGCTCATAGCACTTATTGGTGTCCGTTGTGGACACATCGAACATACGCTTTATGGTAACGTTATCCTTATACTTGCTCTCTATTCTGTCGATGGCAATGGTATGGAAGCGGGTAAACAGGTCGGTTTGCGCGGTTCCGGAAAAAGCAAAGGCTATTTTCAGCTTGGAGTTTTTTACTCTGCCGCGCTTCATTGGAGCTCGTGTATCCTTTTCCTCTACCTCTATGGTATCACGCTGTCGGCTGCCGGATATAACGAGGAACTGTCCCTGGCAGTTCTTTATATTCTTTACCAGCGTACGGGAGCGTTCCTTGTAAGGGAAGCCGTAAATGCGGGTATACTCAACAAGAGCGTCGCCGGTGGTGAGATTCATATCCGGAAGCTTGGCGTTTCTGTAGGCCTCACGGAAGCTGCGGTGCACTTGATTGATAACGGCCTCAACACTGTCGGTAATTTCGGTATGCGCCGCGAGGTACTCTTCCGTATACTTGACAAGTCTTGTGAAGTTGCCCTTCTTGGTAAACCACAGATTATCGAAAAACATTCTGCGGTCGTAATCAAGAAACTCGTAGTAAATGGAGATATCGAGATTACTATCATCACGCTCGGGAAGCAGGCGAATAACGTTGGCATAAACCGAGGCGGCGCCAACGTAATTGAGAATACTTACTCGCTTATTGCCCTCCTGCACATAATAGCGGTTCATATACTCGAAAACCTTGATATGCTCGCGTATACCATCTCTGAGCTGGCTGGAATAAACAGCCTGCCATTTAAGAGCAAACTCAGTATCGTCACCAAGCAGCGGCATAAAGTTTCCCGCAAAGGAGTTGCTTCGGCCGGCAGTTTTGGTGCCCACTATCTTTTTCAGGGGTATCTCGTGGTATCCCAGGTTGATTTCGCCCACGATTTCCACGCCTCTGAGCCTGTCATCAAGGACAGGCAGGTATCCCTTGGATTCGCTTTTTCCGTAGTCGGACACGAATTTGCGGCCAAGCTTCCTAGCCGCCAAATACGCAGCGCGGCTTTCCTGATCTGCCATAGAAAAGACCTCCCGTTGCAGCAATTTACTGTTATATTTTATTATATCATTATAAATCGTTTAATACAAGGTTACAATTAAAAAGTGCAAATAAATAAAGAAATTTGTATGATTTTTCCGAAGGTTGTGGTAGAATTAATCATAATGCCTATTATGCTCGGGAGACATTTATGAAGACGAAAAAAGAACCCGAAAAAATAAAAAATCCCACTCGAATAGCCGCATCTCCTGACGTCGGACTCTCCGCTGACGAAGTAGCACGTCGGGTAAGCGAAGGATATACCAACGCTGTAAAGGACACGAACACCCGTTCCGTCAAGGAAATAGTTATCTCCAATGTATTCACCTACTTCAATCTGGTGTTCTCCGTTCTTGCCGCCTGCATAATACTTGTCGGCTCTTTCCGCGACCTGACCTTCATGCCTATCGTTATCATAAACACTGTAATCGGCATAATTCAGGAAATACGCTCCAAGCGGGCGTTAGATAAGCTCTCCCTGCTGGCGGTTCCCTCCGCAAGGGTCATACGCGGCGGCACCGAGCAGAACATAAGCAGCTCCGATATAGTCTTGGACGACATCGTCCTGCTTTCCGCCGGAGATCAGATTTCTGCCGATGCCACCCTTATCGACGGTGCCGTGCATGTAAATGAGTCCATGCTCACGGGCGAATCCAATGAGATTTCGAAAAAAGCCGGTAACGCGCTGCTTTCCGGCAGCTTTGTGGTATCCGGAAACTGCCGCGCTCGCATTGAGGCTGTAGGCGACGATTCCTACATAGCCAAGCTCAGCCGTGAAGCAAAAAAGATGAAACAGCAAACCAAGTCCGAGATGATGATAAGCCTTTCCCGACTGGTTCGGGCAATCGGTATAATTATCATTCCCGTGGGGCTGCTGCTCTTCCATAACCAGCATAATATCCTGGGTCTCGACATTCAGCGCAGCGTGGTTTCCTCCGTTGCCGCGGTCGTCGGTATGATCCCCGAGGGTCTGTATCTCCTCACCACGGTGGCTCTCGCCGTAAGCACAATAAACCTCGCCCGCAAGCGCACTCTTGTTCATGATCTGAACTGTATTGAAGCCCTTGCGCGAGTCAACGTGCTCTGCGTTGACAAGACCGGCACAATTACCAAGCCCTCCATGAACGTGGAAGAGCTTATTCTGCTCTGTCCCGACCGCTTCTCCGAGGACGATGCAGCCGCCATAATCCGTGACCACGCGGGTAACGTCCGTGATCGCAACGAAACAGGACTGGCACTGGAGAACCGCTTTGGCGCGGCCAATTACCGCAAGGCCGAGAGCATAATCTCTTTCAGCTCCGCCACCAAGTACAGCGGTGCGGTTTACAACGACGATGAAACCTATCTTCTCGGCGCACCGGACATTCTGTTGGGCGCAAGATACGAGGAATACGCCCAGCTGATACAGCCTCATGCCGACAGCGGTCTGCGCGTTCTTCTCTCCGCAATGTACGACGGCGACGTTGCCACTGAGCCCTTCGATTGCCAAAAGATATTCCCAATTGCCCTCATACTTCTTTCCAACGAGCTGCGCGATAACGCCCGCGAAACCTTTGAGTACTTCGCAAAGCAGGGCGTTGAAATAAAGGTAATATCCGGCGACAACCCCGCCACGGTTTCCAATATAGCGCTGAAAGCCGGTATAAAAGGCGCGGAGAATTACATCGACGCGACCACACTCACCAACGAAATCAAGCTCCGCGCAGCAGCCACAAAGTACACGGTATTCGGCCGCGTCACGCCGGAACAGAAAAAGAAGCTTGTGCTGGCACTCAAAGCGGCGGGCAAGACCGTTGCCATGACCGGCGACGGCGTCAACGATGTGCTCGCCCTGAAATCTGCCGACTGCAGTATCGCAATGGCCTCCGGCAGCGACGCAGCCTGCCAGGTATCCCAGCTTGTACTGCTCAATTCCGATTTCAGCGCCATGCCCTCAGTTGTCGACGAGGGACGCAGAGTCATCAATAACATCGAGCGCTCTGCGGCGCTATTCCTTGTGAAGAATATCTTCTCTTTCACCCTTGCTATCATCTCCATGATAGCGGTTCTCCCCTATCCCATCACCTCTTCCCAGCTTTCGCTGGTAAGTGTTATAACCATCGGCCTGCCCTCGTTCTTCCTTGCTCTTGAGCCGGACTTCAAGCCCATCAGCGGGCATTTCCTTTCAAATGTTCTGCTGCGGGCATTACCGGCAGGCTTGACGGACGTCCTCGTTATCCTCGGCATTATCGCTTTCAGCTTCGCATTCGATATGCCCAGCGCCGAAATGTCCACCGTTTCCGTAATTCTGCTAAGCATAGTGGGTCTTATGATGCTCTATCGCACCTGCACCCCATTCACTAAAATACGAAAAATCCTTTTCGTAGGTGTAATGGTAATTTTGGCGTTCAGCATTCTCTTCCTCAAAAATATATTCGCGCTTTCTCCTCTCAACTACGGCGAAACACTGGTTGTAGTTGTATTCGCATTGGCGGCTTTCCCCATTATGGATTTCATAAACAAGCACCTTAACACCATAAAGGCGAAATTTCCACGCATCAAGGAAAAGCTAAAAAAGAAAAAGAACGGATGATAAACCATGATCAGATTTTATATCGCTCTTTGGGCGGCAAAGCTTTCTCAGTTTCTGCTCAGGCTGCTGGGCCGCAAGGGCACATACTTCGCAGGCAAGCTGGCAATAAAGCTCTGCCCTGATTTCATCGGTCGCATCGGACATCCCAAGACCCTCATAGGCGTTACCGGTACCAACGGCAAGACCACTGTAAGCAATATGCTCAATGATGTATTCGCTTCATGGGGCATAGAGCTGATGAACAACCGCTACGGCTCCAACGTAAACGCAGGCGTCGCCAGCGCTCTTATCGAAAGCGCCGGCTTCAGCGGCAAGTGCAAGAAGGATATTGGCGTTCTTGAAATTGACGAGCGCAGCGCAAGACTTATATATCCTTATCTCAAGCCCGATTATCTGCTTGTAACCAACCTTTTCCGCGACTCCATGCGCCGCAACGCCCACCCCCAGTACATTGCGGATATACTTAGCAAGCACATTCCCAAGGAAAGCAAGCTCATTCTCAATGCAGACGACCTTATTTCCTCCTCTGTAGCGACCTCCAATGACCGTTGTTATTTCGGCATCAACCGCCTGCCCAACGAGCCGGAGGCGCGGGAAAACATCGTGCGCGACGTCCGCATCTGCCCCGTCTGTGCTCAGCGCCTTGTCTATGACTTCCGCCGCTATAATCATATCGGCAAGGCTCACTGCCCCGATTGCGGTTTCACCTCTCCCACGCCCAATTATCTGCTGGACAGCATAGATTTCGACGGCGCTGTCATGAGTGTGAAGGAGTCCGGCGAGACTCACGACTACAAGCTGGTCGCCAATGCGGTTTACAACATTTACAACTCCCTCTCCGTTGTTGCCCTGCTGCGTGAAATGGGCTATCCCGCCGACAAAATTGCCGCCGCCTTCGACACTCTTAAGGTAGTGCAGTCCCGTTTTTGGGAGGAAGAGATCAACGGCAAGCCCCTAACTGTTATCATGGCAAAGGGTCTTAACGCCGTCGCCTGCACCCGTTCCTTCGACTATGTAAGCAGCGAGCCCGGAACCAAGTCAGTGGTGCTCATGCTGGACGACGTTTTTGACGAAAAGGAGTCCTCCGAGAATATCGCATGGCTTTACGACGCCGACTTCGAGTTCCTTAACGACCCCAATATCACTCAGATCGTAACCGTAGGCGTCCGCTCCCTTGACAGCAAGGTGCGTCTGCTAATAGCAGGAGTTGACGAAAACAAGATCGTTGCCGTTACCAACGAAAAAGAGGCCGCCGAGAAGGTAGATATCGTTGGCGCGGATAAGATATTCCTGCTCTATGAGCTTTACCGCTACGATTCCGCGGTGGCTGTCCGTAATCAGATTGCCCAGCGTATGAAGGAGGTGCTGTAATGGTAATTGAATATCTCTTTCCGGAAATCGCCAATCTTTTCGGCGACTCCGCCAATTTCAAATATCTCAAACAGTCCCTGCCCGAAGCAGAGTTTGTGGAAACGGCACTTAATGACACTCCCGCTTTCGCTTCCCGCGAAGTTTCCCTGATATACATGGGCCCCATGAGCGAAAATCATCAAGTGCTTGCTCTCAACCGTTTAAGACCTTACCGTGAAAAGCTGGCTGAGCTTATCGACAACGGTACTCATTTTCTTATGACCGGTAACAGCTTCGAGCTTTTCGGGCATTACATTGAAAACGGCAGCGTCAAGACGGACGGTCTTGACATTCTCGATTTCCACTCCGTAACCGACACTGGCAACCGTTATAACGGATTCTTTCTCGGCGAGCGCAACGGCGTTAAGATAACTGCATTCAACAGTCGCTTCAGCCACAGCTATACCGGCAGCGACTGTGCAGGTTTTGCCAAGGTCCTGCGCGGTCAGGGTTTGAATAAGAACTGCACCTACGAAGGCATTATAAAAAATAACTTTGTGGGCACTTATCTGTTGGGACCCCTGCTGGTGCTCAATCCCCTTTACACCAAAGCTCTTATGGAGAAGCTTGGTGCAGACGCCAAGCCCGCGTTCTTCGAAGCCTCTATGGACGCATACAAGCGCCGCCTTGATGAGTTCGAGGACCGAGAGAGGAAGCTGGACTAATGGACAGATACATTCTTTTTGACCTTGACGGAACGGTAACCGATCCCGAAGTTGGCATCACCCTTTCCGTTGCCTATGCACTTAAGCATTTCGGCATAGAGGTCGAGGACGTCAGCAGCCTGCGTAAGTTTATCGGCCCTCCCCTGCACGATTCCTTCATTGACTTCTATGGCTTCTCAAAAGAGAAAGCCATAGAAGCTGTGGATAAATACCGCGAGCGCTTTGCCGTTACGGGCATATTCGAAAACGAGCCTTACGATGGTATTCATCAGCTACTCACAGGACTTAAAGAGGCCGGATACACTCTCGCTATCGCTTCCTCCAAGCCCGAAGTATTCACCAAGCGCATCATCGAGCATTTCGAGCTTGCCCCTTACTTCACCGAAATCTGTGGCAGTGAGCTGGACGGCAGCCGCACCGACAAGGCCGAGGTCATCACCTATGTCCTTGAAAAGTTGGGCAATCCCACGGCCGAAAACGCAGTCATGGTAGGTGACCGCAAGCATGACATTCTCGGCGCAAAGAAAAACAACCTTACCTCCATCGGCGTACTCTACGGCTTTGGCAACGAGGCCGAGCTGCAGGAAGCAGGCGCTGATTATATCGCTGCCACTGTCAGTGATATTGCTCCTATTATCGCAAAAATCTTCAAATGAACAAATACCGTGCACCAAAAACGATGCACGGTATTTTTATCACTCCATCTGTTTTCCAAGAAATTTGGACACGGTCGCCGCCAGCTTGGCCTCAACTTCGCCAAACTGTGTGCTGTCGTCAGCGGAAAGGAACATAACACAGCCCATTACATCGCCCTCGGAGATAATGGGTACCGCAACGGATATCCATACGCTGTCAACATCGTCAACTACGCTCACCTTTTTCTCGCCGGGCTCTTTTTGGTACATTTGTCTGCCCTCCATTATCTGCTCCAGCTCGGCGCTGATTCTCTTGTCTATAAGCTCCTTCCGGGAGGTGCCGTAAACGGAAATCACGCTGTCACGGTCAGCCACCGCGGCAATCTTATTAGTGGTCTTGTGCATAGTTTCGCATATCTGACCCGCAAAGTCGGAAAGTTCACCCATGGGCGAATATTTCTTGAAGATAACTTCTCCATCTTTTTCGGTAAATATTTCCAGCGGATCGCCCTCGCGTATGCGGAGGGTTCTTCTTATTTCCTTAGGTATAACCACGCGGCCGAGGTCATC